>JAZNIV010000030.1:0-8426 GCA_045577675.1 Clostridia bacterium
AGAAACTATTTTATAGTTGGCTTTAAAAGGTTATTTAAAGGAAGTCCTAACATGGATTCGCTAATAGCTATTGGAAGTTCAGCAGCAATAATTTATGGAATTTTTGCAACTTATATGATTGGGTATGGATTAAGGCATAACAATTTAGAATTAGTGCAAAGATATTCAAACGACTTATATTTTGAATCAGCAGGAACAATACTTACACTAATAACAGTTGGAAAATATTTAGAAACAAAATCAAAAGGAAAAACAAAAGATGCAATAAGTAAACTAATTAACTTAGCACCAAAAACAGCAACAGTAATTAGAAACAATGAAGAAATAGAAATAAATACAGAAGAAATTATCGTGGGAGATATTATAGTAATAAAACCAGGTACAAGCATACCAGTAGATGGCATAATAATAGAAGGAAAATCTGCTATAGACCAATCAGCAATTACAGGAGAAAGTATGCCAGTAGAAAAAAGTGTTGGAGATAATGTAGTATCAGGAACAATTAATAAAAACGGATATTTCAAAATGCAGGCAACAAAAGTAGGAGAAGATACTACACTTGCTCAAATTATAAAATTAGTTGAAGAGGCAGGAAGTTCTAAAGCACCAATAGCAAGGCTAGCAGACAAAGTAAGTGGAGTTTTTGTACCAATAGTGATAAGCATAGCAATTCTAGCAACATTATTTTGGATTATGGAAGGAAAAAGCTTTGAATTTGCACTTGGCATAGGAATATCGGTATTAGTAATTTCATGCCCATGTGCATTAGGTTTAGCAACACCAGTTGCAATAATGGTAGGAACGGGTAAAGGTGCACAGAATGGTATATTAATAAAATCAGCTGAAAGCTTAGAAACATTACATCTAGTAAATACAGTAGTTTTAGATAAAACAGGAACTATTACAGAAGGCAAACCAAAAGTTACAGACATTTTAGTAAACAACATTAATGAAAAACATTTGTTAAAAATAGTAGCAAGTTTAGAAAAAAATTCAGAACATCCATTAGCAGATGCAATTATAAAAAGGTCAATAGAAGAAGAACAAGACTTAGAAGAAGTTCAAGAATTTATAGCTATATCAGGCAGAGGAGTAAAGGGCAAAATCGCAGGAATAAACTACTTGGCGGGAAATTACAAATTTATGTTAGAAAATAATATACCAGCCAATGAAACAGCTCATGAAGCAGAAAAATTTTTAGCGCAAGGTAAAACCATTATTTATTTTGCAAGAGAGACAGAAATTATTGGAGTAATTGCAGTAGCAGATACAATAAAGACTACAAGTTATCAAGCAATTCAAGAATTAAAAACAAGAAATTTAGAAGTTGTAATGTTAACTGGAGATAATGAAACAGTAGCAAATACAATAGCAAAAGAATTAGGAATAGAAAAAGTTGTTTCAGAAATATTGCCAGCAGACAAAGAAAAAGAAGTATCAAAATTACAAGAGACTGGAAAAAAAGTAGCATTCGTAGGAGACGGAATAAATGACAGTCCGGCTTTAGTTAAATCAGATGTTGGGCTAGCAATTGGTTCTGGAACAGATATAGCAATAGAAGCAGCAGATATTGTATTAATGAAAAATAGTTTATTAGATGTTGTAATTGCAATAGATTTAAGCAAGGCAGTTATAAAAAATATAAAAATGAACTTATTTTGGGCATTTTTCTATAATGCTATATGTATACCAGTAGCAGCAGGAGTATTTTATATAGGCTTAGGGTTAAAGTTAAACCCAATGCTAGGCGCATTAGCCATGAGTTTAAGTTCAGTATGTGTAGTAACTAATGCATTAAGACTAAGAAAATTCAAATCTAAATTTGTTGAAAATATTGAAACTATAAAAATAGAACTTGATGAAATTGGGGAGGAAGAAACAATGAATTCAAAAACAATTAAAATAGATGGAATGCAATGTAATCATTGTAAAATGAGTGTTGAAAAAGCATTAAAATCATTAGAAGGAGTTAATAAAGTGGAAGTTGATTTAGAAGTAAAAACAGCAACAGTAGAATTAGCACAAATTATAGAAAATTCAACATTAACTTCAGTAATAGAAGAAGCGGGATTTACAGTAATTGAAATAATATAAGAAAGGAACTAAAAATGGTAAATCAATTTTCAAGAACAGAGTTATTAATAGGAAACGATTCCATTGAAAAGTTAAAAAAATCAAAAGTGATAGTTTTTGGTGTCGGCGGAGTCGGCTCTTTTGCCTGCGAGGCACTTGCACGAAGTGGAATAGGCAATATTACGGTTGTTGACAATGATATTGTTTCTCTAACTAATATCAACAGGCAACTTGTTGCCCTTACATCAACTGTAGGTAAACTAAAGGTTGACGTAATAACAGCAAGAATTAAAGATATAAACCCCGATTGCAATGTTACGGCATATAATTGCTTTTATACAAAGGAAAAAGAAATTGATATTTCGGGCTTTGACTATATTGTAGATGCTATTGATACTGTTACGTCTAAGCTGACTCTTATCGAGGAAGCAAATAAGTTTTCTGTTCCCATTATAAGCTGTATGGGTACAGGAAATAAGCTCGACCCTACTAAGTTCGAAATTTCTGACATTTATAAAACCTCCGTATGCCCTTTAGCACGTGTTTTAAGGCGCGAGCTAAAGAATAGAGGTATTAAAAGCCTTAAGGTTTTGTACTCAAAAGAAGAACCAATCAAGCCTGTAAAATGCACAGAAATTTCATCTAAGCATCAGGTTCCGGGAAGCGTCTCTTTCGTTCCGCCCGTTGCAGGAATGATTATCGCAGGAGAGGTTATTAAAGATTTAATACATTAAAAAAACAGGTCATACGACCTGTTTTTTTAATGTATTACTACTGTTTTTGTATCCTCATTATAGAACACCTGCGTATCAAGCGCTTCAGCGACAGCACGAAGCGGAACAAGTGTTCTTTCATCTACTATTACAGATGGTGAGTCAATCTCAATCTTTTCATTATTTAAAAACATAAAATTCTGACCAACCTGGATTGTAATGATTTTATCGCCCTTGCTTGCAAAAACTGTTTTAGTCTCACCGTCCCAATTCACTACCGAACCTAATGCTTCAAAAATATTTCTCATCGGGACCATTACTCTATCGTTCATAATAACCGGAGCAACATCAAAATCAATATACTTTCCGTTTAGCATAACAAGAATTGAATCCTTCTTAAAGTACGAAAGAATACCACTGTTCTTTAAATAGACTCTATGCAATTGATTTCTGGCTTCTGCAAAGGATGTTTCGTCTGTTATGTTTTCTAAACCGTATGACTTATAATATTCCTCATATTCCTCAGGCTTTAACTCTTCAATTTTTTCAAGATAAGTCTTAAAAAGAATACCCTCCTCTGCATCTTTATAGATTGTTTCTTTAGTTATTTCCTTATCTGTCAATTTCGAAAGATAAGCAACAGTTTCATCAGCACTACTTCCCTGAACTAAAGCAAAATCATTAATCGATAAATGGAAATACGCAGCTGTTTCATTAGTATCTCCCGGCATATCTTCAGGTAAGTTAAATTCACTTTTGAAGTCATCAAGAGTCATATCTAAAGATAATGCTATATCTGCAATAGTATTATTATAAAGATTAATGTAGCTCTCTTCGTTGTATTTGTTATATTTGGCGCTTGCCTGAATACCAAATGATGCAAGCATTGCAGCTGTTAAAATTATGATTTTTTTGTTCATTGGTAACACTCCTTTTACCTTTTATCGAGCGGTATATAATCCGTCACTTCAGAAACAGATTTATATGCCGGTCTGATGATTTTATTTGTATTGATTAATTCCTCAATTCTATGTGCACTCCAGCCTGCTATTCTGGCAGTTGCAAACATTGGTGTATAAAGCTCATCAGGAAGTTCAAGCATAGAATATGCAAATCCGCTGTAAAAATCTATATTTGGGCTTACACCCTTATAAATTTTTCGTTTTTCCGATATAACCTGTGTTGCAAGCTCGGCAACCTTATTATAGAGCATAAATTCACCGTATCTTCCCTTTTCCTCGGACAGCTTTCCGACAAAGGTTCTGAAAATTTCAGAACGGGGGTCTGAAATAGAATAAACAGCATGCCCCATTCCATAAATTAGTCCGGCTTTATCGAAAGCCTCTTTGTTTAAAAGCTTCACAAGATAAGCCTTAATTTGCTCGTCATCCTTCCAGTCGGTAAGATGTTTTTTCATATCGTCAAACATATATTTAACTTTTATGTTTGCACCGCCGTGCTTAGGCCCTTTTAAAGAACACAAAGACGCAGCGACTGACGAATAGGTATCCGTACCCGATGATGTGACAACATGAGTGGTGAAGGTTGAATTATTTCCCCCTCCGTGCTCTGCGTGGAGTACAAGTGCCATATCAAGAATTCTTGCTTCAAGATGAGTAAAAACCTTATCAGGTCTTAGCATTCTTAATATATTTTCGGCAGTTGACATTTTGGGACTTGGTCTGTGAATATAAAGTCCCTTAAATTTTTCATAATGATTATACGCATGGTATGCATAAACCGACAAAAGCGGAAAGGTTGCAATAAGCTGTATGCATTGACGTAAAACATTCGGAATACTCACATCATTTGCATTTTTGTCATAGGAATATAATGTTAAAACACTTCGCGCAAGAGTATTCATAATGTCGCCGTTAGGTGCCTTCATAATTACATCGCGTACAAAGTTGGTTGGCAAGGAGCGGTATTTTCTAAGAAGATTCTCAAACTCCTCAAGTTCAGTTCTGTCAGGGAGCTTTCCGAAAAGAAGAAGATATACAGTTTCTTCAAAACCAAATCTGTCCTCCGAATAAAAACCATCTACAATGTCATTTATGTTTATACCCCTATAATAAAGCTCACCTTCGCAGGGAACTTGCTTTCCATCAACATTTTTTGTTGAATTTATTGTAGAAATCTCAGTAAGTCCCGTCAGCACGCCCCGTCCGTCAATGTCACGTAAGCCGCGTTTCACCTGATGCACGGTATAAAGCTGTGGGTCGATATTGCTGTTTTCAATACATTTCTCTGCCAAGGAATAGATTTCCGGAGTTATTGAAGAGTAACCTGAATTTTGCATTTTTATCATCTCCTTATATATTTATTCCCCTTTCATACATCTTCATTATACTATATTTGCTAAATTTTTGCAATAGAAAAATTATATATTAGCTTCCCTCTTTATTTTCTGCGTTGTTGTTTTAATAAACTGATTTTTTCTTATTATAAACTTTCCGACAGACTTATATGCCGGTATGTTTCTATTTATTGATTTTATCTCATCTGATATAAGTTTTTTTAAAGCATCATCGCTGTACTCGGTTCCAAGAACCTGTTCAACTTCCGCAAAATCCGGATAAAGTTGAGCGGTAATAACCTTCTTTGAATCAACCTCAGATTCATATACCATACTTTCTAAAATGTATTTCGACTGGCAAAGATAACTCTCTATCTCCTCCGGAAAAACATTTTTTCCGTTAGCAGTTATAATAACATTCTTCGCACGTCCGGTTATATATATAAATCCGTCTTTAATATAGCCCATATCACCTGTATGAAGCCAGCCGTCCTTTAAAACGCGAGCCGTTTCTTCGGGATTTTTATAATAACCCACCATTACGTTTTCGCCTTTTACAAGGATTTCTCCCACTCCGTCCTGATCAGGATTTGAAATTTTAACAGCAACCTCAGGAAGTGGCAGTCCTGCAGCTTCGTTGCGGTAATGCGAGCCGCGGTTTGCTGCAATTAAAGGTGAACATTCAGTCATACCATAGCCTTGAATACTCGTTATACCAAGGTCTGTGAAAAATTGTAGTATTTCTCCATCTATATGTGCTGCACCGACTAAAAACATTTTTAATCGACCGCCGAAATTGTCAATAATTTCTTTAAAAATCTTTCGTCTTATATCTATTCCGACCTTTAATAATGCCTTAGTTATTTTTATTCCTTTTTCAACAGTCTTTCTCTTTCCTTGCTTGTCGATAGTTTTATTGAGCATCTTATAGATAGACTCAAGCACCAGTGGTACAGCAAAAAATAGTGTTGGCTTACATTCCTGCATATTCTTTACAATATACTTTAATCCCTGACAGTATGCAATGGAACAGCCAACATAAATTTCGCACAAAAATCCACAGGTACATTCATATGTGTGATGCAGAGGCAATAAAGAAAACACTCTGTCATACTGGTCAATCTTGAAAACAGCACAGGTGTTCATTATATTTGAGCATAGGTTTTTATGTGAAAGCATTACTCCCTTTGCAGTGCCTGTTGTTCCGGATGTGAAGAGCAGGATATTTACATCATCAGGCTTTACTGTGCTTTTAGCAAACTCTGTATTTCCGTTTTCCAAAAGCTCTTTTCCCTTTTCCATAACACTTTCCATAGAAATACAGCCATTAGTATCATCCATACAAATGCAAATAAGACCGCAGTTTAAAAGCTCCGGCTTACGTTTTAAAATATTTTTTGTTAAGATAACGGCAGAACATTCAGCTGTATCCATTAAGAATTTAATTTCTGTATACGGAAGCTCTTTGTCAATCGGTACAACTGTTCCCACTCCGCTGACAATTGACATATATGACAAAGCCCACTCATATCTGTTTTCTCCAATTACAGCTACTTTTTTATCCTTTAGCCCTAAATTTATAAGTCCTGTAGCAAAGCTGTAAACATCATCATAAAACTGCTGATAGGAAATTTTCACATACGGCGAATTGTTATCCGGCTTTTGCATAAATGCTGTTCTTTTTGCATAAAGCCTTGTACTAGATTCAAACATATCCCGAATAGTTGTAATCTCACGTACATCAAAAAGCGGTTCCTTTCCGTATATTCCTTCATTAACAATATTCTTAAATACTTTTTTCATACCCAATTACCTCATATAATAGCTTAAAATAAAGAAATAGTGCAAAACACTTCCACCAAGCACAAAAATATGCCATACAAAATGCATATATTTCCATTTTTTGTTTCTATAAAATACAATACCTACCGTATATGACAGTCCACCGAGAACTAAAAGCAAAAGCTCATAGGCAGAAAGAGCATTATAAAGAGGCTTTATAATCATTAAAGCAGACCAGCCCATTACAACATAAAGAATTTGCGAAAGCTTATCCCAACGCTCTAAGTTCACAGAATTTAGTACAACACCAAGAACGGTACAAAATGCACTTATTCCAAACATAGTCCATCCGAGCGCTCCACCGACTATAACAAGTAAAACAGGGATATATGTGCTGAATATTAGAATAAAAATAGAACAATGGTCAAAAATTCTGAATACTTTTTTTGCTTTTTGATTTGTCAGCGAGTGATAAAGTGATGAAAAAGTATAAAGCAAAATCAGTCCTGAACCATATAAAGCTGCACTTACGATTGCAAGAGCACCCATATTATGTGTGCAGGCAGTAACTATTAGAACTACCATTCCGGCAATGGAAAGCCCTGTTCCAAGTCCGTGAGATATAGCGTTTGCTATTTCCTCTCCAATCGTCTGCACCCGTGAAAGCTTTTGTTTAATTTTTTTCACAATAAACACCTCTTTAATGTATGATATTATTATACATAGTATTTAATACTATATTACCAAATAATCGTTATTTTGTCAATAAGATATTAATATATTTATAGTAATAAATAAAATGAAATGTATTGATTTAAAAGTAAAATAATGCTATAATTATTAATATAAACAAAAAAAGGAGAAATTAATATGAATTATACAAAAAAAGCAGCCCTTGAATGTTTTGAGGAATGTAAAAAACTGCTTACAAAGCATACTCTCCCTTCCTGGGATGAGCTTCCATCAATCGACCTCTATATGGATCAGGTCATTGAGCTTGTTAATTCGTATATAGGGAATCTTGAGCTTTTATCAAGTGATGGTGTGGAAATAACCAGACCTATGATAAATAACTACGTAAAGCTTAAAATGATGCCTGCACCTGTTAAAAAGAAATATGGGAAGGTTCATCTTGCATATATAATTGTAATTTGCACGTTAAAACAAAGCCTTAATATTTCAACAATACAAAAAATTCTTCCAAACGATATTCCAAATGATGCTGTTGAATATATATATAATTCATTTGTTAAAAATCAAAAAGCAGCCTTTGAATATGCTTCAGAACAGGCAGACAGGATTGCAGGACCTATTGTAATAACAGAAGAAGGCAATCCGCAACGAATAGATGACCTAATCATGCAGATTGCCTCATCAACAAATATATTAAAGTGCCTGACTGAAAAGGTGGTTAATTTTCAGGGAGTCTGTGAAAGAATTTCTGTAAATAGTAGAAAAGCAAGGTCTTCTATGATAAAATAAAAATCATAGGAGGCCTTAAATTATGGCAAAAGAGAAGAAAACAGTACACAAAGTACAAATGACCGAAGGGAAAAGAAACA
>JAZNIV010000031.1:0-13556 GCA_045577675.1 Clostridia bacterium
CGTGGAGGAGAGGATGAGATTCGAACTCACGGAGGTGTTACCCTCACAACATTTCCAATGTTGCGCCTTCGGCCACTCGGCCACCTCTCCAAATTAACAGCTTTATTATTATAACACATATTTATGCTATTTGCAAGTACTTTAAGAAAAAAATAACAAAAATAAAATTAACTCTGTCAAAACCTTTAGATAAGCTTCTGACAGAGTTATTAAATCAGTTTTTAAGTGCCTGAAGCGGTGCAGGAATTCTTCCGCCACGTTTTATGAATTCAGCACTTGAGTATTCTTTAACAGGCATAATCGGGCCGCTACCCAAAAGTCCACCAAACTCGACTGTGTCACCCACATTTTTTCCGGGGGCAGGAATGATTCTTACAGCGGTAGTTTTGGTATTAACCATACCTATAGCCGCCTCGTCCGCAATAATAGCTGAAATTGTTTCAGCCGTTGTATCGCCGGGGACTGCAATCATATCAAGACCAACCGAGCAGACACAGGTCATTGCCTCAAGCTTTTCAAGGGTTAAAAGACCGCATTTTGCAGTATCAATCATTCCGGCATCCTCGCTCACCGGAATAAATGCACCCGAAAGCCCTCCAACATATGAGGATGCCATAACGCCACCCTTCTTAACGGCGTCATTTAAAAGTGCCAAAGCAGCAGTTGTGCCGTGTGTTCCGCACTTTTCAAGCCCCATTTCCTCTAATATGTAGGCAACACTGTCACCGATTGCAGGAGTAGGGGCTAAAGACAAGTCCACAATGCCAAACGGTACACCAAGCCTTTTTGATGCCTCTTGCGCAACAAGCTGTCCCATTCTGGTAATCTTAAATGCCGTTTTCTTGATAGTTTCCGCAACGACGCCAAACGGCTCGCCCTTTACCTTTTCAAGAGCACATTTAACAACTCCCGGACCGCTTACACCGACGTTAATTACACATTCTCCCTCGCCTTCTCCGTGGAAAGCACCTGCCATAAACGGGTTATCCTCAACCGCATTCATAAACACAACCAGCTTAGCACAGGCAAAGCCGCCGCTGTCCTTTGTCATTTCTGCAGCCTGTTTAATTATTCTTCCCATAGCTGCAACAGCGTCCATATTAATACCTGCTTTTGTTGTGCCGACGTTTACGCTTGAGCATACAATATCAGTTTCAGTAAGTGCTCTCGGGATAGACCTCATTAAAGCCGCCTCACCGTCGGTAAAATCCTTATGAACAAGTGCAGAATATCCGCCGATAAAGTTTACACCAACGGCTTTTGCTGCCTTGTCAAGAGTTTTTGCAAGCTTTACACAGTTTTCTTCCGTTTTCTCGTCAAGTGCATCAACAAGGTTTGAAATCGGTGTAACCGAAATCCTTTTATTTATAATCGGAATTCCAAACTGCTTTTCTATATCACATCCGACCGAAACCAAATCCCCCGCATAAGTTGTGATTTTTTTATAAACCTTTTCACACACTCTGTCTATATCAGGGTCAGCACAGTTTTTTAAGGAAATACCCATTGTTATAGTTCTTATGTCAAGGTTTTCCTTGTCAATCATATTTATAGTTTCAAGAATTTCAAAAGGATTTAACATATCATCTACTCCTTATATTCTGTGCATGGAATTAAAAATGTCTTCGTTCTGGACATGGATTGACAGGTTCATTTCCTTTTCAATTTCCTTAAGCTCAGCCTCAATATCTCCGACAGATGAGCCCTTTAAATCAACAAGCATAATCATTGTGAAAAGCTCCTGCATAATTGTCTGAGAAATATCCAGTATGTTTATGTCATGACGATAGAGCATATCGCTTACCTTTGCGATAATTCCCACCGTATCCTTTCCGATTACAGTTATAACAGCCTTCATATTTACCTCCAATTTTTATCCTTCCTGACGCTGACGGACAATTTCATACATCAAAACAGCCGCCGCAACAGATGCGTTAAGTGAGTTCACATCTCCGAACATCGGAATTTCCACTAAAAAGTCACACTTTTCCTTTACAAGTCTTGAAATGCCCTCGCCCTCACTTCCAATTACAAGAGCAATAGCACCCTTTAAATCGGTTTTATACATAACCTCGCCGCCTGCCTCAGCACCGGCAACCCACAGTCCCTCTTTTTTAAGTGCTTCGATAGTCTGTGCGATGTTTGTAACCTTTGCAACCGGAATATATTCCAATGCACCTGCAGAGGTTTTCGCAACAACCTCTGAAAGGCCTACACTACTGCGTTTTGGAATAATAACACCGTCTGCACCGGCACAGTTTGCAGTACGCAAGATTGAGCCAAAATTATGCGGGTCAGTTATTTTATCAAGAATAATTATAAAAGGTGCATGTCCTTTGCTTTTTGCATTTTCTAAAATATCCTTGACATCAACATAGCTGTGCATTGCAGCATACGCTATAACCCCCTGATGGTTTCCGCCCTCCGAAAGGCTGTCAAGCTTTTGCCTGTCCGCTTCAATTACAGGTATCCCTGCATTTTTTGCCTTTTTAATAAGCGGCAGCAAGGAGCCTTCAATTTCACCTTTTTTAACTATAATCTTGTCAATTTCCCTGCCCGACTTTATAGCCTCCATAACAGGATTTCTTCCGATAATTTTGTCATTCATCACTTTTTACCTCTAAAGAGAAAAATTTATCAGGGCAATAGCTGCCCTGATAAAATATTCATTAGTCAAGCAAGAACTTGTCATGTATTGCTGTAACAGCTCTCTCTGCTTCCTTTCTTGCAACCAGAACGGAGATCTTGATTTCAGAGGTTGCTATCATGCTGATATTGATATGTGCATTGTAAAGTGCCTCAAACATTTTTGTTGCAACGCCTGCGTTGTTAACCATTCCTGCACCAACAATTGATACCTTAGATACATCCTTTGTATACTTAATTTCCTCTGCACCGATTTCGTCCTTATGCTCATCAAAAATTTCAAGCACACGCTCCAAATCGCTTTCCTTAACAGTAAAGCTGATGTCCTTTTTACCGTTGTTTCCGATTGACTGCAGAATTAAATCCACACCTATATCTTCTTTAGAAATCATAGCAAATACAGAAAATGCCTTACCGGGAACATCTTCTACATTGCAAAGAGAAATTCTTGCAACATCGTTATCTCTTGTAACGCCTCTAACCAACATTTTTTCCACTTTATTTACCCCCTTAACCAAAGTACCCTCATTTTTATTAAGACTTGATCTCACGCATAGCTTTACATGATATTTCTTAGCCATTTCAACTGAACGGTTATGCAGAACATTTGCACCGAGTGATGCAAGCTCAAGCATTTCATCATATGAAATATCGTCAAGCTTTTTAGCTGTCTTTACAATTCTCGGGTCGGCTGTATAAACACCGTCAACGTCTGTGTAAATCTCACATAAATCAGCACCCAGAGTTGCTGCCAAAGCAACAGCAGAAGTGTCACTTCCGCCTCTTCCGAGAGTTGTTATATCGTCATACTTATTAACTCCCTGAAAACCTGCTACAATAACGATTTTGCGTTTATCAAGCTCACTTTTCAGTCTTTCGGTATCTATTCTGCTTATTCTTGCATTAGAATATGTGGCATCTGTTTTAAAGCCTGCCTGCCAGCCTGTAAGTGAAACAACAGGTCTGCCTATTTTTTCAATAGCCATCGCAAGAAGTGAAATTGAAATCTGCTCGCCTGTTGCAAGAAGCATATCCATTTCACGCTTTGAAGCATTAGGATTAATTTCCTGTGCCTTTTCAATTAAATCGTCTGTTGTGTCACCTTGAGCAGAAACCGCAACAACTACATTGTTTCCTGCATCATAGGTCTCTACGATACGGTTTGCAACTCTCATTACATGCTCTGCATCCTTAACAGATGAACCGCCGTATTTCTGAACTATAAGTCCCATTTTTTTAACCCCTTTCTATCGGCAGATTATATGCTCTGCCATCA
Source organism: Clostridia bacterium (assembly GCA_045577675.1). Lineage (GTDB taxonomy): Bacteria > Bacillota > Clostridia > UBA1381 > UBA1381 > UBA1738. The sequence continues at coordinate 3,923 of JAZNIV010000031.1, forward strand.
TCTTGAAGTCCGATTATATCAGACTAACATTCCTTTAAAATTGCTCCCACATTGTCGATAGAAAGTACTCTGACCTTCCATTTATCGTCAAGTGTATTTAAAAATACGGTCATATTCTTTTCAAATTCACCGTAATTTTCAGATAATAGTGAAACTATTGTCGGCCCGGAGCCGCTTAAATATGTGGCTTTTGAGCCAAATTCATATGATTTTTCCAATATCAAATCAAAGTGATTTACGTTATCCTTTCGATAATCCTGATGGATTTTATCCTTTACAGCATACCTTAGATCATCATACTTCCCATTTATGAGCAGCGACGTTAAAAGTGCTGCCCTTGATATATTATATGATGTATCCTTTAAAGTTACATTTTCAGGCAGTCCGGTTCTTGATGCACGTGTGGAAACGAAGAAATCAGGAACCATTATTGCGATTTTCAGTTTCGGACTGAGCTTATTGCTTGTGAAAAACGTTTTACCATTTTCGCAGGCTGCTGCACAAAATCCGCCGAAAAGTGCCGGAGTTACATTATCGGGATGTCCCTCCATATCCGCAGCAAGATTTAGAATTTCAGGATATGAAAGCTTTCTTCCCGAAATAACGTTTGCAGCAAGCATACCGCCTATTATACAGGCACTGCTGCTTCCAAGACCTCTCGTTACCGGAATATCGCTGTTCTGAATTATTTTAATCCCCTTTTTTGCATATCCCACTTCATCAAAAACTCTGCACACAGCCCTGTATACAAGGTTTTTTTCACCAATGGGTATAAAATCTTTAGAATTGTTATACACCACAATTCCGCTGTCAATTTCGGAAATCCGAAGGGTGTTGTAAAGTCCAAGTGCAATTCCCAGTGAATCAAAGCCTGACCCCATATTTGCACTTGTCGCCGGTACTCTGACTAATATCATTATGCCTCCAGAACTCTTATAAAGCTATCAGCAGAAACTTTGGAAAGCTTTTCCTTAAACTCTTTTTCCGTCATTTCTGCTGTGATAAATGCACGTTCGCCGTCCTTTACACCCTCTGCAAAGTCAACCTTTCCAAATACTGACACTATTTCTTCTTCTGATTTACCTGACTTAACAAAATATCTTGAAATGCTGTCATTAATATCCATCATATATCCTGCCTCCTGCGGCTTCCATTCAAGGTATGCCTTTTTAGCATTTATATGACGAACCGACTCAATAACATCGGCAACAACTGCACTTGCTGTCGGGAATTTTCCTGCACCTCTGCCGTAAAACATTGAAGTGCCGAGGTAATTGCCCTTTACAACAATTGCGTTAAACACGCTCTCAACACCTGCAAGCGGATACTTTTTAGAAACCAGCATAGGTGCAACACGTGCAAAAATTTTATCCTTTTTCTCGGCAAAGCCGATTAGTTTTATAACATAACCGAATTTATCGGCATATTTAACATCATCAAGTGTAATCTCGGTTATACCCTCTGTCACAATATCCTTATAGTCAACATAACCGCCCCAGGCAAGTGATGATAGAATTGCAAGCTTTCTGCAGGCATCGTGACCTTCAATGTCCGCTGCCGGATTACGCTCTGCATAGCCATTTTTCTGTGCGTCAGAAAGTGCCTCGTCAAAGTCCTTGTTTTTATCAATCATTTCGGTAAGAATAAAGTTTGTTGTACCGTTTAAAATACCGATAATTTTTTCAATCTGATTTGATTTAAGGCTTGAACACATCGGCTTTATAATAGGAATACCGCCGCCCACGCTTGCCTCAAAGAGGTAGTTTACATTTTTTTCCTTAGCTATTGCCAAAAGCTCTGGTCCGTAGGTTGCAACAAGCTCTTTATTTGATGTTACAACATTTCTGCCGCTTTCTAAAAGGGCTTTTGTAAATTCATACGCAGGATGAAGTCCGCCCATTGCCTCAACAACGCAGTAAACCTCGCTGTCATTTAGAATATCATCAAAATCCTTTGTAAAAATTTCCTTCTCCGGATGCTCCGGAAAATCTCTGATGTCAAGGATATGCTTAACTTCAATCGGGTTTAATGCAGCCTCTTCAAAGTCGCTTTCCTTAATTATTTCATAAACACCGCTACCGACAGTGCCGTAGCCTATTATAGCAATCTTTACCATGGTAATCCCCCCAGCAATAAATTAGCAATTATTTTATCATATTTTGTATGAAAAGTCAATATTTTTACACATTTTCAAAAAGTGCTCTTGAAAAGCTTTCTGCATTAAATTCCTGTAAATCGTCAATCCCTTCTCCGACACCGATAAATTTAACAGGAATATTCTGCTCCTTTGAAATAGAAACCACTATTCCGCCCTTCGCCGTTCCGTCAAGCTTTGTCAGGACTATTCCTGTAATATCCGCAGCCTCTTTAAAAAGCTTTGCCTGAGAAACTGCGTTCTGTCCGGTTGATGCATCGAGCACTATCAGGATTTCCTTATCCGCTCCCGGAAGCTCTCTTTCAATAACTCTGCTGATTTTATTAAGCTCTGCCATAAGGTTTGCTTTATTATGAAGACGCCCTGCAGTATCACAAATTAAAATATCTGTATCTCTTGCAGCAGCTGCACGGCAGGCATCAAATACGACTGCGGCAGGATCGGAATTTTCCTGATGCTTTATTATATCACAGCCGCTCCTTTTAGCCCACACATCAAGCTGGTCAATAGCTGCGGCACGAAATGTATCAGCAGCAGCCAAAAGCACCTTTTTGCCCTGTGATTTGTAGTACGTTGCCATTTTACCGATACTGGTGGTTTTTCCCACCCCGTTTACACCAATTACAAGTATAACCGAGGGCTTTGATGTAAGGTGCATTGCAGTATCCTGACATGTAAGTATTTCACTAATCACGTTTTTAAGTTCTTCCTTAACCTCTTCTGAGTCAGAAATTCGCTTTGTTTTTACAATATCACGAAGCTGTTCAATTATATAGCAGGAGGTTTCCACACCTAAATCCGCCATAATAAGTGCCTCTTCAAGCTCCTCAAAAAACTCCTCATCAACCTTTACAAATACCTTAAAAACATTATTAACCTTATCCGAAAACGATTCCCTCGTTTTCCCAAGACCGCTTTTTAGTCTGTCAAAAAATCCCATTTACATTTCCTTTCCGAAAAAACTATTTGATTAAGCTCTCGTCAACCTCGTCAATTGCAAGACTCAGCATTTTGGTAACACCCTTTTCCTGCATCGTTACACCATAAAGAACATTTGCAGCCTCCATGGTACCACGTCTATGTGTTATGACAACAAACTGAGTATCATCAAGATAGTTTTTGATATAAGTTGCAAACCTTGAAACATTTACATCGTCAAGTGCTGCGTCGATTTCGTCTAAGATGCAAAACGGAGTCGGCTTAACCTCAAGTATTGCAAATAAGAGTGCAATGGCGATAAATGACTTTTCACCGCCCGAATAAAGATTGATATTCTGCAGACTCTTACCCGGCAACTGAACCTCAATCTCTATTCCGCTTTCCAGAACGTTATCAGGCTCTGAAAGATACAGTCTTCCCCTTCCTCCGCCGAAAAGCTCACGGAATACGTGCTCGAAGCTTTTATTGATTTCAGCAAACTGTTTTTCAAAATGTTCCTCCATAAGCTCCTGCATAGAGCTTATTATCTTGCCGAGATTATCCTTGGATTTTTCAAGGTCATCCTTCTGTGACGACAGGAACTCAAAACGCTCTTTAACATTCTTATATTCCTCAATTGAATCCACATTTATGCTGCCCAGGGATTTGATTTTTGCACGAAGTGTGCTGACTCTTTGTGCAGCCTCTTTTTCATTTTCAATATCCTGTTTTACCTCTTCTGCAGTTTCAACCGTAAGCTCATAATCATCCCAAAGCCTTGAAATAAGGTTATCACGCTCCATAGTAAGCTTTGTTTCCTTATTTTCGACACGTGAAAGCTCCTGCTGAAGTGCAATAAGCCTGTCGGTAAGCTCCTTATTGGAGTTTTGTATTCCCTTCAGCTTCTCCATTGTTTCGGCTTTTTCGGTATCAATTTCAGAAAGTCTTGCTTTTATACGTTTTGAGGTTTCACGTATTTCCTCAATTTCAGCTTTCTTATCCTCTATTTGTTTTAAAAGCTCAGCATTCTGAACTTCTATATTATGCTTATCATCTGTCCTTTGTGCAACAGTTTCTTCATTTTCAGATATTGCTCTCAAAATATCAGAAATAGTCTGACGTTCGGTTTCAATATCCTTTTCAAGAGATTTAAGGCGAAGAGTTTCGTCCATCAGCTCCTGAGCTTTTTGTTCCTTACGGTTTTGTATAGCCGCATATTCTTCAGTTAATTCCTCCGCCTTTTTCGTCATATCGGAAACAGCATTTTCATCTGTACGCACACCGCTTATTAGCTGTGCAATTTCGTCTGACGATTTTGAAAGCAATTCTGAAAGCTGATTAAGCTCACCCGAGAATGCTTGGTCTACACTGCCTCCGCTTTCAATTGAAGCCCTGAGGTGCTTAGTTGAGTTTTCAAGAACAAGAATATCATTTTCATATTCTCTTGCCAAGGGCTGATAAGATGCAAGCTGCATTTTAACATTGTCAATATCGCTCGTTTTGGTTTCATTTTCAGCCTTTAATTTATCAATGGTAACGCTAAGTGCAGAAATTTCACCTGCAAGTGTTTTAATCTCGCTTGCACGCGACAAAAATCCACTTGTTTTGTTGACACTTCCGCCGCTCATAGAACCGCCGGCATTTAATACATCACCCAAAAGTGTAACAGTTTTAAACTTGTAACCAAACTTTTTGGACATTTTAATGCCGTTGTCAATGTTATCCACAACAACCGTTCTTGCAAGAAGGCTGCCAATAATACCTGAATACTTTTTGTCAAAGCGTACCAAATCAGAGGCAACACCGACAAATCCGCTGCACTTTTTTATTTCATTAACGTCGTCAAGCTTTCTTCCTTTAACCGATGAAACTGGCAAAAATGTTGCCCTTCCAAGCTTGTTTTCACGAAGGAAGGAAATAGCCGCCTTTGCGTCATCTTCATTTTCAACAACAATATTCTGAAGTGCACCGCCAAGCGAAACCTCAATTGCAGTTACATATTCCTTATCAACACTGATAAGTCCCGAAAGAGTGCCGTAAATAGCACGTTTTTTAAGCTCCGGTTCCTTTAAAACAGCTTTTACACTTCGTGCATAACCCTCGTAGTCATTCTCCATAGCCTCAAGCATGCGTTTTTTGGAGTTTTTGGAATTCCATTCAAGCTGCTTTTCCGAAAGCTCCCTACTCATATTATCAAGCTCCGCAGAAAGCTCATCAAATCTTGACTGCTGCCGCTCAATCCTCTCCTGCATAGCAGCGAGCTTTTCTCTTAACGCTACAAGCTTTTCTTCATTTTCTGCAATTTCCTGTCTGGTATTTTCTGTTCCTTTTATATGTGCTTCTTTTTCTGCCTCGACCGCTGCCTTTCTTTCAAGATAGCTGCTCCGCAATGTCTCAAGACCGGTTATTTTCGCTTTATTTGCAGAGATTTCGTTTGTCTTTTCCTGAATTTCCTGCTTTAATGCATCAATTTTATCCTTACAGGAATTTAATTCATCATAAATTGAGGAGTTGTCGTCCTGAATTGTTTCGAAGGCTTCCAAAAGTGCCTTGCTTTCAGCCTGCTGCTCCTCGATAAGATTTTCAATATCTTTAATCTGCTGAGTCTGCGTTTCGTTCTTCTTCTTGATATTTTCAATTTCCCTGTCAATTCGCTCTGAAAGTGCTTTATTGTTGGAAATATTATTTTCAGCTAAGGTTATTTCATTCTCTTTCTTTGAAATATCCGCCTCATTCTCTAAAAGTGCGTTATTTGTTTCAGCCTGCTCTGCATCCTTTTGTTCATTTTCCGCATACAGCTCGGCTATTTTCAGTTCAAAATCATCTGCCTTAGACTTCACCGATTCAATTTCAGCATTTACATTTTCAAGCTGTGTGTGTACTTCGTGAAGCTGCACCGCCCCACCTGAAACCGTCAGCAAAATAAGGCTTACGTCAAGCCCTTTATATTCCTCGTAAAGAACAAGGTACTCCCTTGCTTTTTTTGACTGATTTTCAAGAGGTTTAAGCTGCGATTCAAGCTCGATTGTGATGTCATTTATTCTTATTAAGTTATCGTTTACCGAAACCAGCTTTCTCTCAGCCTCTTCCTTTCTGTGCTTGTACTTTGAAACACCTGCAGCACCCTCAAAAAAGCTTCGCCTGTCCTCTGCTTTAGTAGACAAAATCTGCGACACATTTCCCTGACCAATCATAGAATATCCGTCACGACCAAGACCTGTATCCATAAACAGCTCCTGAATATCACGAAGGCGGCAGTTTGCTTTATTAATCTGGTAAACACTTTCTCCCGAGCGGAACACCCGACGGGTAACCATTACCTCATCAAACTCTATTGGAAACAGCCTGTCCGAGTTATCAAGCACAAGACTAACCTCAGCAAAATTCAACGGCTTTCTTGTCTGGGTACCGTTAAAGATTACATCCTGCATATTTGAGCCACGCAGAGTTTTTGCACTCATTTCGCCCATAACCCAGCGGATAGCGTCTGAAATATTACTTTTTCCACTGCCGTTTGGTCCCACGACACCGGTTATTCCGTGTTCAAAATTCAGAACTGTTTTGTCAGCAAACGACTTAAAGCCCTGCATTTCAATCCTTTTCAGATACAATTAAAACTCATTCCTTCCAAATTTTTATCCTGCCCTTTTCCACGCTGTCATCCGGCACGATCTTTAAATCAATGCCAAACTTTTCCTTAATTCTTTTTATATTCTTTCTTCTGTTTCCGACTGCTTTTGAAATCTCTCTGGGATTAACACAAAGCCTGTCCACTTCCCTGTTATTCTCAAGGATTTTCACCATTTCGTCAAAATATATTTCACCCTCCACAAGCTCACGAAAAGCACTGTGAAAAGGTCCTGCCGTAACTGCACCGTTTTCACAGATTTCATCTGTAGTAACAAGCGCAACACGAATTACCTCAATATTATTCTCACGGAATAATAGCAGCAGCTTTTTGCATAAACCAACAGCTTCCTCTACAGTCTGCGGTATATATTTTCCGCTTTTATAAAGCCGTTCAAGTCCTGTGTCCTTTACGACCAGCGTCGGATAAATCCGCACAAAATCCGGCTTTAACTCTACAATTTTTTTTGCGGTTAAAATTGCTTTTTCATCGGTATCGCAAGGAAGTCCCGTCATCATCTGCAGTCCCAGCTTAAACGGATACTTTTTTATCATTTTAACAGCCTTTATGACCGTTTCCTTAGTATGACCACGATTTGACGCCTTTAAAACCTCGTCATCCATTGACTGAACTCCGAGTTCAATTGACGTCACTCCGTATTTTAAAAGTCTTTCTAAGATTTCTTCTGAAATGTAGTCGGGTCTGGTTGAAAGACGTATTCCGTCAATCCTTCCGTCCCTTACATATCTATATGCCACCTCTAAAAGCTCAACCTGCTTTTCAGCGGAAATGCCTGTAAAGCTGCCTCCGAAAAATGCAGCCTCGACATATTTTCCGCTATCCGGCATTGTTAAAAGGTGACTTTCTATAATTTCTGAGATTTGATTGCCTGTTATAGAGGTATCTGTCCCCGTAATTTTCCGCTGATTGCAGAAAATGCAGTCAAACAGACAACCCTCATGAGGCACAAAAATAGGGATATTATAATACTTCATAAAATTTCAAGAGCCCTTTTCGCTGCTAATTGCTCTGCCTCTTTTTTATTTTTACCTTCACCCTCTGCAATGCGTTTTCCGTCCACAAAAACCGCACATACAAATCGTTTATTGTGGTCAGGCCCGCTTTCGCCTACAAGCTCATATGTTACCTTACCCTTGCCGCCCTTTTGCGTATGCTCCTGGAGCATAGTTTTGTAGTCTTTAAACTGCTTTTTTCCTGCGGCTTTAAGCTCCTCCTCCATAATGGAAAGCAGCCACCTCTTTGCAGTTTCAAAGTCACTGTCTAAAAATATAGCCGCAAGTACAGCTTCGAATGCATCAGAAACTAAAGAAGGTCTTTCCCTTCCTCCTGTCATTTCTTCGCCCCTTCCGAGCCTGATAAACTCCGGCAGCCCTATTTTCTTTGATAGCTCATAAAGACCGTGTTCACAAACAAGAGACGCACGAACCTTGCTCAAATCGCCTTCGTCATTATCCTTATAGGCAAGAAAAAGATTTTCGCTTACAATAAGACTTAAAACCGAGTCACCCAAAAATTCAAACCTTTCATTGCTTTCTATGTGACGCTCGTTTGCATAAGAGCTGTGAGTCAGTGCAATCTCAAGATATTTTTTGTTTTTAAAGCTATATCCTATTTTTTCCTCAAATTCGTTCATTAACTTCACCAAAATCAGTCTAAATCAGTATTTTCCTTAATATAGTTTACAGCATCTTCAACTGTTGCGATAGTTTCAACGTCATCATCCGGAATTTCAAGGTCAAATTCAGATTCCATCGCCATAATAAGCTCAACAACGTCAAGAGAATCAGCTCCAAGATCCTCAACAAATGCTGCGTCGAGAGTAATATCCTTTTCGTCAGCTCCCAATTGCTCCTTAATAATTCCCTTTACCTTTTCAAATACCATAACTACTTCCTCCTGTTTGTAATATATGTATAATGTACCATTTTTTATTATATAACAACAATTTATCTTTTGCAATAGTTTTTTTGCATTTTAGCCCAAAAAAATAACCGCCCCTGCGGTTATTTTATGGTTCCTCCGCCAATTACTGTCTCCCCGTCATAAACAACAACTGCCTGACCTTTGGCTATAGCTCTTTGTGGCTTCTCAAATTCAATATGAACCGTATCAGTTCCTGTTACAGAAATCCTTGCCGGCTCTTCCTTCTGATTATACCTTATACGGGCTTTAGCACTAAAAGTCTCCGGTGGATTATCAAAGGCTATCCAGTTAAAATCAACGGCGTCAAGCTCCCTTGAAAACAGTTCTTCATTTGAGCAAAGTATAACCTGATTTTTTTCGACATCCTTCCCGCACACATACATTGGTGCAGGCAATGAAAGTCCTAAGCCCTTTCGCTGACCGATTGTATATCTTATAATTCCCTTATGCTCACCGACAACCTTTCCGGTTTTATCCACAAAGCTACCAAAAGGGTATTTTTTGCCGCTGTATTCTTCGATAAATGCCGCATAATCTCCGTCCGGAACAAAGCATATATCCTGACTGTCATGCTTTCTTGCGTTTACAAAGCCGTTTTCCTCAGCAATTTTTCTCACCTCCGGCTTTGTATATTCTCCAAGCGGAAACAAGGTGTGGGCAAGCTGCTCTTGTGTAAGCGAATAAAGCACATAGCTCTGATCCTTTGCTTCATCAACAGCTTTTTTAAGCAAAAATCTGTCGCCGCATTTTTCAATTCTCGCATAATGCCCTGTTACTATATAATCAAAATCAAGTTCCTTCATTCTGTTATATAGCTTCTCAAATTTCAGATAACGGTTGCAGTCTATACAAGGGTTTGGTGTAGCACCGATTTCATATGAATTAACAAACTTCTTTATGACCTTATCTTCAAATTCGCCTGTGAAATTGAAAACATAATGCTCCATTCCAAGTCTGTGCGAAACCTGCCTTGCATCCTCAACATCCTT
>JAZNIV010000032.1:0-29818 GCA_045577675.1 Clostridia bacterium
CAGTATTTTGAAGCGGAAGGTATGCCGAACACCCTCGTAATCCTTTTTCCCAAAAAACTGTGCACAGAAAATACTTGCACCCGAAACAGCACCAAAAACTGTCAGGTTAAACACAAAAAACAGCTGATTTACTATCGCTACCCCCGACATTTGTTCCGTACCCACTTGCCCTACCATAATATTGTCTATTAAAGCAACAAAGTTTGTTATCAGATTTTGTATCATAACAGGAATTGCAATCACCAGCGTCCGCTTATAAAAACTCCATCTTCCAAACAACTTCTTCATCATAAATCCCCCGTAATTTGTATTATACATATCAATTTGCTATTATAGCATAATTATGCTTTTTTGTCTATATTTTTCACCTCAAAATTATTGTTTTTATAAGAACAAAAAAACCGCAGAAATCATAATTTCCACGGTTAATATACTACATAACTCTTCTTGCACCCACATACCTGAGCGAGCCTGTAAGTGAGCTTAATGACTGATAGCAAACTGTTCTTCCCGATCTTGGTGCGTGTATTACCTGTCCGTTTCCGGCATAGATTGCAACGTGCGAAATTCCGCCGCCTCTTGAGAAGAAAACCAAGTCTCCCGGCTGAAGATTACTTCTGGAAACTGCCGTTCCGCTTGAGTACTGTGCACTCGATGAACGTCCTACCGACACACCAAGCTTTCTGCACGCATACTGCACAAGACCTGAACAGTCAAAGCCTGACGGTGTTGTTCCGCCGTATACATATCTTGTTCCGACATATTTTGATGCCTGTGCAACCAATTTAGAGCCGCTTCCGCTTGCAGGAGCTGCTGCTTTTTGGTTTGAGCCGGCTTTTTCGGCACTCTTTTTTGCAGCCACTTGCGTCTTCTTAGCTTCAACCACAGCCGACACATTTGATGTTCTTACATAACCTATTTCATTCGTTGCAGATACGATAATCTTTGTCCAGTTCGTTCCGCCGCTTACAATTTTACAATTTGCATTATTTGCAAGAGTTGTAATAGTTTCACTTTCCTCGCTTGGCAGAACCTTTACGGCAATTGCATTTTCAGTTGTTTTAATCTTCGCATTCTTTGCAATTTTTGCGATACGAGCGTTACGTTTTTCAGCAACCTCGGTTCTTTTAACCATATCACCGATTGTGATGAGCTCGGCTGAAGCATAGCCTATATCATAGTTTTCACCAAAATAAATTTTATGCCAGCCGTTATCGGTTGTTTCAAGAACAGTTACCTTCTCACCTTCTCCGATCTGAGCAAGAATAATAGAATTTTCGTCAGCTGTTCCGCGTACATTTATGCTCTGCTTTGCTGTTCCGCTTCTGAACATTACTGAGCTTAACAGCACAGCCTCAACCTTATTGTAATCAAGAGTTACAAATTCCGATTTTACATAACCTGTGTATTCACCTGTTTCAATCTTAAACCAGTCCTCGTCAACATCAATAACCTTGACCTGTGTTCCAACCGCAAGAACGTCTAAAATTGTACTTTCAATATCCGCTGCAGCTCTCATATTGATGCTGCCGCCTGATGTTAAGATATATGCGTCCTTTCCGACAATAACCTGCAGTGCAGGTGCACAAATACTGAAATCTGCTGTTTCGCCTTCTCCGTCGCCTACTAATACGGCAGGAGTGGTTTCAATAATCTCGGTTTCCTGAGTAAGCTTGGTTGCCTTAACAGCCGCAAAATCCATAGCCTGAACAGCTGCCAGCGAACCCACCAACGACACTGCACATATGGCAGCCATCGTGTGTTTTAAGTTCCCCATGATAAGCCTCCTAAAATATTTCTAAATTGTTACAAAAGTATTATACTACAAAAATTGTATTTTGTCAAACATTTTTAACAACTTTTTAAAACTTTGTAACATTTAGAGGCCTTTTCCCCAAACAAAACACACCACCAAACCGCTATTCTATGCGGTTTTTTACAGCTTTTAAATTTTACAAAAAATTCTTAATTTTTTATAAACAAATCCAAAAATTCAGGTAATAATTGTTACAATATTACATTTTGGTAAAAATTTTTAGCGGATTAAAATTAAAAGATTGACAAATAAATGGATTTGATGTATAATAGATAGGCAGTTTAATAATGCCGCTGTGATGGAATTGGCAGACGTGCGAGACTCAAAATCTCGTGGTAGTAATACCGTGTCGGTTCGACCCCGACCAGCGGCACCAAAAAAGGAGTAAGCTTTGCTTGCTCCTTTTTTTGTGCAAAAAAACAGTCGCACGCCCCGCTACTCCTCCTTTTCCCTAAAAAGCCAAGGCTTTTCGGGGTACCCCATTTATGCTTAAAACCTATGGCTTTGAGCCATTTCTTTTTTATTTCTGTCTGTAAATTTTATAATCTTTCGATTTTTTCTGCTATTTAAACAAAAAGTGACAGCTGTCATACCCAAACAGGCATACATAATTTTTTTCTTTTCTGCAGAATACCCTATTTTGTTTCTATCTTGAGCAGCCCATATTTACTTTTAACTCTCTCCAGCTTATAAATCATCGGTTCAGCCATAAGCCAAAGAAAAAACACAGTTGAGGCAGCGTGTATAAGGTCAACCGGAAGTCCGTTAATATAGGACACTATAAACATTTCTGCCGTCGGCTTTGCCTGGGTAAAAATGACATTGGCAGTATTCATAATTCCGCCATAAACAAACAAGCTTACTATGCCTCCAAACACAGATAATGAAAGCCTGTTTCTTTTAAGTAAGCCTTGTCGGCAAAGTATTCCTGCAACAAATCCGATTATGCCATATGCAAACATTTGCCACGGCGTCCATGGGCCCTGCCCGAAAAAGAAGTTTGAAACAAAGCCGGTAATTGCACCCACCAAAAAACCTGTTTCGCCTCCTAAGCACACCCCTGCAATTATCACAATAGCTGTGACTGGTTTAAACTGTGGGAGCATGGAAAAAGCCACTCTTCCGGACACTGCAATCGCACACAATACGCTTATAACTATCAATTCCCTTGCCTGAGGCTTTCGTTTTTCAAACAGCATACCAAAAGGCACCATTAGCTCCAGGATAATTAAAAGACTTATAAAATAGTACTGCCTGTCATCAAGAAAAACAACTCCGGCATAAATTGTGAGCGGTATTGCAACCAACACAAACACCAAACCCAAAAAGCTCCTTTTGGTTAATTTATATTGCTGCCTATCCTGTTTTATTTCTATATTCCTTTGAGGAAGAAAACAGAAAAATGCCGCCGTAATTTCAAAAATCGTTCCAAGCTGCAGTATAATATCCTCTAAACCCTCAATGGGAATTTTAAAAAAATTCATTCCGGACTGCTGCAAAAAAGCTGTAGCAATAAAAAGAATCACAAAAATACTTCCCAAAAGCATTCTGCGCAATGACAGCTTTTTTTGTACCGGCTTAGGTTTTTCATCTGATTTTTTTATATCCGGTAAGCTGATTTCCGAATCAATTTTTTCTTCTATCTTCCCTCCGCACGCAAGAATAACATCCTCACAAAGTACTGCATCAGAAAGTACATCTCTTGCCATTCTATTCGCAGCGGTTGTATAGAAGCTCTTCCCTTTAAAAAACCTTCTTGGAGTATCACATGAAGTTATACATCCGTCAAAAAACATCGCACACCGTGATGCATATTCAGCACAAAACTCTATATCATGCGACACTAAAACAACAGTCACACCGTCTGCCTTAAGCTTTTTCAAAATACCTGCGAAAATTTGTTTAAAATGTGCGTCCATACCTTTTGTAGGCTCGTCAAGAAAAACAATTTCAGGCGACATCAAAAGCACCTTCGCAAGTGCCGCACGCTGCTGTTCGCCCCCTGATAAATCATAAGGATGCATTTCTAAAAGGCTTTCAATCCTGCAAACAGAAGAAATTCTTTTTATTTTCTCGTTCTTTTCCGCATCAGGGATATTCTGTTCTCTAAGCATATCCAAAAGGTCTAAATAGACAGTGTTTTTCACAAACAACACCTGAGGATTTTGCGGAAGAACACCTATAGCACAGCTATCGCCTCCGTTTATTATTACCTTACCACGATACGGGGTGCAGAGTCCGCTCATTATTGACAACGCCGTTGTTTTTCCTGTTCCGTTTCCGCCAACTAAAGCAAGAAGCTCACCCTTATTAATCTTAAAATTAAGCCCTTTGATTACATCAGGCAGATTTTTTTCGTACTTAAACCATACATCCTTTAGCTCTATTATCGTATTTTCAGGCTGCTTCTCCGTTTCCTCCTTTGGAATCAACTCAGGACTAAGCGATTTGGTTTTTGCATACCGGCTAAGCCACTGCCGCCCCTGTCGAATATTTACAGGGCATTTTGTGCCATCCTCTACTTCAGTGAAAATCCGTACCGGAGCAGGAAGTGCCGCACACATATCGTGCTTCATCCTTTTGAGCTGCTTGCCAACCAACTCAGGTGCATTATCACAGATAATTCTGCCGCTGTCCATAACAATCACTCTGTCTGATATGGCGAATGCATCCAAAAGCCTATGCTCTGCCATAATCACTGTTGTGCCAAGCTCCCGGTTAATTCTCTCAAGAGTTTTTATAAACTCCTGTGCAGCTATCGGGTCAAGCTGACTCGTAGGCTCGTCCAGAATCAGAACAGACGGTTGCATAACCATCACGGCTGCAAGGTTTAAAAGCTGCTTTTGTCCACCTGAAAGCTCTGATGTTTTTTTATGAAACCACGTATCTATCCCGAAAAATGACGCCATTTCCGCCACCTTTGTTCTGATTTCCGGATTGGAATACCCCAGATTTTCAAGACCGAATGCCAGCTCGTGCCAAACCTTATCGGTTACAATCTGGTTTTCCGGACTTTGCATAACAAAGCCTATTTCCGCTGCCTGTTTCCTTACATCTGTTTCAGACAGCGGCTTTCCATCAAAGAAAATATTTCCCTCTGTATTTCCGAAAGGAGCAATTGCAGGCTTTAAGAGCCGCAGAAGAGTCGATTTTCCGCACCCTGACTTTCCGCATAAGGTAATAAACTCACCCTTTAAAACAGTGAGGTCAATATCAAAAAGTGCCGCCTTTTCTCTGCCCGGATATGTAAAGCACAGCTTTTCTATTTTATAGCTTTCCATCTTCTCGCCTCCCAAAGCTCTATTACCACAGGGTATACACATAGTGCAAAATATGCCGCAAAAACTGTTACGCTAAACGGTGTAAAATGCGTTCCCTTCATTTCAGGGAAATATGCAAAGTGCATTGCTCCCATAAGATTTCCTGTAAATATATATAACCCAAGCAGTAAAATCCATAATAGTGCAAGTCTGTCTCTTTTTCCGAAGGTATATATCGAAAACGAGCTTCTTTCGGGAAGTCCGTAGCCTCGTGCTTTCATACTGTCTGCGGTTTCAACGGCATTCTCAAGCGACCAGGTTACCATTATTGATAAAATCGCCGCTCCGTTTTTTGCTCTTTTTAAGATACCCCCTCCCGATGCATCACGCCCTATTCCACGCTGTGCTTTAGCTACCTCCTTCATTTGTGCAATAAACCTCGGCACGAACCGCAGCGTCATAGAAAATATCAGGGATAAGCCGGGGATAATTCTCCCGAAAATATATATAAACTTATCGCTTGTCATCACCGCATTATAACAGGAAAACCAACAAATCACGGCCGCAATCATAACAGCCGCCGAAAGTCCGTATATTATCGATTCCAAGGTCAGCGGATTACCGCCCGGCAAATATCTGAGAATTGTGGCCCCCTCATGATTAATTAAAGGATTTATCAATGCGGTCACAGCGATTACCGGCAGCATATATCTCATATTAGCCTTTATTGCCTTTTTTCCGCTGATTACCGCCGAATATAAAAGTCCGCAAAAAATAGAGATTGTAAGGCAAACCGGATGCATAAAAAACATTGAAAAAACAATTACAAAAACAAAATATATAAAATTGACAACAGGATGATAGGTTTTAAATACATTCATATTTCCACATTCCAATCTGACAAAATATAATTTTTCTATTTTATTAGAATACCATATTTTCACATATAAATCAATGCATAAAACCAACTAAAATACTATAAAACAAACAAATTGCCCTGTTTTCACCAAAAAGGACTAAGCCCAATGCTCAGCCCTTATTTCCACTTTATAAAATTACGTAAATTTAATTCCGTTTTTCGTTATGGCATATATCCCTCATTCCACAGCCCGAACAGCCGCATACACATTTTCCACTTTTCTTTTTTTTGATTTCGCTTACAATAATTGAGCAAAATATAAGTGCAATTATTGCAGCTACAATTATAGTAGGTAACATAGCTTCCTCCTCTTACTTAACCGCCTCAACTGAAAATTTTGTATTTAACGGCTTATCATGCTTGTTTTTTCTGAAAAGCATATAAATAAGTGCTGCGAGCACTAAAAATGCAGTTATTGTCCAGATACCAAAGCTACCGCTTGTTAAAAATGTTCCTATCTGATAAACAATAAGTGAAACAGCATAAGCGAAGATGCACATATATCCAATAGCAGCCCATGTCCATTTAGCATTGTTCATTTCTCTTCTGATTGCTCCCATAGCAGCAAAACACGGTGCACAAAGAAGGTTAAAGATAAGGAAGGAAAGCCCTGAAAGCTTGCTTGAGAAGAATTCAGTACCCAAAGCCCGAAGCTCTGTCGAATTTTCTTCTGCAAGACTCATAGCAGCTTCTGCCATAGCCTCTCCCGACTCTAAAACTGTTTCTGCCATAGAGGATAGTGAGCCGAACACTCCAACAACCTCTTCCTTTGCAACAAGACCTAAAACTGTTGCAACAGCTGCCTGCCACTGACCGAAGCCCAGAGGAATAAACAGCCATGCAAGACAATTTCCCAAGACCTCAAGTATAGATGCTCCGCCATTTTCCTCTGTTATGTAATGGAATCCACCCTCAAACGAAAGACTGTTTAATACCCATATAACAATACTTGCCGCAACAATTACTGTGCCGGCACGCTTGATAAAGCTCCAGCCACGTTCCCATGTCGCTCTTAATATGTTACCGCATACCGGTAAGTGGTATGCCGGCAGCTCCATAACAAACGGTGCCGGATCACCTGCAAAGGCTTTTGTTTTCTTGAGAATTATTCCTGACATGACTACCGCACCAACGCCAATAAAGTAAGCTGCAGTTGCAACAAGTCCTCTTCCGCCGAATAAGGCACCTGCAATAAATCCTACTATAGGCATTTTAGCACCGCAAGGCACGAAACAGGTAGTCATAATTGTCATCTTACGGTCTCTGTCCTGCTCGATTGTACGACTTGCCATAATCCCCGGAACACCGCAGCCCGAAGCAACCAGCATCGGAATAAAGCTTTTACCCGACAGACCGAATTTTCTGAAAATTCTGTCCATAATAAATGCAATTCTTGACATATATCCCACATCTTCAAGCACAGAAAGCATAAGAAACAGAATAAGCATCTGTGGAACAAATCCTAAAACGGCACCTACGCCTCCAATAATACCGTCCTGAATAAGCGAATACAGCCAATTTGCAATAATCGGATTACCTTCAGCATTCAGAAGCACCATATCAAGCATTTCAGGAATACTCACAAGGTTTCCAAGAAAAGTACCCTCTCCGTAGGTATCTGCAAATGAGCCAAACAGGCCGTCATTCATAAAAACTACAGTCCAGTCGCCGATAGTCCCTATTGAAATCGTGTAAACAAGCCACATAATAATAACAAAAATCGGCAAGGCAAGCAAGCGGTTTGTTACTACCTTATCTATCTTATCTGACAAAGACAGACCGCCTTTGTTTTTCTTCCTGTAGCACTTTCCTGCAACACGTGTAATATACTCATACCGTTCATTTGTGATAATGCTTTCTGCATCATCGTCAAGCTCTTTTTCCGCCGCCCTTATGTCAGCTTCTATATGGGATATTGTATTTGCGTCCAGACTGAGCATTTCCATTACCTTACTGTCACGTTCAAAAATCTTGATTGCATACCAACGCTGCTGCTCCTCAGGCATATTATGTATTGCCGCCTCTTCAATGTGTGCAATAGCGTGCTCGACAGCACCGGAAAATGCGTGAACAGGCACAGTTTTTTCGCTTTTGGCAGCCTCAATTGCGGCTTCCGCCGCTTCTTCAACACCTTTTCCCTTTAATGCTGATATTTCAATAATTCTGCAGCCCAATTCACGGCTTAACTCGGCTATGTTAATTTTGTCACCGTTCCTGCCAACAACGTCCATCATGTTAATGGCAACAACTACCGGTATTCCAAGCTCTAAAAGCTGAGTTGTAAGATAGAGATTTCTTTCAAGATTTGTTCCGTCAACAATATTTAATATCGCATCCGGCCGCTCATTAATAAGATAATCTCTTGCAACAACCTCCTCAAGGGTATACGGCGACAGCGAATATATCCCCGGCAGGTCTGTGATGGTTATGTCCTTATTACCTTTAAGGCGTCCTTCCTTTTTTTCAACCGTAACTCCCGGCCAGTTTCCGACATACTGGTTTGAACCTGTAAGATTGTTAAAGAGTGTGGTTTTACCGGAATTGGGGTTTCCGGCAAGTGCAATTTTAACCGACATATGTAATACCTCCTGCAAGTTAGCTAAAACTAACCTATTTTTAAAAAAATTAATCCACCAAAATCATCCGGGCATCTGCTTTTCTTATTGACAGCTCATAGCCCCGGACATTAACCTCAATCGGATCACCAAGCGGTGCAACCTTTCTGACATAAACTGAAGTACCCTTTGTAATTCCCATATCCATAATGCGACGCTTTACAGCACCCTCGCCCTCTAGCTTAACTACTTTAACAGTTTCACCGACTTTTACATCCTTTAGTGTCATAAAATTCCCCCCTTTATAATCACACCATAATCCGCATAGCCATAGCACGGTCTATAGCAACTCTGGTTTCTTTCACATTTACTATCATATTCCCCGCCAATTCCGATACAACCGTTACTGGGCTTCCCTCAATAAAACCAAGATTTTCAAGAAATCTTTTAGTGTCGTCTTTCCCATTTATTTTGCGAATTAGTCTTGTTTCGCCCATATTAATCATTGATAAAGGCATCATTTGCTACTCCCCTCTAAATTAGTCTACACTAACTCAACTTCATAATTTAGAGTTAGCTTCCGCTAACTCATTAGTTAGTTTAACATAACTAACTGCTTTTGTCAATAGGTTTTTCCATATTTTTTCAATTTGCTCTTGTTTTTTGACAAAAGATAAGGCATATGCTATAATAAGATTAGTTATTTACTTTTTATGTGAGGTATAAGAAATGATAATTAAGGAATCGGCAGAAAACTATCTCGAAGCCATTTTGATGATAAAGAAACAAAAAGGACATGTCCGCAGTATCGACGTAGCAAATGAGCTTGGATTTACTAAGCCAAGTGTATCTGTGGCAATGAAGCATTTCCGCGAAGAAGGATACATTACAACCGATACAGATGGGGGTATTGTTCTTACCCAAAAGGGTATGGAAATTGCCGAACGTATATTCGAGCGGCATCAGGTAATTTCTCGTGCCCTTATAGCTCTTGGTGTTGACGAAAAAACTGCACTTGAGGACAGTTGTAAAATCGAACACGATATAAGCCAGCAAACCTTTGATAAAATTAAGGAACACCTTGCAAAATTTGAAGGTAAATCTTTTGTTTCGGGGCAAAGTCATCAAACGTGAAAAGGCTCTTTGCCGCATTCCGTAACTCATTATCTTTTTGGTGTTTTGACCACATAAAATAATGATTTTATATGCTCATAAACCCCTTATTTACAAGGCTTTTCAGGTTCTATATTCAAAAAAAGACCCTGAAAGTTTTCACTCTCAAGGTCTCATTCTTGCAATATTCATTTTTGCCTTTCCGGGATATTTGTATTGGCCCCGAAACATAGAATAAAACCTTGTACTATTAGTATAGATCAATTTAGTGGAAAATGCAAGACATTTAAAATTAATTCCAATAGTCATTTTTTTGCAATAGCCGTCGCGTGTAATCCAAAAATTCAATTATATTCTATCATTAATTTTTTCCTTGGAAAGCACTCCTTATTAAAGCAAAATGTCTGTTCACTTCTTTCGTTTTTTCCCATTCATGTGACACTAGTATTTCATTTGTTTTTCTAGTCGAATGGTCTGGATTTATTACTGCCATAGTTGCAGAGAATAGTGCTTTAACTTTTTCCCTATTGTGTTTTAAATACTTTGTCACTTTTGAACAATTCTCAACATTGAAAATATATTTTTTTGCTTCCTCTACAATAATTGCTTCTTCTTTTTTCTCGGCCAAACCATTTAATAATACAGTTTCAATTGCTCCTTGCTCTTCAAAAGGGAGCACTATAGGCATTATACTAATCTCAAATTCACTGTCATTTTCCGATTTATACTTATATGTATTTATTTCATTATTTTTTAATTCAATAGCTATTCCATTCTCTGTAAAATCTCTGAAAAATATGATAACGTTGTGTCTATATATGCATTGTCTCTATCTGTTACTATAAATATTTCTACAAATCTTTCTTCTGGGAATGATTTGCTAATCTTTGAAATATACTTTACTGCTTTTTCATAACTATCCTTCCCTCCAACTGCCCATATTAAAACACAATCATCATTGTATTGGTATATTTCTCGTCTCTCATTTTTTCCTTTTCTTTAGGTAAATGTAAATTCTTCGAAATTTCTGTAATTTTTGAGTTATAATAACATTTGTGTTCCGTAATTTTATACAGATAATACCCTAAAAAAACAGCATCATCATAACCCTCACACAAAATAACTCTATTCATATTCGTAACTCCATCTCATATTCGTTTCTGTTTTCTAATGCTTCCTTTCCTGGCATTACTCTTACGTTAGTTTTGTTTGATATGTTGTTTGTTCTAAATGTCATTATACGCGTTTTTTCAAGCATACCATCTGCAACTTCTAAAAAGCTATCAATTGCTTCTATGCTATGAGTTGTAACAAATGCTTGCACATCCATTTTTTTGCAATCAGAAACAAAAAATGAAAAAATATCTTTTAACGCTGTGGTATGAATCGCCGATTCAATTTCATCTATAAGGAGAATTCTGCCTTTTGACAAAGTAACAAGCATTCCTAGTAACAATGCTTTTTGCATTCCCGAACCATAAGAGAATAATGGCATTACACCATTCTTCTTATTGTGTATCCATATCATTTCCTCTATTATACTTATATCGTATATATTTTTATCAAAAATTTGCATTATACTGATAAAATCACTTTTATTTTGAATTTTAATAACATCTGTATATAGTTTGACGCACGTCCTATATATACTTGTATTAACAAGCATATACAAAGCATCAAAAGCAGCTTCAGAATTACCAACTTCTATATCTGGTGGTGCTATGGAAAATTGGGTATGAGTCTTTTTTCCATTCGTTTCAATTATGGCAGTAGCATCAAATATTTTTTTCACAGGTTCATCAGTTCTGTTGAAATCAATTTTCTCTGAAACTGACCCCATTATTTGTAACCGAATGTCTTTTTGGTCTGTTTTACAACCCAAACTTAATTCGTATGTCTCTTGGGTATTAAAGTTTTCAACTTCATTGACATCTGGTATATTTGTTTGAAATATCGTCAATAAAACATCCATAAAGTTTTCCGCATTTCCGCTATATCTACTTAAAGCAACACGCACGAGATTCCCTATATCATTTGGAATAGACAATATTTTTTTTGCCTCCAATATACTAGTTTTTCCAACATTATTGTTTCCCACTAATACATTTATATCTCCGATATTTGTGATTCTTAAATCGTTTATTCCTCTGTATCGTTTTATCGTTAGTTCAGAAATATATCTACTCAAAAAATCACCGCATTATATCATCTTTTCACATTATAACATTTTCTTTCTCTTTTGTAAATATCCTAAAGAAAATTTGATTAATTTATATTTCTCACCTCAGCTCAAAAAATTTTTTATTTTTTTTGAAGACATCGACTACTATCAAGTATGGATATATCCCAAAAATAAAATTGATTCGAATATGTAAAGTCGGGTTTTTGAAAGGAGGTTCCGGCTATTAAATCGTAAAAGGAGGTGATGCAACAGCATCAATAACACTAGTTTTGCAGGTACGCGTGTACCTGTTATTTTTTTACCCAAAAATCAGAAAGGATGAATTTAAAATGAAAGAAAACAACAAAAAAATCACATGTGCCAGCTGCGGCCAGTTGATTTCACCAGATGCAGCAACACTAATCAACCAGGGATTTGATAACGAAATGCAGGTATGCCCTGACTGCCTTTTCGACTGTTTCCAATGCGGTCACTGTGGCCGTTACTACACTCGCCGTCACGAATGGGCAACCGATAACGGCTTTACAATCTGCACCCATTGTGAAAGCTACTATGAAATTTGTTCCTGTTGTTCAGAAATATTGCCCCGCGACAATGTATACTTCTACGACAACGAGCCCTACTGCAACCCATGCTATGAGGACAGGGTCGAACAAGAGCGCCGTTGCTACATAGAAGACTACGGTTATAAGCCTGACCCTATATTCTTAGGATATTCCACCGACAATCTCTATTTAGGCATAGAGCTTGAAGTAGATGGTGGTAAAACCTACGATGCGTCAAAGGAGATTTCACAGAAATTTACCGATGTGTACCTAAAGCATGACGGAAGTCTGGAAACAGGGTTTGAAATTGTATCCCACCCTGCAACGCTCCAATACCACAAGTACGATTTAGGCTGGGAATACATAATGCACATCTGTCAGGATTACATGCTGCGAAGTCATGATATCACCACCTGTGGTCTGCATTGTCATGTGTCCCGCGACTTCTTTGGAACCGAACAGGACGAGCAGGACTTACATATAGCCAAGCTCATACTACTCATAAACAAGTTCTGGGATACACACATAGTACCTTTTTCTAGGCGCTCTATGGGTCAGCTTGACCGTTGGGCGGCTAAGCCTATTATCAACCTTGAAGAAACTGATACAGAAGAACAAATCATAGACAATGTCAAGGACACCAAGTATAACGGAAGATACCAGGGGATTAACCTTACCAACTACTACACCGTGGAATTCCGCATCTTCAGAGGTACGTTAAACTTAAATACCTTTATAGCAACACTCCAGTTTGTGGACTGTATATGTCGATTTGCAAAGGCAATGAAGTTATCTGACATATACACCGTCAACTGGAGTGATTTATTTTCAAAAAAAGAGGATGAATACCCTGAACTTATAAATTACTTGAAATCAAAGGACTTAATATAGGAGGAAACTAATATGTGTATAATAGCAATCAAAAACAAAGGTATAGAATTACCAAGCGAACAAATACTTGAAACAATGTTCAAAAACAATTCAGACGGTGCAGGATTTATGTATGCTGTAGATAACAAAGTCATAATCCAGAAAGGATTCATGACGTTTCACTCATTTATGAGTGCACTAAAGAAGTTGGAACAAAGGTACAACTTAACTGAACTTCCGATTGTGATGCATTTCCGTATTGCCACATCAGGTCAGGTGGATGCAGGGACCTGTCACCCATTCCCAATAGCAGGAAAACGAAAACAGCTTCGTAAGCAATATACAGAAACAGACATAGGAGTCGTACATAATGGTATCATACCTATTGCATCTCCTGATAACATGTCCGATACAATGCAGTATATCAAGGAAAGATTATGGGAATATAAAAAACGACAGCATAATTTCTACACTCACCGTAAATGGCAAAAGAGGATTGAAAAAGAAATCATGAGTAAAATGGTGTTCCTTGATAACACAGGAGAAATCTATAAGATTGGCGACTTTATAACAGATAATGGAATGATTTACAGCAATCGTTCATATGAAGACCGTTCGTTCTTCTTCGGATATGACAGTTTCTTAGACTATCATCCAAGAAGTAAGCTCTGCCCTATAGTCGGATACATACTAACCAACTGTGGAAGTCTCATAGACTGCGAGGATGGGCTTTATCTTATCAACAAATATGGGAAGGTGTATGAATATGACTTCATAATGGATCTGGCTGTGCCAATTGAAGCCTCAGCATATACATACGAAAGCCTGCCGTTTTACTACAACGAAACACAGGCAATGTACTTCAATATTTCGGAGGATAGTTTTCTTATGTTGGAGTAATAAATTCTAAAAATACTTTCCCTGGCTATATTGAAATATTACCAAACAAATTCAAAGGAATGCTTCTTATTGGAACAAGGAAAATTCAGCTTAAATTTGATTTTGTTGGTTTTGGAGCATTAAAAAGGACAGTTCAATGAACTGTCCTTTTTGCCTATTTAAGTTTGTAATTATAGTTCAACACCATATCCGCCTGCGATGAACTGTCTTAGCATGATAACGTCCTTAACGTCTACTATTTCGTCCTTATTAACGTTTGCTGCTGCTTCGATGATTGTTACACCATAACCGCCTGCAACGTGCTGTCTGATAACAATAACGTCCTTAACGTCAATTTCGCCATTGTCGTCTGGGTCACCAAGTTTATAGCTTGGAGCATCTGGTATAACCGTAGCATTTACTGCATAGTTTACTGGAATACTAACTAGGTCTGCACCTTCTTCACTGCTTGAAATATAAAGTGTCATTTCTTTTGTTTCAGCTGGAAGCTTTGGATATACATTAAAGTTAACGCTTGTTGATGCTGCTGTTTCCTGATTGATGTAGTAGATTTCAGTATCTTTTGTTGGAAGACCTGTTCCGTCAACCAAGATGATTCCATAATGCTCATTTGCTGTTGCATCGCTGAATGTTACTGCAATTCTGTTTGAATCCGCATACACGCCTTCCTTTGCATCATCACTGTCAATGTTCTTTTCCTCTGCAGTTACCACAGTTTCTCCTGCATATGGAGTGATTACAACATCCGTAGCCGTTCCGATGTCATAAAATCCGCTGATTGTTTCATCAGCTGCCATTGCAGTTGTGCTGATTAGCGATGCTGCTGCCATTGCTAATACTAGAGCAATAATTTTTTTCATTTTCTTATCCCTTTCCTTATATTTTAATTCAAATTTGCATTGTATCAATACCCAATCTGCCTGTTGTATAATAAAACCTTAAAACTCTCTTTTATACTTATCCTATTATACATATTTTATATACACAAAGGAGAAAGTAGGGGCTTAAAAAGCCATAAAAATGTAATTTGGCACTCGACACGGGGTATCCTGTAATGATATATTTTGATTGCTCTATATCTCATTGCGAAAGAAGTTGTTTCGTACCCGAATTTTATAATAGAACCTATAAAAGGTATTGCTAAGGTTTTATTATTAAATTTATCAGGAAATGCTACACATACATATAAATACTAAGTATATTTTAATAAAAGAGGAACTTTAGTATGCGTAGCATATACCTTTTTGTGTATAATCCGCCTTATACAAACCCAAATGAACTATAAAATAATATCAAGCATTTCCATAAGGTTATCTATGCGATAATCACACAAATCACCTACGCCTGCCTGGTCAATATTTCCGCCGGAAATGCCCACACATGAAAATCCTGCAAGTTTGATTGATACAACGCCTGCTGATGAATCTTCGATTCCAAGCACCTTGTGGCGTCTTTCAAAAGGTATTCCAAGACCTACTCTTGCGGTTTCGGCATAAAGCCAAGGATGTGGCTTTGGTGCAAGCTCGCCAAGTGTTCCTGTCTGACCTTTACGAAGTGCATAGCCTGCTGTGATTATAGAGTCATAAAAATCAACAGGATCACCCATATCAAGTTGTTTAAATGCAGAAATGATTTCAGGCATAGCCTTTTCGTATAGTCCTGATGTTACAAGACCGATTTTGATGCCTTCTTTTTTAACCGTTGTCAAGAATTCCTTTAGGTTTGGTGCAGGAGTGAACGCATCCTGTTTACCTCTTCCTTTTAGAATTTCGCTCATTTCATAATTTACAATTTCAAAATAATACTGTCTTGCAAGTTCCAAACTTGAACCCTTAGCATACTTATCAATCATATACTGAAGATGTTCGGAAACAGAGTGGCCTGAAATAAATGGCTCGTCTTCTGCTTCTTTTTTGAAGCTCGAATTTCCCAAAAGCCTTGCAGTTGTCTGCTCAATTACCCACATCCAAAAACTTTCACTATGTACTGATGTTCCATCTAAATCCATAAGTATCGCTTCTGCTTTTGGTTCAAAATGTGTTTCGTGCATTGGGTATATTGCAGGATAACCCATTCCGCTTTTTACATAGCAAAATTTCTTGTCATCAAATTCAACTATATCAATTTTTTTATCAGATGGCGTTAAAATTCTTTTAACGCCATCTTTACCTTGTTCAAAAAAGTCACTGTTCGCTATTTCGTTCATTGTCATTATCCTTTTAATTTAATAGTAATTATCTTATGCTTTGTGATTTCCACCGTCATTTTTCCATCACTTATTTCAACATCCCTGATTTTTTCTTCGTTCATTTTGACAATTTCTGCTGCTGTAACAGGCAGATTGATTTCGATATTTGCTGTAACATCATCATCTGATTTGTTCCAAAGTCTAACAATATATCCGTCTCTCTTCTGCGCACACTTAATCGCAGCTACAACGATCTTGTCATTATCTACACTAATAAATGAATTTTCACATGGAAGTTCTCCACTAACAGGTACTCCCTGAATAGCTTTCATTCCTACCTTGAAATCGTATGCCATTTCCTGAACTTTGCCATCTTCCCAAGTGCCTGTATGCGGATAAATAGCATAGTTATACTCAAGCTCACCGAAGGAATGAAGACCTGTATATTTATCAAATTCTTCAGGTGTCATATCAGGGTTTGCTGTCATATACGCTCTTTGTGTTCTTAAAAGTGTAATTGCAATGGTTCTGTGCTCATCATCACGGATTTCATATTCGCGAAGTCCACCAGAGAAGAATGCAAGACCGTTTTTGCCGTCTGAAACACCGCAGAAGTTCTGCATCGGATGACATGGTGCAAATGGTTCCACATTATCAAGTATTTTCTTGTGTCTTATGCTTCTTTCTTCAACTGCAAACGCTGATTCTGCATAATCTGTGTCGGTCATAATTCCTGACGGGAAATTAACGTACAGCTTATGGTCACGTGCTTTATTTGTAAGCTTTGTATGCACTTTTAAATACGGGCATCCTTTTTCTAGGGTCAATTCATACATGATCGGCATTATCACTGTTTCACGTAGTCTATCTCTACCATCAAGTGTAGCTGCTGCAGGTATTTCCATCTCCATTTCCACCTTAAATGTAGCACGTAGAGATGAATTTTCCTTTAGTATGATTTTTGCATTCAATCCATGGCTTGTGATCATAGGATTCCTTACAGGAGTAATATATTTGTGTGCAGAGCCCACTTGACCTTCATCGGTGAAATAATGCATATTTTCAAACAGCTTACCGGTTGTTTTATCAAGCATTGAAAATGTTCCATTTGAATTAAGTACAATCTTCAAATATTCATTTTCCAAAATTCCTGCATCATTTCCTATAAACTTTCTATCTTCAAGATATTCTGTTTTATAAACAAATTCCGGTTCACGAAGTCTTAATGCGTAAGTGTTATATCCAAGCATAGGAATATCAACGCTCAAAAGTGTTCTTCTGCGAACCGCTGAGAATGCTGTTGCAGTGTCGTACTTTCTTTCAACACTCATCTTAATGTTTTCTGCTGATAGTTCTACAAAATCAACCTTGTTTCCATCCTTATCAACAATATCATAGAACAACATACCTGCATCAGCACCACCACCAACTCCAACAGAATCATTAAGTCCTGCAAGAGAAATGTTTTTTGGTAAGTCAAGAACCACCTCAACTACCGCTTTTCTTCTTTGCGCTAATGTATTAAAAATTATTATTGTAAAATCTGTGTCACTATTAAAATCTTTTGCAGTATTTATCTTTGAGAATAGGCTAACCAAGCTTCTTCCCATAACTTCCTCTGATACTGTTTTTGCAACGGAGAAACCATAAAGAGCGTCATCATGAGCACGGTCAACTGCACAACCAACAATACTGTCATGTGCGTGATTTGCAAGAAGACCTTTCCATGCTCTTTTCAAATTCTCGAACGGATATTCTGCACCATAGGCTGATGCAAATGTAGCTAAAGGTTCTGCTTGATTTATTAGATTCGTTTCTGCAATTTCATTTATTAATTTTAGCTTAACACGGGATGCATGAGTAACTCCGTACAATCCGCTCCAGCTACCAAGGTCAACCGCTTCATATCTCAGCTCACCTTTGTGTACATGCAAGTCTTTATCTTCATTCTCAGAAATAATGGTATCCATGTATGAATCCATATCATCCTGAACAATTTCAATATCTTCTGATATATCATTCATTGCCTTTACCATTTCTGAATGAAATGGATGCGGTTCTGCATTATCTTCCATGTTAAGTGCAAGAAGGTGGTCACCTATTTTATACTGCATTGACTGGTCAGTAATATTTTTAAGTGCCTTTTTAAGTCCTTCTTCTGAGCGATCAAAGCAAGGAGTATCAACGGTCTGTTTTATTGCCTTCTCATATAAGACACTATCACATAAATGCACTGGGACATTTTTCTTGTCATAGCTGTATGTTAAATCTTTTGTTCCTTTTCCAAGAGCAATGAGATCATACACATAAAAATACCAATTTGTTCTTGTTACTTCATCAAATGTTTTATGTACATAAATCTGTGTTCCATCCTTTGCTTCCCATTTGAAAAGCGGAGGAAGTTCATATTTATTAGTTCCTCGATAGAACATAGCAGTCTTTATACCAAAACCTTCATATATCTGTGGTAGCTGACTGGTTTGTCCATATCCTGTTGCGGTATAGCCTGCATGCATAGCTCCGCCATATTCCTTTGCCATTTCAGTTCCCATTTGGAGATTTCTGATCAAGGCTTCCGGTGCAACTGTGTATGTTTCAGGCAAAGTGTACCAGTTAACGATAAATAGCTTTTTCGCTTCGATTAAGCTCTTTACCTTCTCCTTCATTTCAGGACGTACTGTGAAATAGTCCTCTAAAACAATAGTACCGCCGTCTAAAATAAAGGAATTATACTCAGGGTCCTTGTCCAAAATATCAAGAATGGAATCAATAAGGTCCATAAGCCTTAGCTTGGACTGCTCTGCGGTATGTCGCCATTCCCTGTCCCAATGTGTTCCTGTTATTACGTGCATTGTCATTTTCTTTGCCATAGTTTTGTCTCCTAGTTTTTTATATTATAAAATGATATAAAGCATTTCCATAAGTACGCTAATGTTACAAGACCGATTTTAACAGCTTCTATTATATCACCTCAACTGTATAAATTTTGCCCTTGCCTACCTTAACTGAAATTATGTTGTCCTTTACGTCAAGGTCTTCTCTTACCTGTCCGTCCAAACGGATGCTTCTTGCTGACTTTGCGTCAAAACCAAGGCTGATGCTGCCCTTGATTTCCTTTTCGGTTGGGTTATATACACGAATTAAAACTGTATCGTCATCAGACTTTGTAACAGAACTCAAAATCAGGTTGTCGCCCTCAATAGTTACAAAGCTGTTTTCTACGCCAAATATACCCTCTTGCTTACCAAACTGGCAAACCTTAAGCGGTGCATTAAATGCCAAAGCTTCATCATAAAGCTTTGCCTTTTCCCACTTATCTGTATGTGGCATAAACGCATAGCGGTATGTAAATTCACGAAGTGACTGTGAACTTTCATCCCCCGGGTATTCCATCCATAGTCTGTTGTCACAGGCGATACGAAGTCTTGTTCCGCGAACCAAGCCCATTGCGATTGTCTGGTCTTCTGAGTCTTCCAAGATTTCATAGTCCTTTGTAGCATCAGTTAAAACTGCAAAACCGTTTTTGTTATCTGCCAAATCGCACCATAGCTGGAACGGGTGGCGTGCAAGCTCTGTTCCTCTGACATCGCCGTCAACAGATGGTCTTACAGGGAATTCTGTTACCATAAATGAGCCTTCTGCCCATGTTTTTTCAGCCTGAAGGCCTGTTGGCATACAAACCTTGAAGTAGTGGTCTTTTACTGTATTGTTGATTGTTGTTTCAACTTCCAAGTGCTTTGAGCCTTTCTTCAAAGTGAACTCAACATGAACAGGCATATCAACCAATACATCTGATCGAACCTGCTTTGCAAAGTCGTAATCACGAGGTAGTTTCATTGTCAGGTCTACTGCAAACTTAACAGCAAGCGGTCCGTTTACAGTTGTTGATACGATAGCATCTTTACCAAGGCTGTTGATGATGCGGTCACATGGGATGTTATCATGCATCCACATATTACCTCTATCGCCCATATCCATGAAGTAGTTAAGGTTTTCATAAACCTTTCCTGTTTCTTTATCTGTAAGATTAACCGTACCGTCAGGGTTAACCTTTACACGAATGAATTCGTTTTCAGCCTGATTTACGCCAGTTAGCATATTGTGAGAAAGAATTCTTGGAGCATCCCAATCCTCATGTGGATATGGGTACTCGTTCTTTTCTGCCCACTTAATCTTGAATGTCTTATAGCCCATAGCCGGAATGTCATTTGCTTCAAAGAACAAATGTACCTTTGTGCAGTAGAATGGCATATTACGGCTTCTTGGGTGGTAGATACCAGCTCTTGTGTTGCTTCTTTCAACTTCCTGTACCTTAACAGGATTGCCGTCCATATCTTCAATGATTATGTACTTTAGAATTACATCCTTTGGAATATCAACGTAAGCTTCAACAACTTCGCTTCTTGCAAATGAAGATGGGTTGTGAACTGATAAGAAGTATTCTGTATCAGAAACCTTAGATGTGTTGATTTCCTTTGTAATGTTTTCAAGGCCCTTTCGCTCTAAGCCTTTTGCGATAATTCCTGCTTCGGTAAGTCTTGAAAGCTCGCCGTCTGCAAGTGTCTTTGGTCCCAGGCCATGCATTGAATCGTGTGCGTGGCTCTGGAATAATAGCTTCCATACCTTTTCAAGATATGTTGCAGGGTATTTTGCAAGGCCGAACTTCCAGGCAATAGTGCTCATTGGTTCTGCATAACGGATTGTTGTGTTTTCAGAATGTGAGTTCTCAATCATAACCTCAGGGTGTGTTGAGAATACATCTGTGTGAATTGAACCAACAGGGCCGTCACGCATTGGGCCTTTTACTGTATCCAAATCCTTAACCTTCTTAAGCTCTTCCTTAAGCTCGGTTAAGTAGTCTGTTAGTGTTGAGTGAACAATTTCAAGTTCACCTTTATATTCTTCCTGAAGTGCCTTTATGTACTCAGGAGTTAAAGGATGCGGCTCTGTGAAGTCAGTACCCTCGAACATTAGCACGCAATCTGGTGCTGCTGTTCCCTCTACTGTCTTTAGTGCTCGCTCCATACCCATTCTTAAGTTTTCAGGGTGATATGAAGTCTCAGGGTCTAATATATCATAGAACCATCCGTAATCGTCAATGTTTGCTGTGTGGAATGCTTTTCCAAGCTCTCCCCACTTATATTGCCAGTTCTTATCCCAAGCGTCCTTATCGTATACAATCGGGATGTGGCCTGCGAAGAAGAAGTTCCATCTTGCTTCAGGTCCTAAGTGTGAAGCTATCGCCTGAGTTCCGTCAGGAGCTTCCCAAATAAATTCGTGGTATTTGGACTTTTTCGGGTCCATATATTTATAGAAAATGATATTATCAATATCAAAATCCGCGTAAATTTGCGGAAGTTGACCAATCTGGCCAAATGAAAATACATTGTATCCGCATTTTAGTGGTTCACCAAATTCCTTTGACTTTTTAACGCCGTACTGAATGTTTCTTACAACGCTTTCACCCTGAATAGGTGCACAGTCAGGAAGTGTGAACCAAGGTCCGATTTCAAGCTTACCTTCCTGAACGTATTTTTTAACAGTATCTGTCATTTCAGGACGGATTTCAAGATAATCGGCAATTAGTGTAAGCTGACCATCGCATAAAAATGAACGATAATCAGGTTTTTGTTCCATTATTTCAAATAGGTGGTCGAACAAATCCACCAATCTCATTCTTGTTCTTTCAAATTCCCAGCGGAATTCTCTATCCCAGTGAGTATATGTCACAATATGTACTTTTTTCATGCCTTGTACTCCTTTTTTATTGGAATGATATCTATCATTTCCACAATGTTGTTAATCCTATAGTCACATAGCTCATTGACGCCTGTCGGCCCGATATTTTCACCCAAAGCACCAACATTTGAAAATCTTGTAAGCCTGATTGCAACTATAACTATCTTGTCATTGTCTACACTATAAATTCATAATGAATATTTTCTTCAAATTTTATTATTAAATTTATAAGGAAATGCTACACATAGATTAATTTTATTCAAACTTATTAAAATAAAAGAGGAACTTATTATGCGTAGCATTTACCTTATTTTAATTCGGCAGATCTTATCTTATGGGTAAGATCTTGCTTAATTTTTTTATAGACACCTATAATACTTGAATTTTAAATTTCTCACTCCGTCAACATCCATGCTGCCATTTTACTTTCCTCTGTCCATAATTTACCTGCCGAAGCATAATCGGTAACTGTCATTCTGCTACCGTTAATCAAAGGAACACGAACTTCAATAATATGTTGATACGGAGCAATTTCCTTAATAGGCATTTCCACATCTACATATCCCTCATCATTTACCAGTATACTTACAGGGTCATTAACGTTATAGCCCAATCTGTTTTCTTGAGCAAGAATCAACGGTCCTCTGCGGAGTGCAATATGTTTTTCTTCTTTTATACAATTGTTTTCCGATACCGGTTCATTCGTAAGCATTTGTGCTCCAGATGTCATTGGATAAATTGCTTCTGTTCTCATATCTAGCTTTAACTCAATGATGTCATTCTTATTCCATAATTTTCTTACACGAATATAACCATCATTAACACTATTATCTACACCATTAACAGATAGAGCAGTCGCTTTACTCCAAGACGGATTTCTAAGTAAAATTTCAAATTCTTCTTCGTACTGCGGTTCAATTTTTATCTTAATCTCACCATTTTTAGGATATTCTGTTTGAACATCTATGGTAACATTGTTACCGGTTCGAGTTTTTGTAAAAACTTTACCGTTAATATATAGATTAATTACTAATCCGTCTTTTGATGATAGAAGAGACATTTTAGGTGTTAATCCGTTACCTGCAGCTCCGATACAAGCACAACAACCGTAATAATGATTATCATTCATGACCCTCATTCCTCCGGTGCCCATACCTCGTATACCTGCAGTTAATGGACTATAGCTGTCAAATGGAAGCGGTTCTATCTCCACTTCAGAATATTCTTGCATAGCTGTTTCGTCAAGCTTTCCAATACTGTTTTCTGTATTAATTGAACCCAAAAATGCATTGTACATAGATCTTTCGAAAGCGTCTGCATATTTTGGATCACCTGTAAAACAGTTAAGATTATAGAAAAATTTCATCATTGTTACAGTCACACAAGTTTCTTGCATAACTTCGTGATTGTTTGAGTTAGTCTGGCTGATCGTTGAGTTATCAAGACATTCACCTGCGCATCCACAACCACCTATTATAGTAAAATCACTTTCAAGAATTCTATCTGCAAAATTAATTACACTTTCTTTGAATTTCTCGTTTTCAGTAATTTTATAATATTCCAAAAGGCCTTCAAAACAAGACGTCATTTCGTATGCTTTGGTATACGGATACTGATATGGATAAAGCTTATTGTCGTAAGCTAAATCAAAAATGTTAACTATATCCGCACCGCCTTCATTAACAATGTGAGCTGCAAAATCCAAATAACGCTTTTCCTTCGTTATGTTATATAACTTCATAATTGGCTCAAGAATAGAAGAAGAATTCAATCCTCCCCAAGCGTTTGTTGCCGATGTGATTGGTGTTTTACCTTCATCTGCGGGGCCTATTTTGGAAATAATATAATCTACCTGTTTCTGCATGGATTCGGTGATTCTCTTATTAAAATCATCTTCATTACATATTTCCATAAAATACTGCATTCCCAAAAGAACATATTTCCTTGACCATAAATCCCATGCATCAAATTCGGAATTTACAGGATATGTACTTATTCTTCCAAGATCATCTGCTGAAGCCATCATATCCTCAACCGTTTTGTGAAGAATAGCATATAGATCTTTATTTTGAGTATAAGAATACACAAATGTTGCTCCACGCATCATTTTTCCCCAATACTCGCCTCTCCAACCACCATCGCTATCAGCCTCTATTCTATACTGATTGACAAATCTGTTCCATAACTCAGGTTTTAACAGCTGGATTTTTTCAATGTGACGAATACAATCATCAACTATACCTTTAAAATCATATTTTGTGTCTTTTTCTTGAATAAAAACATCTAATTTTTTAGATTGTATTTTATCAGAAACCATATTCCTTACCTCTTTTATAATACCTAATTCATAATATTTATATGTTTTCGAAAGTAGCTTTCGCCATTTCCCTTATTTTTCTGCCAATTAATATTTCACATTATGGTTAGGGCTAAAGTCAAAAAATAGACATTTTTTTGTAAATAATTTATAAATATAATTTATTCCATTATGCTCATAACCTATATGTCCTACAATAAGCATTTTTCACAAAAAAGCCACAGTATATCTTGTATGTACTTTGACTGTTTTTGTTTGAAATTGTAGGAGTATAGGACATATACTCCTACAATTTTTATTATCCTTTTATACCTGATGTTGAAACGCCTTCAACCAGATTCTTCTGAGCTATCATATAGATGATAAGTGAAGGTATTGTTGCAACTACCAATAGTACATACATATATGACGGTTTTGGAGTTCCCGCCGTTGTTAATACGAACAATCGGATCATAATTGTCCAATCCTTTTGCTCAGGAAGTAGCATTAAAGGAAAAACTGTATCGTTGTATACTGCCATAAATGTGTTTACGCACATTACTGATATGATTGGCTTTGAAAGTGGCAATACTATTCTTCCTAATGTTTGCAGTTCACTTGCTCCGTCTATTTTTGCAGCTTCAAACAAATCCCTTGGGATATTGTCAAAAAAGCTTTTAAACCATGTGATGGCATACGCCCATGCGCTTGACGACAGTATCAGTGCCCACTTACTTCCAATTAGTCCCATCTGAGTCATCTGGATATACAGTGGGAACATCAGCGCCGTTCCTGAGAACATCATTGTTGCCAAAAATGCCAGCTGGACTGCGCCTCCGAATCTTGGCCTCATAACAGAAAGTGTATATGCTGACAGGATACTGTTTGATAGCTGAATAATTATTATCATTCCTATTATGTAAACAGTATTCCATAAATTCGTCCAGACATCATATTTTTGGAAGGCTTCTGCGTAGTTTGAAAACCTCCAGACTTCAGGGAGCATAGTAGGAATTGAACTTTGCAGTTCTGCATCTGTTTTAAATGTTCCAAGGAACATCCAGAGCATTGGGAAAAACTGTACTACTACCATTACGGCCAATAGAATATATATTCCTATGTATAGTTTTTTTCCTTTTTTACTTTTTAATTCTATATCTTGAATTACAGACATTTTCCCACCTCCTATTCCTGAGTCTTTTTCTGGAATGCGTATGTTATTACTAATGTTACAATAAATACTATTGTTGACAAGGTAATCGCATAGCTATAGTCCATAGAGTTTATAGCCTGATTATACGCATAAACAAGGATTGTTTCTGTTTCACCTGCAGGTCCTCCGCCTGTCCATAGCAGGATATTTTCCATTGTTCCGAAAATACCTGTAAGGCTCAATATGAACTGTGTTATAACAATGTTTTTAATTCCAGGGAGTGTGACATATCTTACTCTCTGCACGAAGGTTGCACCTTCAAGCATTGATGCTTCATACAAATCATTTGGCACATCCTGTAGGGCTGCTAAGTAATACACCATTGCCATTCCGCCGAATACTACCATTCCCGGGAAGTTCATACAGAAATATACCCAGTTTTTATCATTCAGCCATAGCTGTGGCTCGCCGCCAAACAGCTGTACTACATAGTTTGCAAGACCGTAATCCGGGTTAAAGAAATACTTCCACAAAATTGTGGTTGCAATAGCCGGTACGACTGCAGGGATAAAGTAAAGCAGTCTGAATACTGTTTTACTCTTTCTTCGCATTTCGTTTACTAGTATAGCTAGAATTATCGGCTGCCAGAATGTCATTACAATGCTGTATGCAAAGAATTTTACATTGTGCCAGATAGCTTGATAAAATCTTACATCACCAAAGGCACGCAAGTAGTTTTTAAATCCACAAAAATCACCCGGCAAATTCACTATATCTATGTCAAAAAAGCTGACAAATACACCTGACAAAATCGGGTAATATTTAAACATAGCAAACAATATGATTGATGGCAGGAGGAATAGAAGTGCAAGCACTTCATTCCTCTTTGCGTTTCCCATCAATTTTTCAGGCTTATGTTTAACTTGATTTTTCCTCATTTTTTAACTCCGTTTAATGTTTATTTCTTGAATGCTTCTGGATATAGATCGTATAGTTCGTTTGCACAATCTTCAAACAGCTTCTTAGCTTCGTCTCTTGTGATGCCTTCTGTTAGCATGATCTCCTGAAGTGGCTTTGCAATAAGTGTCTTAAGGTCTGACCAGTGTGGTGGACATGGCTCAGGAATTGCATTAGCTGTTGCTTCAACCAATCTCTGCTTTGCATCTTCGCTTATACCTTCGCATGTATCAAGCTTTGCAAGGTATAGGTCGCTTCTTGCAGGTAGGTCTACGCTTGAAACGCCGTGCTTTGCTTGGATTTCCCATACCTTACTTAGGTATTCTTCATCATAGTATAGGAATGTTGCTACTTCAAATGCTGCCTTTAGAGTTTCTTCGTCTGCCTTTGGATTGAATGTGATAACTTCACCGCCTGCAAGCATAGGAGCTTTAATTGATGCATCCTTTGTTGGAACTGCGAACATATCATAATCTGCGTAGCTTAGACCATACTCTGGCATAATGTCATGGCTTAATCCGCTGTATGAATCCCATGCTGTCATACCGCTTCCGTTACTAAGCAGTCTCTGATTTTCCTCAAGTCCGCTTAGAACATTCTTCTGAGTCATTTCTGAATCCCAAATCATTTCGTTCCAGAACATTGCTGCATCTATCGCAGGATCTTCTGTAAATGTTAGCTTGTATGTTCCGTCTCCGTTTGCTGTAACCATATCTCCGCCTGCTGACCATACCCAGTTTGTGAATGGCCATGCACACCAGTCCATACCCATTAGTACATGACCGAACTTAGCATTCTGCTTGTCTGTTACAAGCTTACCCATTTCCGCAAATTCGTCCCAGGTTTTTGGCATAGCGCTTGTATCATAACCTGCTTCTTTAAGTGCAGTTGTGTTAGCAATAATGCCCCTTACATAAGCTGAACGCGGAATTGCGTACCACTTATCGTTTGCGTTGATAACCTCGTCAAATGTTGTGATAACCTTGTCATCTTTCTTAAGATCCCAGTCCTTCACAATATTTGTGATATCTGCAATTGTACCATTTTCAATTCTTGTTGGAATATCTGTATATGAGAATTCTGCAAAGAAATCCGGAGCTATACCTGCCATCAAAGCCTTGTCATACTCCTGACGGTAGTCTGTTCCCGTTGTCTTGATAACCTTGTTGATTTTGATGTTAGGGAATTTAGCAGCTAGTGCTTCATCCTTCCAAGCCTCAAGTTCCTTGTCAACATCTTTAGCATCCTCAGTTACTGTTGACCACATTGTAATTTCTACCATACCGTCATCAACATTGTCCTTCTTACCGCAGCTTGCAACTGATAGTGCTGTTGATAGTGCAAGTAGTGTTGCTAGTCCTTTTAAAAATCTTTTTTTCATGGTATTTTCTCCCTTCTTATTAATAAGCATTTATAAGTTGCCTATCATATCGCTTAAATACTTCTTTTTTCGCTATACATAAATCAGTTAGCATTAATACTGACTGTTACAGGAACATAGCGTTTTAGAGAAATATCTTCTGAAAGTTCAACACAATTGTTTATATCATATGAGCTTGCTACAAGATTTCCTCCAATGTATATATTGACATTCTTATCTTTTTCATAGCTTATCATATTAATAATAGTTTTACCATTGTAAGTACCAACATTGTATTCAACATAATCAACAGTTTCTCCGCTTTCTGCATCCTTTATAATTACATTATAAATATTGGCATTTGACAGAACTGTTCTAATTTCATCATAAAGCTGTGCTTGTGTCATGCTTCCTGTTGAATTATTTGTACCATTATAGTTTAGTACATAAGAATTGTTAATAATGTAATCGAGTGTATCGCTATCATTGTTTTCGTTCTTTTCGTTCTTCTTTAATGAATTCTGTCCTATGATCATAACCTTGCCACCGTTTTCAATGAAGCTCTTGATGTAATCAAGTGTTTCAGAAGTAACATAGGTAGCTTGCGGAACAATCAGCACCTTGCAGTTGTTCATCTTACTTAGTTGTGTAGGTGTTACGAACTGCACTGCCTTACCGCTGTATAGACATGCTGCATAGGTCTGATACAATGCAAAGGAGGTACTTGTATCACTAAGAATACTTGAATCTGAATATAGAATTCCTACTTCCTTATCAGCATTCTGAAGTGCTGTAATTTCGTATGCATTTCTGT
The DNA here is from genome assembly GCA_045577675.1 of Clostridia bacterium. Classification (GTDB taxonomy): domain Bacteria; phylum Bacillota; class Clostridia; order UBA1381; family UBA1381; genus UBA1738. The sequence goes on from JAZNIV010000032.1 coordinate 28,668, forward strand.
TAAGATTTAATGTTTCTCTTCCTATAGCTGCAATTACATCAGGACGCTGAAGAACACTTCCGTAGGCATCACTTGTCTCATCATAAGATCTTTCCCATAGCCATATATCAGAGATAGCACGGCCATGGATAGCTCCCATGTAGATATTCTGTGCAACATAATCAGCTACTTCGTCATTATAATTTGTACTTCTGTCAGGAATTATATGATCCTCTGAATTGATTACAGGAGCATCTTTAATGCTTCGCATATAATCATACCACATCTCTTCAACATGGTAGCCATCGTCAACCTGGTAAAGACCGCTGCCGTCGTTTATGTAGTTGTGTGCATCACATCCGTTAAGATCTAAGAAATCGTAATAGCTTTCATAGCCTACGCCTCTCTTCATACGGCCTGCAGTGTCATCATCGTCAACATATGCCATTATCTTTGAGTGAAGCGGTACATCCGGTGCAATTTCACTGATAATACCTGCCATCCATCTGTGCCATCTTGAGAAGATCATATCGTTAAATATCTTATAGTCGTATTCCTTTGCGTCACTACCCGAAGCATCCAACGGTACTCTACTAAATGAAAGATAGTATTTACCGTATGCCTGGTATAGATTCCATGTACTTCCATATTTATCTTCCAGGAACTGAGTCCATTCGTCCTTATAGAAATCACCGCAGCTTTCCGGCTTAAAGAAAGGCTCGTTAGATATACATATATTGTTTAGTGATGTATAATCCTTTATTTCCGGGATAACGAATCTTAAGTAGGCCTCTATAATTGTCTTCGCAATATCAGCATTAACATTATATTTCAGGAATTCAGTTGCACCATCTGAATGACCTATACCATAGTGTTCAATAACATTTGTCGGGAAATAATGCGGTGACAATAGCACACTTACGGCTATGTTATTTTCTTCCGCATTCTGTAAAATTGTTTTAAGCTTTTCAATCTTATCAGTTTTTGTTGTATAACTTCCATCGTCTGCGAATGTCATAACATCCGTCGGTCCTATTTCTGTTTGGATTGTGTTAGCTCCAATCTCGTTGAATAGCGGCATATCATTTGCGGCAGTGTCAAAGTGTCCGTAACCAACAAAGAATACCGGTCTTTCTTCCGTAACACCATCAAGCTCAGTCATAGCGTAAACG
>JAZNIV010000033.1:0-4397 GCA_045577675.1 Clostridia bacterium
ATTCAGCCGAGGCTTTCGCAATTAAAAGCACAGGCACTTTACGGCAAAAATAAGAAATACAGCATCACTGCACTTGAAAAATTCAGCAAGTGTCCTTTTGCATACTATATTGAGCGTGGGCTTTACGCACAGCCGCAGGAAGAGGCACGTGTGGAAAAATCCCATATCGGCAGCCTTATTCACTATGCCGTATGTGAGTTCTGCAAAAGGGTTGAAGAGGGCACCCGCAGCATAGAGGAAATTCACAGCCGCTGGACGGAGCTAACACCCGATATGTGCGATGAAATAATCCACAGCATAATGTCCGCTATATCAGAAAAGGTTATGATTCGTGCAAAATCAGACAAAAAACAAATTGAATATCTTCTGTACCGATGCGAACGCACCTTAAAGAAATCGATAAACACCATTCGTCTTAGCCTGTCAAAAGGAGGTTATACCGCCGTTTGCTATGAAAAGGATTTTGAAGTGGATATAAACTGGAAGGACGAAAATGTAACCCTTTTAGGAACAATCGACAGAATTGACGTTATGGAGCTTGCCGCTCAAAATAAGGCAAACATCCGGATAATTGACTATAAATCAGGTCATAAGGAGTTCAGCATTTCAGCAGTATGCAACAAGCTTGATATGCAGCTTGTGCTATATGCGTTGGCTGCATCGCAGCTGTATAACTCAGGAAAGCTTGATAAGACTGACAAAGAGCTGTCGCCGCAAATCAGTGCAATAATGTATAATAAGATAAATGACGATATTGCTCAGGTTAAAACAAATGATATGCGTGAAGTCGAAAAGGAGCAGACGAAAAATAAAAAGCTTGACGGAATTGTAATTCTTGACAAAGCCGAAAACGGCGAAGATTACATTTTTGACACAGCTCTTGATATGGATAGCGACCTTTCCGAAACTAACAAAAGTGATTTTCTGAAAATATCCTTCAACAACGACGGAACACTATATAAATATTCAAAAGTTACATCCCGCGAAACCTTTGACCTTCTTTCCGACTATATGCGTAAAACCGTAATTGATACCGACAAAGCGATTAAAAGCGGTAATATATCCATTAATCCAAGCCGTGATGCAAACAGCTCCGCCTGCACATTTTGCGAGTACAGCGAGATTTGTATGTTTGACAGCCATTTCGACCAATGCCGAAGGCTTTTCACAAGTGATGAAAAGGCACTTGAAAAAATTAAAAAGGAGGTAACAGAAGATGAGTAAAACTCAATGGACCCAAGCACAAAGTGCTGCCATAACAACCAAATATCTCGAAAACGGCAAAAGCTGTAACCTCCTTGTAGGAGCTGCCGCAGGCTCAGGAAAAACCGCAGTTTTGGTTGAACGTGTTATAAAAAAGCTCATACCGGACGACATATCAAAAAGCATTGATGTAGACAAGCTTCTGATTGTAACCTTTACAAATGCAGCCGCACGTGAAATGGAAGAACGAATTAATAAGGCACTTTTAAAGGAGCTTGAACAAGCTGTTATCTCGGGTGATGAACAACGTCAAAAGATAATCAAGCGTCAACAATTAATGCTTTCTGTAAGCGATATTACAACCATTGACGCATTTTGCCTGAAATTTTTGCGTTCTCATTTTAACGAATCAGGAATTGAACCGGATTTTACCATCGCAGATGCGGCACAGGCACAGCTTTTATCTGATGAGGCAATGGAAGAGCTTTTTTCATCTCTTTACGAAGAAAATAATGAGGATTTTTTCAACCTTTTGTGCCTTTACGGCACCGGCAGAAGCGACGAAGGTCTTGCAAAGCTTATTCGCAGTATTTACGGATTTATTTGCTCAATCCCAAAGCCTATACAATGGCTATATGAAAAAACAGAGGAACTAAAGCTGGAAAACGGTATCCTAAATGCTGCATGGTTTAAAAAAGGCTTTGAAGCTTGTAAAGAAAAGCTACACCTTGCACTTTTATCAGCAGAAAAAGGGCTTCATTATATGTGCGACGATGCTCAAATCGACTCATTTGTTGACCTAAATCCTCCCGAAAAAGGAGTACCTATATACGAGGAATGGAAGCATTACTACAATGCATTTTATCATGACTATATTTTCCTTCGCAGTCTGTTAAAAGCCGATTTTGATACCACAAAAAAAGCTCTTTCTGATTTTAAGGCAGAACGTCTTACAAAGGTCAATTCAAAAGACGAGGAAGAACTTGAATATTTAAAAACATTACGCAAAAAAACAAAAGATCTTATTGCAGCTGCATCGGAGTTTACCGGTCAGGAGCTTGAAGAAATAACACTTGAGTCGAGGGAAAAGCTGTATCCGGTTGCACTTTCTGTTGTAAGGTTAGTCGAGCAGTATCATTTGCGGTTTATGGATAAAAAGAACAAGAAAAATGTTCTTGAATTTCACGACATTGAACAGCTGACTGCTGATTTACTCTCCGGCAATCCCGAAATTGCAGGGGAACTTCAGTCAAAATACGAGGAAATCCTGATGGACGAATATCAGGATACCAGTCTTTTGCAGGAGGAAATTTTCCGTCACATAACCGATGGCAGAAACCTGTTTATGGTTGGTGATATGAAGCAGAGTATCTACCGTTTCAGAAGCAGTGACCCGACAATTTTCAAAAGCAAGAGCGACACATATATAGACGCAGAGGGTGCAGAAAACAGAAAAATAATTCTTTCTAAAAATTTCCGTAGCCGAAGCGAGGTTTTAGAAAGTGTAAATGATATTTTTGAGGCAATTATGACCGAGGCTGCAGGCGAGCTTAATTATGATGCCGAGCAGCGGCTATACTGCGGAAATACGAGCTACGAGCAGATAAACGAAAGCTATATTTCAGAATGCTGCATAATTGAAACCCAGCCCTTCGATTCCGAGTCTGACGAGGAGCTTTCCAAGCAGGAAATTGAGGCACGTTTTGTGGCAGCCGAAATAAGCAGATTAAAAGCAGAGCATTTCAAGGTTCGTGACGGCGACACCTATCGTGAGATTGAAAATCGTGACATTGTTATATTAATGTCCTCCTATAAATCCGAGGCAGATGCGTATACCGCCGAGCTTAACCGCAGAGGAATTGAATGCTTTGTCGAAAGCAAGGGTTATTTTGAAAGAAACGAAATTCGTGTTATGACTGCGCTTTTTAAGGCTATAAATAACCCCTATTGCGACATTCCTCTAATCGGCACCCTGCGTTCACCAATCGCCGGTTTTTCCGACGACGAGCTGGTCATTATACGCAAATGCAAAAAAGGCAGGTTTTATTCAGCCCTAAAGGAGCTTATCAGGTTAAACAGCGAAGGTCTTTTAACCGGGCAAGAGGAAATACTGACTGCAGAAAAGGCAAGTCGATTTAGAGATAATCTTATTCGCTGGCGGCGTTATTCCCGATATATGTCAGCCGACAGGCTGGTATGGACACTTTATGAAGAGACGGATTTTTATGCCTTTGTAGGTGCACTCCACGGTGGCGAAGAGGCTCAGGCAAACCTTCGTCTACTTTTCGAGCGTGCAAAGCAGTATGAGGCAGGCGGCTTTCAAGGACTTTTTAATTTCATAAAGTATTTAGAGCATATTAAAAAGAAAAACACCGATTTATCTACTGCAAAGCTTGTGGGAGAAGGGCACAATGTAGTCAGGATAATGACAATTCATAAAAGTAAAGGTCTTGAGTTTCCGGTTGTTTTTATATGCGGAGGCGGAAAACAGTTCAACAGGAAAACTGACGAAAGCCGTATTATGCTCCATAAAGACTACGGCATTGCAATGGACTATATAGACTTTGAAAACAGCTACTCCTTCCCTACTCCCGCCAAATCTGTTTTTAAAGCGGTACATAACAGTGAGCTTATGTCGGAGGAAATACGAAAGCTCTATGTTGCAGCTACACGTGCAAAGGAAAAGCTTTACTTTGTTGCGACAGTAAGCGGCAACACCGACTCCGGCGGCAGACCAAAGCTTGAGCTTGAAAAAGAGAAATGGGAAAGCTTTATTAAGGCTTCAAAACCTGTTTTTGCACCGTCCGATGTTTTATCCGCATCAGGCTTTGCCGATTGGGTTGTACCTGTTGCAATGACATCGCCTAACTGGAAGGTCAGATTTGTAAGACATTTTGAAGTGATTGAGCAAGCCGCCACAAAGGAACAAATAGCCGACGAAACACCTGAGCAGGAAATTGACATAGAGCATATTCTCGATTTTAAGTACCCATATTCCGAAATATCCTCTCTTCCTACCAAGGTATCGGTTTCCGAGCTTAAACAAAGCCGCAAAACGGTTCTCAGGCCGATGCCGCAATTTATGCAGGAGAAAAAGACAGACGGAGCATACTACGGCATAGCAATGCATAAGGTGATGGAAAATCTTATTCCTACAACACAAATGGATGCTGAATACATAAAATCAGCAATAG
>JAZNIV010000034.1:0-3699 GCA_045577675.1 Clostridia bacterium
CGCCTCGCATCAGGTGCTATAGGAGATAATTATGAAGCTTTACAATGATATTGTAATTACTAAAAATCGTGCAATCGCTAAATCCTACGCAAAAATCAATCTGACTCTTGATGTTTTGGGAAGGCTTGAAAACGGCTATCATGAGGTAAAAATGATAATGCAGTCGGTTAATCTGTTTGACCTGATTATTATTGACAAAGATATTAGCGGCATCAAAATTTCAACCAATTCCAAGTCCATTCCGGACAACAACAAAAACATTGCCTATAAAGCTGCTGAATTATTCTTTAAAGAAACAGGAATTTCCGGCGGTGCAAAAATTCTTATTCACAAGAATATCCCTGTTGCTGCAGGGCTTGCCGGCGGAAGTGGTAATGCTGCGGCAGTTCTTTGTGCTTTAAATCTTTTATATAACGCAGAATTACCCGACGAAGAGCTTGAAAGGCTTGCTTTAATGCTTGGTGCAGATGTCCCCTACTGCCTTACCGGCGGCACACAGCTCGCAGAGGGCATCGGAGAAAGGCTTACACCGCTTACTCCCTTTTCCGGCGTATCGGTAGTTCTTGTAAAGCCTCCGGTCAACATATCTACAGCTATGATTTATCAGAAAATTGACCATACAGAAAATTTGTCACATCCTGATACCGATGCAGTTTTAACTGCAATAGCAAACAGAGATGTTGCTGCTGCAGCAAGTAAAATTTCTAATATTATGGAAGCTGTAACCTTAGAGGCTTGCCCTGAAATAACCCAAATCAAGCAAAAAATGCTTTCCTTCGGTGCATTGGGTTCAATAATGAGCGGCTCCGGACCGACTGTGTTCGGATTATTTACAGACAACAGCCTTGCAAAAAAAGCTTGCGACTATTTTTCCAAAGAATATTCCGAAGTCTTTTTAGCACATACAATTGATTAAAAACTTTTCCGAATAATAAGGGGAAATTTTATGAAAACATATCTTGGAATTGAGCTTGGTTCAACCAGAATTAAAGCGGTAGCTATCAATGAAAGCTATAAACCTGTATCTTCGGAATCATATGTATGGTCATCTGATTTTAAGGATTGTATTTGGACTTATAATTTAGACGAGGTCTGAACAGGGCTTAAAACAACTCTAAAAAATATTGAAAACCCTGAAAACATTGTTACAATGGGCGTGTCGGGTATGATGCACGGATATTTGCCCTTTGATGCGGAATGGAATTTGTTAGTTCCCTTCCGCACCTGGCAAAATACGATTACAGCAAAGGCTTCAAAAGAGTTAACTGAGCTTTTTGATTTCACCATTCCGCAGCGTTGGAGTATAGCTCATTTATATCAGGCGATGTTAAACGGTGAGGAGCATATAAATCGTGTAGCACATATTACGACGCTTGCCGGTTATATTCACTATATGCTTACCGGCGTGAATGCCGTAGGTGTTGGTGAGGCCTCGGGTATTTTCCCTATTGACAGCGAAAAGCTTTGTTATGACCAGGGAATGCTTGAAAAGTTTAATGCACTTGTTTCGGAATATAATCTACCATGTAAGAACCTATGATAAAGACAAGCCAATTTACAAGATTGCTTGCGGAGCATGCGACTTTGACTATAACTGGACTGAAATCCTTATGAAGAATGTGGCACGACATATGGATGGTCTTTCTTTACATTTTTACACGAAGCGTCTTCATAATATGTATGTTGCAACCGGATTTTCGGAGGAGGAATATATTGAAGTAATTGATCAGGCATATAAAATTGAAGAGCTCGTTACCCGCCACGCTGAAATAATGAATCGTTATGACCCTGAAAAAAGAGTTGGCTTAATTGTTGACGAATGGGGCACCTGATATGAGGTAGAGCCGGGCACAAATCCCGGATTTTTGTATCAGCAAAACACTATGCGTGACGCTATTGTGACAGGTCTTACTCTTAACATATTTAATAAGCATTGCGACAGGGTTAAAATGGCAAATATTGCTCAACTTGTAAATGTGCTTCAGGCATTGGTGCTGACAGATGGCGAAAAAATGCTTCTGACTCCTACCTATCACATCTTTAATATGTATAAAGAACATCAGGAAAACACATTGCTTGGTTCCTTTATAACAACTCCTAAGAGCTTTGAAGGTAAACAGACTCCGCAATTGGTTGAAAGTGCATCTATAAGCTCTGACGGTACAATTATTTCTACAATTGTTAATACAGCTGCAAGCAAGTCAGCTGAAATTGAATGTCAAATTGCTGATTTTGCCGTAAAAGAGATAACTGCCGAAATTTTGACAGGTGATATGGGTGATTTCAATACCTTTGAGAATAAAAATGCTGTAACAACCGCCGTATTCACTGATTTCGAGAAGACCTATGACGGCTTTAAAGCAGCTTTGCCACCATGCAGTATTGTTAAATTTGTGATTAAATAATTATGAAAGAATGTAAAAAATGCTTGCTTCGTGAAAATGCTCAGGTGGATGTTTTAAAATCAATTCACGAGCATCTGGATAAGATACCTCTGCACAACAGGGCTGACAGCTCGCTTTATCAGAAAAGGCTGTCAATTTGTAAACAATGCGACAGCCTTATTTCGTGTACCTGTATAAAATGCGGTTGCTATATAGAACTGAGAGCAGCGTTTTTAAACCAGAGCTGTCCAAACGGCAAGGACAGTAAATGGACAAGCTGGGCACAATCCGGCAGAGGTATACCCCCCTACGGCACAACCCACGGTGACTATTTTTATGGCGAGATACCCTGCACAAGAAAAATGACCTTAGAGGAAATAACAGAAAATTATGAGCATGAGACCGGCAATGTAATAGCCGAAACATTAAATGACTCTGCCAAGGATATTCCGGCAGTTTTGGTTCATTCTCATGGTCCGCCGCCTGTCATCTTGAGTGGCTGAACCATAACCTGGAACACAACTATAATCTGCTGAACAAACATCAAAAGAACCATACCCCTAATCTGAGGAAGTGTAACATGCCATATTCTGCGGCATACTCCTGCGCCGTCTATCAAAGCTGCCTCATACAGCTCACCGTTTACCGCTTGCAGGCTCGCAAAATACATAAGTGCTGTTGAGCCCATTCCCTGCCACATACCTGAGATCTGTATCATAGGAATAACAAGCTTTACATCCTCGAACCATCTGGACATAGGAAGACCGAGTGCACTTAAAATAGCATTTGCAGTACCACTCTCTCCCGGTCTGAAAATCGTTGTCCACACAATTGAAACTGCAACGATTGAAACCAGGGATGGTAAATATGTAATAAATCTGAATGTCTTTTTTCCGTGCATAAGCTCGTTTATCATAAATGCAATTGCTATAGGAGGAATATATCCTATAACAAGCGACCAAATCAAATATTCAAAAGTATTTTCCAGACATTTAAAAAATAAATAATCATCTAAAACCGCCTTATAGTTTGCAAGTCCTGCAAACCCGGTTACTTCATATCCTGTCATATTGCAGAAGGACAGTAAAATTCCTCTTATCAAAGGCTGCCAGCTGCAAATAAGAATACATAACAATGCAGGCACACCGAGAAGCCATGGGAGATAATCTCTTGACAGCTTCGAAAATATATTAGACTTTTTAGCCATGACTTGTGTTTTCATTTCATTCCTCACCTTTAAATCGTATTACAAATTAAGAATAAGCGAGAGATACATAATATATCTCTATAAGCTATGTATCTCTCCGCCTTTAAG
>JAZNIV010000035.1:0-11559 GCA_045577675.1 Clostridia bacterium
ATAATGTTGATTTTAGAATATTATACTTTAATTGCTGTTTTTGGACAGAAGGACAACAGTTTCCACGTGCGTTGTATGCGGAAACATATCAACTGCAGTTACTTTCTTTGCAGAGTAGCCGTTTTCTGTAAGGAATTTTGCGTCGCGTGCAAGAGTGGCAGGGTTGCAGGAAACATAAACAATCCTTTCCGGCTTTGCTGAAATAATAGCAGAAAGTGTTTTCTCATCGCTACCTTTTCGTGGTGGGTCAAGGATAACAATATCGGTTTTTTTGCCGTTTTTGATAAGCTCGGGTACAATATCCTCGGCGGCTGAGCAGTAAAATTCTGCATTTGAAACCCCGTTCTCTTTTGCGTTTTTCTTTGCATTTTCGATTGCCTGCGGGACTATCTCAACTCCAATTACAGCTTTTGCAAGTTTAGCTGCGGTAAGGGAAATTGTGCCGATTCCGCAGTAAATATCCATAACTGTATCGCCGGACGAAATTTCGGCAAAATCAATTGCTGTTTTGTATAGCTTTTCGGTTTGTATAGGATTAATCTGAAAAAAGCTGTGCGGTGAAATTTCATATTTAAGTCCGCATAACGTTGCGGAAAGATTGTCTTTTCCCCAAAGTGTGATATTTTTGTCGCCCAAAACAAGGTTTGTGCGTTTTTTGTTAATATTAAGAATTATTCCGCTGATATTTGACGAAACAGCCCGCAGGCTTTCGATAAGTTCATTCTGATGCGGCAAGCTGTCAGCATTTGCAGACACAACAACCATAAATTCACAATGGGAATTTCTTATAAAAACACGTCTTATTATACCCTTGTGCAATTCTTCGTCGTAAACAGGAATGTGGTGCTTTTTGATAAAATCAGAAATTGTATTCATAATATCACGACAAATACTGTCGCCTAAAAGGCAGTCGCTAAGAGGAATGACGTCATGACTACGTTCACGGTAAAAGCCCCAGTCGCCGTTTTTATCAATCGGAAAAATCATTTTATTGCGGTAACGAAAAGGCTCGTCCATACCAATTATATTTACGTCGGTGTCAATTCCGCCAATTCTTAAAAGTGCATCATGAACGGTGTTTTTCTTAAATTCAAGCTGAGCATTGTAATTTACAGCCATAAGCTGGCAACCGCCGCATTTTGAAAAATGACTGCAGGGCGGATTTGTTCTGTCCGCAGACGGTGTTATTATTTCTAAAGCCTTGGCGTAGCCGTAGCTTGCTTTTGTTTTAAGCACCAAAATACGGGCGGTATCTCCATTTACTGTCTGCGGGACAAAAAGAGTGTAGCCGTCAACGTGTGCTATTCCGCTTCCTTCGGAGGAGAGCGACTCTATTTTAACTGTATATTCTTTGTTTTTTTCTACCGGAATTATAGTAATCAGTCCTTTCAATATGAAAATTATACCCTATTTTTAACATAAACACAATAGCTGTTAACAAATTGTTCATAAAATATACCATATTTTTTCATTGACAAAGGATAAATTTGTGATATAATTAGGTTGTAAAGGTCAAAGAAAGTCAAAGTCAAATCATGAGGAGATGATTAAGTGGGTATAAGTGATAGAATAGAAGCCTTCATTATGGAGCTTATGAAGGACGAGGAAAGCTATGCGGAGTTTGGCAGAAACGAGCTTGCTGATATTTTCGGTTGCGTACCGTCACAGATAAATTATGTTATCCAGACACGTTTTAGTCCGGAAAAGGGTTATTACGTGGAGTCAAGACGAGGCGGTGGAGGTTATGTAAAAATCCGCAGGAGAAGTCTTGGCGGTACAGGTGATGTAATAGCAGGTATCGGGAAAAGCTGTGATTTTTCTGCAGCTAAAGCTGCTGTTATGCATCTTTTTGAAAGAGGAGCGATAAATGAACAGGCAGCGAGAATACTGCTTGCGGCAGTCTCGGATAATGCGATTGCTGTTTCCAATCCCCGGCGGGATATGCTACGGGCGAACATATTAAAAAACGCATTGTGTGAATTATAGGAAAGAGGTAGATGTTATGTACGATTTATTTTCAGATTTTTTTGACAGCTTTGATGTTTTTCCGGTTTATCGTGAGGACAGACGATGTCAAAACTGCGGAAGAAGCTATTATGATTTTCAAAAGAGCGGGCGTTTAGGCTGCAGTGAGTGCTATACAGCATTTGAAAGCCCTGTCAGGTCAACCTTGAAGCAGATGCAAAAAAGCAGTACACATACAGGAAAAATCCCTTCAAAGCAGTCTGCAGGGCTTATTAAAAAAAGAAAGCTTGCAGATTTAAAGACACAGCTTGCAAAGGCGGTCGAAAGAGAGGATTATGAAACAGCAGCTAAGCTGCATAAAGAAATAAAAAGTCTGGAGGGTTAAGCTATGATTTGGTATAAAGAACAAAACGACAATGACATAATGGTAAGTACTCGTATACGGCTTGCGAGAAACCTTGACAAATACCCTTTTCCTGCCATGCTTTCCGGCGAAGGAAAGGAGAAGGTTACAGAGGAAATTAAGGCAGCAATATTTGGCTCAAACTCAACCCTTGCAAAGGACTTTGAATGTCTTAAAATGAAGGATATGACAACAGGTGAAAAGCAGGAACTTGCTGAAAAACACTTAATCAGCTTTGATATGGCAAAAACCGACTACGGCTCGGTTTTAAAGAGCAGTGACGACACTATGAGTATAATGCTGATGGAGGAGGACCATTTAAGGCTTCAGATAATTCTCGGAGGGTTTAAGTTGAGAGAGGCTTGGGAAACGGCAAATAAAGTAGACGATGTTATTGAAGAAAATATCACTTATGCGTTTTCTGAGGAATTCGGGTACCTTACAGCTTGCCCCACCAACACCGGAACAGGAATGAGGGCATCTGTTATGATGCATCTTCCGGCACTTACCTTAACCAATAATATTAATAAGATTATTTCTTCCGCATCGGCACTTGGTCTTACAGTACGCGGACTTTACGGCGAGGGCTCAAAGGCACACGGCAGCCTTTATCAGATTTCCAATCAGGTAACCTTGGGAATAAGCGAAGAGGAGATTATATCAAAGCTTGAAAATATTGCAGGGCAGATTGAGAATCACGAAAAAGAGGCACGTGAAAAGCTAAGAGGAAATGATAGCCTTGAAGATAAGCTGTGGAGGTCCTACGGAACCTTAAAGTTTGCAAGAAGTGTTGCATCTTCCGAGGCAAAAGCATTACTTTCTGATGTAATTTTAGGCGAAAACCTGGGTATAATAGATACTAAGGGAAAAATGCCGCTTATGCAGCTTATGGTGGAAACTGAACCTGCACTTATTATGGAGGGGGGCAGCCTGACACCTGAGGAACGTGATAAAAAGAGAGCGGAGCTTTTAAGAGAAAATGTTTAAAAAACATAAAAGGAGGTCGTTTCTATGTTTTCAAATTTTACGGAAAAAGCAAGAATTGCAATAAATAATGCACACGATGCAGCCTGTGAATTAGGTCACGGATATATCGGAAGTGAGCATCTTTTGCTGGGCATCATAATGGAGGGCAGCGGAGTTGGTGCAAAGATGCTGGAAAATGCCGGTGCTAAAAAAGAGGTTATAACAGACCGCATAAAGGAGCTGATGGGCTCAAATATGCCGCTCAATAAAAGCACCGAGCTTGCCTTAACACCCAGAAGTAAAAGAATACTCGAAATTGCGGCTATGGAGGCCCGCAATATGGGACATCATTATATTGGTACCGAGCATATTTTAATTGGTATCATAAAGGACGGAGACGGGGTTGGAGCAAACATTCTGGCATCCTGCGGTGTTGATTTTAACAATATTTATAATGACATAATATCTTCTACAGAGCAAAGCTATTCTGATAACAAGCAGACAGGAAGAAAAGGAAAACAGGGCGGAGGAAAAACCCCTGTTCTTGACCAGTTTGGAAGAGACCTTACCAAGCTTGCAGAGGAGAATAAATTTGACCCTGTAATAGGAAGAGATGAGGAGATTGCAAGAGTTACACAGATTTTATCAAGACGTACAAAGAATAACCCGTGTCTTATCGGAGAGCCGGGTGTTGGTAAAACTGCTGTTGCCGAGGGACTTGCACAGAAAATCGCAGAGGGCGATGTTCCGGAGCTTTTGAAGAACAAAAGGCTTGTTACAATGGATCTGTCATCTATGGTTGCCGGTGCAAAATACCGTGGTGAGTTTGAGGACAGACTAAAAAAAGCAATTGAAGAGGTAAAGGCAGCAGGGAATGTAATTCTGTTTATCGACGAAATTCATACCATTGTCGGTGCAGGCTCGGCAGAGGGTGCTATTGATGCGTCAAATATCCTAAAGCCGTCCTTAGCACGCGGCGAGCTGCAATTAATCGGTGCTACAACCCTTAATGAGTATAGAAAATATATTGAAAAGGACGCAGCGCTCGAGCGGCGTTTCCAACCGGTTACGGTAGGTGAGCCGAGTGTTGATGAAACTATTGAGATACTAAAGGGACTTCGTGACAAGTATGAGGCACACCACAGCGTAAAGATTGATGACAGTGCATTAGATGCTGCGGCAAAGCTCTCTGAAAGGTATATAACCGACAGGTTTCTTCCTGATAAGGCAATTGACTTAATGGACGAGGCGGCAAGTAAAAAAAGACTTTCGGCACTTACTGCACCCGATAATGTAAAGTCGCTTGAAAAAGAGGCAGAGGAAATAAAAAAAGAAAAGCAGGAAGCAATTATTTCGCAGAACTTTGAAAAGGCAGCGGAGCTTCGTGACCGTGAGAAGATGATTGAAGAAGAGCTTCAAAAGGGAAAAAGCCGTTGGAAGGATAATAACAAATCGAATGAACTGGTGATAACAGATGCAGATATTGCTGATATTATTGCAGAGTGGACGCATATTCCTGTTTACAAGGTTGCTCAGGAGGAAAGTGAAAAATTAAAAAATCTTGAGGAAATTCTGCATAGTCGCGTAGTAGGTCAAAACGAAGCTGTTTCAGCTGTTTCGCGTGCAATCAGAAGAGGCAGGGCAGGGCTTAAAGACCCGAAACGTCCTACAGGCTCATTCTTGTTCTTAGGTCCTACGGGTGTGGGCAAAACCGAACTTTCAAAGGCACTTGCCGAGGCGATGTTCGGCTCAGAGGATTCTATGATAAGAGTAGATATGTCGGAGTATATGGAAAAGCACTCGGTATCCAAGTTTGTAGGCTCACCTCCGGGATATGTGGGTTATGACGAGGGTGGTCAGCTTACTGAAAAAATCAGGAAACAGCCATATTCTGTAATATTGTTCGACGAAATAGAAAAGGCACATCCGGATATTTTCAATATTATGCTGCAGATTTTAGATGACGGAATTTTGACCGATGCACAGGGCAGAAAGGTGGATTTCCGCAACACTGTAATTATAATGACCTCAAATTTGGGGGCAAAGGATATTCTGCAGACAGGCGGCTCAAAAATGGGATTCGGAGCCTTTGATAAAGGTGATGAAGAAAATGAGAGTGCGGCTATTCGTGAGAAGGTTATGGCGAAGGTGAAGGATGCTTTTAAGCCGGAGTTTTTGAACAGAATTGATGAAATTATAGTCTTTGACCGCTTGCATGAGGAAGATATTAAGAAAATAGCAAAAATTATGCTTGCAGGGCTTAAAAACAGACTTCTTGCAAATGAAATTACTGCTGAGTTTACGGAAGAGGCTGTAAGTGAGATTGCACGTGCAGGCTTTGATCCGATTTATGGTGCAAGACCTCTAAGGCGTGCAATTCAGAGTAAAATTGAAGATATGCTTTCGGAAAAGATTATTGACGGTACCATTTCAGGTAAAATTACAGTCGATGTAAAAGACGGCGAGTTTGTGACAGTTTAAAGGTATAAAAAGCAGAACGAGTATTTTTCGTTCTGCTTTTGCTTTGTGCCTTTATAATGTTTTTAAGAATGCCTCGGCATCCGAAATCGCCTTTTCGACTGTTTCCTTTGCAGGGCCGCCGATAACCGTTCTTCCGTTTACACAGGTTTCCATACTGATTGCATCATAAACGTCATTTTCAATTATATCGGAAAATTCCTTAAATTCATCAAGTGTAAGCTCGTCTAACGCCTTGTCCTTGCTGATGGAGTAGAAAACAAGCTTTCCGACAACCTCGTGTGCATCACGGAACGGCATACCTTTTTTAACAAGGTAGTCGGCAACGTCGGTGGCATTTGTAAAGCCGCCCTTTGCGCCCTTTAGCATATTAGCTTTGTTTACCTTCATTGTGGTTATCATATCACAGAAGACAGGCAAGCACAATTTTACGGTGTCAATCGCATCAAAAATCGGCTCTTTGTCCTCCTGCATATCCTTGTTATAGGCAAGAGGGATACCTTTCATAGTTGTTAAGAGTCCCATCAGGTGACCGTAAACACGTCCTGTTTTGCCACGTATAAGCTCGGCAACGTCGGGATTTTTCTTCTGCGGCATAATTGATGAGCCTGTTGAGTATGCATCGTCCATTTCTACAAAGGAAAATTCGTGGCTTGACCAAAGTATCAGCTCCTCGGAAAAACGTGATAAATGCATCATTATAATTGACAGACAGCCTGCAAGCTCAATAACAAAGTCACGGTCTGAAACTCCGTCAAGTGAGTTTTGGGTAACTTGTGCAAAGCCTAATTCCTGTGCTACAAATTCCCTGTCCAAAGGGTATGTGGTGCCGGCTAAAGCACCTGAACCGAGTGGCATTACATTGGTACGGTCCTTGCAGTCAGAAAGACGTGATAAATCACGTTTAATCATTTCAAAGTATGCCATTAAATGATGTGCGAAGGTAACCGGTTGTGCTTTTTGAAGATGTGTATAGCCCGGCATTATTGTTTCTGTATGTTTTTTTGCAAGACCTGTAAGTGCAGATAAAAGTGCGGTAAGCATTTCCGAAATTTCAGAGATTTCGTCCATTAAGTACATTCTTATATCAAGGGCGACCTGGTCATTACGGCTTCTGCCTGTATGTAATCTTTTGCCGCTTTCACCGATTTTGTCGGTCAAAAGCTTTTCTATGTTCATATGAATGTCTTCTGCATCAATCAAAAATTCGACTTTTCCGTTTTCAATGTCTGCAAGAATTTCTGTAAGTCCTGCTACAATTTTTTCGGAGTCGGCAATATCAATAATTCCTTGCTTTCCAAGCATTTTAGCATGTGCAATACTGCCCTTGATATCTTGCTTATACATTCTTTTGTCAAAACGGATTGAAGAATTGAAATCGTCAACCTTTGCGTCGGTGCTTTTCTGAAACCGACCGCCCCATAATTTAGCCATATTAGTTAGCTCCTTTTGTAAATTAAAACTTCCGGAATTTATTGTACCATAAAAATCCGGAAGTTTCAATATTATTTTTTAATTGATTTTTGCATTGCGACAGCAATGCACATAAGTTTTTGCCACGCTTTTTTTCAAAAAGCGTGTGGGGTATGGGGCAAAGCCCCAAAATGTATATTATTTCTTATACTTATTTTCGCCGTTCTTATTCATCATCATGGCACGAACCTTGAGCGGAAGTCCATAAAGGTTGATAAAGCCTTCGCTGTCCTTATGTGAATAAAGCTCATGTGAATCACCAAATGATGCGATGTCCTCATTGTAAAGTGAATATGGGCTTGTAGCACCTGCCGGGTAGATATTACCCTTATAAAGCTTAAGCTTAACATCACCTGTAACGGTTTCGTCCATAACATCAAACATTGCACTCATTGCCTCGCGAAGCGGAGTGAACCATTTTCCGTCGTATACAAGCTCTGCAAACTTCACAGCAGACTGACGTTTAAAGCTTTGTGTATCACGGTCAAGACAGAGATATTCAAGCTCTTTAATTGCGGCATAAAGAATTGTTCCGCCCGGAGTTTCATAAACACCTCTTGACTTCATACCAACTAAGCGGTCTTCAACTATATCTGCGATACCTACGCCGTATGCACCGCCGATTTTGTTTAGTTCTTCGAGTAGTGCCAAAGGCTCCATTTTCTTTCCGTCAAGTGCAACTGCCTCGCCCTTTTCAAAGCTGATTGTAACATACTTAGCTTCATCAGGTGCTGCCTCAGGTGAAACACCAAGCTTTAACAGGCTGTCAAGCTGTGGCTCGTTTGCAGGATTTTCAAGGTCCATACCTTCGTGGCTTATGTGCCATACGTTACGGTCACGAGAGTAAAGCTCTTTTTTAGTAACAGGAATCTCAATTCCGTGTGCATTTGCATAGTCAACAGCATCTTCACGTGACTTAATATCCCATATTCTCCATGGTGCGATAACCTTGAGGCTTGGATTTAATGCCTTTATCGTAAGCTCAAAACGAACCTGGTCATTACCTTTACCTGTGCAGCCGTGACAAATTGCGGTTGCACCCTCCTTTTCAGCAATTTCAACAAGCTTTTTTGCAATAATAGGACGTGCGTGAGAAGTACCTAAAAGATACTTGCCCTCATACTCAGCACCTGATTTAACAACAGGCCAGATATAATCCTTTACATATTCAGCTTTAAGGTCTGCAATATAAAGCTTTGAAGCGCCTGCTTTTTTAGCACGCTCTTCAAGACCATCTGTTTCCTTGCCCTGACCAACGTCGCCGCAAACTGCAATTACTTCATAATCGTAGTTTTCCTTAAGCCACGGAATAATAATTGATGTGTCAAGTCCTCCTGAATAAGCGAGAACAACTTTTTCTTTTGACATATTGAAATTCCTCCCTTTTTGGTATACAATGTATGTATATTTAACTTATATTTATTGCTCAAGTATTATTATACATTTTTGTTTATAATTATGCAATAGTAAAATGTAATAAAAGTATATAAAAACAGGAGGCATTTTTTGTGATTATTTTAGGTATTGACCCGGGATATGCTATTGTGGGCATAGGGGTGCTTGAATATAAGGGAAATAAATTCCGCCCGATTGAATATAATGCAATCACTACGCACTCATCTATGATAACCAGTCTGAGGCTTAAGAAGATAAAAGAGGAAATTAATATGTATCTGCATAAATATAAGCCTGATGCGGTTGCTATAGAGGAGCTGTTCTTTAACAATAACGCAAAAACCGCAATTGCTGTGGCACAGGCAAGAGGGGTGCTTGTGGCAGAGGTGGCAGATAAGGAAATCCCGATTTACGAATACACACCGCTTCAGATAAAGCAGGCGGTTACAGGCTACGGACGGGCAGAAAAAGGGCAAATTCAGAAGATGGTAAAAATGCTGTTAGGACTTAATGCAGTTCCTAAGCCCGACGATGCTGCGGATGCTTTAGCGGTTGCAATTTGTCACGCACATTCGTCACATATCAATGAAGAGCTTGGAATGAACAGGCTGTAAAATCCGTTACATACTTGTAATGTAAACGTAAATGCGTGGTTTGACAAAATGTGATATAATTCTATTATAGTATGTATAATAGGGAAGAATTTACCGAAAAGGCTGAAAAGGAAGGAATCAGTATGTATTACTATATCAGGGGTGAGCTTGTTTTAAAGCAGGATAACTTTGCCGTGGTGGATAACGGCGGTGTGGGGTATAAAATCTATACCTCGCAAAACAGTCTTTCGGGACTTGTGGTGGGAAGCAATGTCACTTTTTATACATATCTATACGTGAGAGAGGATATTTTTGATATTTACGGGTTTTCTACCAATGACGAGCTTTCTATGTTTTTACATCTTCTGTCAGTTTCGGGGGTAGGCCCAAAGGCTGCACTTGCTATTTTGTCGGTTATGACTCCGCAGCAGCTTGTCTTGGCTGTTATTACAAGCGATGCAAAAACTCTTACAAAGGCAAACGGAGTAGGAGCAAAAATGGCACAGCGTGTAATACTTGAGCTTAAGGACAAGCTCAAAAATGTGGATATTGTTCCGGATGAGGCATTTGGCGGGGAAATAATTGCTGAGGATAGTGCAAATGAGGCTGTAAGTGCGTTAATGGTTTTGGGGTATTCACAGCAGGAGGCAAAAAAGGCAGTTTCGGGGGTTGATATGACACTACCTACCGAGGAAATTGTAAAGCAGGCACTAATGAGGCTTATGTAGTTCTTGATTGAAAGGGATAAAAGATGATTTTTGATGATAACGAAAGAATAGTAACAGGTGATTTTCTTGACGAGGATGCCGATATTGAGATAGGACTTCGACCAAGACAGCTTTCAGACTATGTCGGTCAGGAAAAGGTTAAGGAAAACCTCGGTATTTATATTGATGCTGCCAAGGAACGCCGTGAGCCGCTTGACCACGTGCTTTTATACGGGCCTCCTGGGCTTGGAAAGACAACGCTTGCCGGCATCATTTCAAATGAAATGGGTGTAAATATCCGAATAACAAGCGGACCTGCCATTGAAAAGGCAGGAGATTTGGCTGCAATACTTACCAATTTATCGCAGAACGACATTCTCTTTATTGATGAAATACATAGAATGTCAAGAACTGTCGAAGAAATACTGTATCCGGCAATGGAGGACTATGCCCTTGATATTATAATCGGAAAGGGGCCGTCTGCAAAGTCAATTCGTCTTGATTTGCCTAAGTTTACTCTAATCGGTGCAACAACGCGTGCAGGGCTTTTAACTGCACCGCTTCGTGACCGTTTCGGAGTTATGGCAAGGCTTGAGCTTTATACACCGGAGGAGCTTATGCGGATTGTTAAAAGGTCTGCAGGAATACTGGGTGTTGAAATTGATGACGGCGGTGCGGAGGAAATTGCAAGCCGCTCAAGAGGAACACCGAGAATTTCAAACAGGCTTTTAAAAAGAGTGCGTGATTTTGCACAGGTAAGGTTTGACGGGAAAATCACAAAGGAAGTGGCAGCCGAGTCCTTAAAACAGATGGAAATTGACGATATGGGACTTGATAATATTGACAACAAGATGATTATGACAATGATAAAGAATTTCGGGGGAGGTCCGGTAGGACTTGAAACTATTGCTGCAACAATCGGTGAAGAGGCAAACACCATTGAGGACGTTTATGAGCCGTACTTAATGCAGCTTGGATTTATTTCAAGAACGCCAAGGGGAAGAATTGTGACGCAGGCGGGATATGAGCATTTTAAGGTGCCTATGCCCGAGTAAAAGGGAGGAACAAGCTTAATGAAAAAAATAGCAGTCACACTTATGCTTTTGTGTTGCTTTTTTATTAACACAGCTGCCTCTGCCTCAATGATTCTTGAATATGACGGCGGAGTGCATAATTATACAGGAGCGGTGTATGAACTTGCAGTGAACGGAAAAACACTTTCCGACCTGCCCTTAGAGCCTATTATATTTAATGACAGAGCTTTAGTGCCTGTGCGTGAAGTGTTTGAAGCACTTGGTGCAAAGGTGGACTATGAGGAAAGCGATAAGTCTATTATAATTTCCTACGGGAAAAAAAGTGTGGGACTTAAAATCGGTTCATATTATGCCACTGTAAATAAGAAAAAGGAAACAATTCCCGATAAGGTTGCACCAAGACTGATTGCAAAATGGGGAGAAAGTGCAAAAACTATGGTACCGGTGCGGTTTATTTCAGAAAGTGTCGGACTTGATGTGGATTTTGTTGAGGATAAGGGACTAATCAGTATATCGGACGGTACGGTAAGACCGTCTGCAAACCC
>JAZNIV010000036.1:0-4272 GCA_045577675.1 Clostridia bacterium
AAATTCTGTTCCTGATGAAAAAGCAAACTCCAGCTTTTTACCGGTATACTCCGTCAGCCATTTAGGAATTTTTACCGAGCCGATGTCGTCGCACTGACGGTGATGCGTACAGCCCTCAGAAATCAAGATTTTATCTCCATCATTTAGCTTATCAAGCTTTGCCGCACCTCTTACAAGGCTTTCAAGATTCCCTTTATACCTCGCAAAGAGTATTGAAAAGGATGTAAGCATAACCTCCTCCGGCAACAGCTTCGATACCTTGCCAAACACCTGAGAATCGGTTATCACAAGACTTGGTCTGTCCTTCAGCATTTCAAGGGTTTCAGAAAGCTCTGCGTCCCGACAGCAGATTGCCGTAGCACCGCTGTCAAGTATATCCCGAAGCGTCTGCTGCTGCGGAAGAATAATCCTTCCCTTAGGTGCTGCTGAGTCAATAGGAATTACAAGAACAACTTTGTCGCCCGGATTTATCAGGTCAGATACCAGCTTTTTTCCGTTTTCTTTATCCTGTGCAAAGCTCCCCAGCATTTCCTTCAGCTCATTTATATTCGTTTTATTAATTGCACTTACATAAATTTCATTATTCCCTCTTTCAGGGATTTTTTTAAGCATATCAGCCTTATTATAAGCAATAACATAGGGTATTTTTTTCTTTTTGAATATCTCTGTAAGCTCCCTGTCGGCGTCTTTAAGTCCTACCGAAGCATCAACCACTAAAACCGCAATATCGGTATAGCCAAGTGCCTGTTTTGCTTTTTTTATCCGCATTTCTCCGAGCTTTCCCTCATCGTCAAGCCCCGGAGTGTCGATTATAACCACAGGTCCAAGCGGCAAAAGCTCCATAGCCTTTTTAACAGGATCGGTAGTTGTTCCCAGCACATCGGAAACCACCGCAAGCTCCTGTCCCGTAACAGCGTTTACAAGGCTTGACTTTCCGGCATTTCTCATACCGAAAAATCCTATATGAATACGTTCTGCCGATGCCGTTTCATTAAGTCCCATATATTTTAAGCTCCGTTTCAACAAAAATAATGGTATTACACCATATTTTTATTGTATCATATATCTTTGCAAATTCAGTAATACACTTGTATGAAAAGTCAAAAACCGGCTACAAGAGCCGGTTTTAATATATATTTACCTTTCCTGAATAGGAACATATCCCGTATGCCGTGCAACATTTTTGTATGCCGGACGCACAATCTTGCTTGAATTCATCAGCTCCTCGATACGGTGTGCACTCCAGCCGGCAATTCTTGCAATAGCAAAAATAGGGGTATAAAGCTCAAGCGGAAGTCCCAGCATACTGTAAACAAAGCCTGAATAAAAATCCACGTTCGCACTTACAGGGCGGTTTCTCTTTTCCTTTAAAAGCTCAGGGGCAATTCTTTCGATAAGCTCATAAAGTGCCATTTCCTTTTCCTTGCCCTTTTCCTTTGCAAGAGGGCCAACATACTTTTTGAGAATTGTGGTTCTTGGGTCGGAAAGCGAATAAACCGCATGCCCGATACCGTAAATAAGTCCGCTCTTGTCAAAAGCCTCTTTATTCAGTATCTTTTTAAGGTACTCTCTGACCTCGTTTTCATCCTCCCAATTTTTCACATTCTGCTTTATGTCGTCAAACATTTCAACAACTTTTTTGTTCGCACCGCCATGCTTTGGCCCTTTAAGCGAGCCTAAGGACGCCGCAACCGATGAATATGTATCTGTTCCCGAAGATGAAACAACGTGTGTTGTAAATGTGGAGTTATTTCCGCCGCCGTGCTCTGCCTGTGCAACAAGGCAAATATCCAAAAGCTTTGCCTCGAGCTTGGTGTACTTTGTATCAGGGCGAAGTGTATAAAGAATCGTTTCCGCGGTTGAAAGCTCTGCCGGCGGTGTGTGGATAAACAGGCTGTGACCTTGCTGGTAATGGTTATATGCCTGATAACCGTAAACCGACAGAAGCGGAAACAGTGCGATTAACTCAAGGCTTTGCCTTAACACATTTGCAACCGTTGTATCATCTGAAAGCTCATCATAGGAATAAAGCGTTAAGACACTTCGTGCAAGTGTATTCATCATATCCTTAGACGGCGCTTTCATAATAATGTCACGCACAAAGCTTGTCGGAAGCTGGCGGTATTCTGCAAGCAGATTTCGAAAATCTGCAAGCTCTGCAAGACTTGGCTGCTCTCCGAAAATCAAAAGATACACAACCTCTTCAAAGCCAAACCGTCCCTCGCTTGTAAAGCCCTCAACAATTTCCTCAATATCAACGCCGTGATAGTAAAGCTTTCCCTCGCAGGGAATCATTTCGCCGTCGTCGATTGTGTACGACTTTACCTCACCGATTTCGGTAAGTCCGGTAAGCACACCTCTGCCGCTTTTATAGCGAAGCCCACGTTTTACCTCATATCTATCATACAACTCAGGGTCAATACGTCCGTTTCCTACGCATTTTTGTGCCAGCCTTTCAATTGCCGGTGTCATTTCTGAAAATCTGTTCATTTTTCTTCTCCTATTTCTTCTTTATTGTAAATGCAAGCCTTAGTGCAAGTGTGTGCAGGCTTACATATCTTTTCCGCATTTTTTGTGCCAGAATAGTCTGCTCCTGTGCAAGCATAATCTTTTTTTCGCTGAATCTGTTTGACATATTTATTAAACGGTCAATAAAATCGCTGTTTGCGGCGATATTCTGTGCCTCATTTGTGATAAGCATTATATCCCTTAAAAATTCCTGCCAGAACTTCAGAATTAAATCCGCATCCTCTTTATTTTCCTCAAGAAAATCTGCAACAGCATACGCAGACAGCATCTCCTCTGCCAATAAATCCTCGAGCTTATCAAGGGACTGACTTCTCAATGAAAGAAAATTTTCCTGCCCGAGTATTTTTCCGGCATTTCCGGCAACACCGCCCGAATACCTCACCAAAAAGTCCAGCTTGTCAATCTCCCCAGGGAAATGACGTTTTATATATTCCCGTATTTTTCCGTCCGGCACAGGGTTAAACCGAACCTTAGTGCATCTTGAACGGATGGTTGCAAGAAGGGTTTCGTGGTTTTCTGAAAGTATTACAAATACCGCATATTGCGGCGGTTCCTCAAGAACCTTTAAAAAAGCATTTTGTGCCTGTTCATTCATATTATCGCCATAGGCAATGATATACACCTTTTTGCCGCTTTCATACGGTTTGGTGTAAGCATCATTCACAACCTCACGAATCTGGTCAACGGTTATATTTTTCTTGTCCTTAGGTGGTTTTATATAGTAAATGTCCGGATGTGTTTGTGCCTTTGCCATAATGCAGGCTTTGCACACAGTGCAAGGTGCTGTTTCTTTCCTTTCGCATACTAATGCCGCTGCAAAAAGCTGTGCTGCCTCAAAGCTTCCGACACCCGCCTCGCCCTCAAAGATGTAGGCATGATGTGCTGCATCTTTTCGGACATTCTGTATTAAATTTTCCGCAATTTCATTATGCAGTATTTCATAGCCGTACATAAAATTAATCCTCTATTCTATAAACCCTCTTGGCATTCTCGCAAGTAATTCTTTCTGCCTCATCCCTTGAAATACCCTTAATCTCTGCAAGCATTTCCGCCACATAATGGATATATAATGAGCTGTTTCTTTTGCCCCTGTTCGGTTCGGGTGCAAGATACGGGCAGTCGGTTTCAATAACAATTTGCTCTATCGGAACATACTTTGCAACCTCACGCACCTTTCGTGCGTTTTTAAAGGTCAGCGTACCGCCGAAGGCAATATACATTCCCCAGTCAAGAATTTCTCTCGCCATTTCCACGCTTCCTGAGTAGCAATGAAGTATTCCTCCCACATCGGACACATTATGCTCTCTTAGTATATCCATACAGTCACCATGTGCATCACGGTCATGGATTATTACCGGCAGGTTGACCTCCTTTGCAAGCTCAATCTGACGGGCAAACCATTTTTTCTGCACCGACTTTTCTACGTCGTCATAATAGTAATCAAGCCCGATTTCGCCGATTGCCTTCACCTTTTTATTCTCTGTGTATTTTTTTAAAAGAAGAATATCCGATTCGGTAAGGTCAGCCGCTGCCTCAGGATGCACTCCGACACTTGCATATATAAAAGGGTACTTCCGGGCAATTTCCAAAACCCTCTCAATCGACTGCATAGAGTCTGAAATGTTCATAATATAACCCACATTATTTTCCTGCATCATATCAAGAATCTGATAGCGGTCATCATTAAATTTTGAATCGTTATAATGTGCGTGTGAATCAAAAAGCATTTCTCTGTTTCTCCCT
>JAZNIV010000037.1:0-7893 GCA_045577675.1 Clostridia bacterium
CTAAGACTGAAATTGATGTAAAAAAAGAAGGCTCAAAATACTCAGTAAACATTGATGAAATTGAAGCTCCTGTTAAGGAAGGCTACATCTTTGATGGCTGGTACTTAGACACAGGCTTTACTAACCCTGCAAAGGGCATACTAAGCATTAAGCGTACAACATACCTGTATGCTAAGTTCATCCCGTCTGATGAAACTGCTCCAAAGGCTTACACAGTTGTTGACGGAGAGAAAAATACAGTTCCTGTTTCAGAAACAGACGGAAAGTACTTTATAAATATCGACGAGCTGGAAGCTCCGGCTAAAGACGGATTTGCTTTTGATGGATGGTATTTAGACCCATACTTCCTGTCTTCTGCAAGCGGTACAATTGAAATTACAGAGGATACACACCTTTATGCTAAGCTTGTAAGCACAAGTGTTCCTCAGGGACTTATTTCAGACCATCACATAGCATACATCTACGGTTATCCTGACGGAGAGGTTAAGCCAAATGGTTTGATTACAAGAGAAGAGGTTGCAGCAGCATTCTACAGATTGCTTGAACCTTCTTACAAAGCAACAATTGAAACAACACAGCATAGCTTCCCTGACGTTGAAGCAGACAGATGGTCAAATGAAGAAATCGCTACACTTGCTAACGGTGGCTACATCGTAGGTGATGAAAACGGAAACTTCAATCCTTCAAAGCCGATAACAAGAGCAGAATTTGTTACAATCGCAAACAAGTTTGAACAGCTTGAAGCAATCCCTGAAACAAACTACTTCTCAGACATCACAGGACACTGGGCAGAAGAGGCTATCCTCTCAGCAACAAACGGTCACCACTGGATTACCGGCTATGAGGACGGAACCTTCAGACCTAACAACAGCATCACAAGAGCTGAGGCTATGACAATCATCAACCATATGCTTGTTCGTTACTGCGACATTACATCTGACCTTGCTAAGCAGTGGCCGGATCTTTCAACAACAGACTGGTACTATGACAATGTTATTGAAGCAACTACAGAGCATGATTTCGAAAGAGAATCTGATGGTTGGCATGAGCATTGGGTGAAGCCGGGAACTTCCGAAGAAGCAACCGATCCGGCTGAAGATACTATAGTTGATGCACCGGCTGAGGCAACAGATGAAGCGGCTAAAGACAGCGAGACAGCTGATGAAACAGCTGAAGATACCACTGAGGCTGTAGACCAGACAACAGATTCTACTGAGGAAACTGTTGAAGAAAATACTGATGAAAGTTCAGAAACAGCTGAAGATGAAACAGTTACTGAATAATTGTTAACAATTTTAAAACAAGGAGCATTTGCTCCTTGTTTTTTTGCGTCAATGTGCTATAATATAGATATTAATTTCCGGGGGTGCATATATTGAAAAAGGGATTAATTGTATTAGCAGTAATTATACTGTCCCTGCTGATTATATTGATTACTGTTTTTACAGACGAAGAGCCTGACTACAGCGGGATTGTTTTGACGGTCGGAAGCTCCCAGGACCTTTCGGGAGGTTCCTTTTATGAAGGTGCCAAAAAATTCGAAGAAAAATACGGATGCGAAATACAGTTTACCGAGCCATCGGCAGACTGCGACCTTCTGTATTCCTCCGGTGAGGATTTTTCTTCCTGTCAGCCTATTGATGACTATGTAAATCTTCGCAGTAAGCTGTATACAAAGCAGATTATCAAGGAAAACTGTATGAAGGACGGTAAAATTTACGGCATTTCCCATGTACTTTTAGGAAACCTGAACTACTGCACCTACTCCCCCGACCAGTTTGCCGGAGCAAAGCTTCCCTATGACTATTACGTTAGCGGCAACTGGACATGGGACAGCTTTATCAATATGGCAAATGATATTAACGCAAATATTGCGGTTGACTGGACAAAATCCTATATAAATATGAGGTATGCCCTTTTTCGTGACGGAAAAGGAAATCCCACATACAAATATAACACACAGGAACAAATTGAATGGCTTAATTTTGTCCGTACACTTATCTATGATGACGGAATCGTAAATAATACAGAAGGTGCCTTCAAGATAGATTTTCTTCCGGGGCTGATTTTAAATTCCGTCGGCTCAGACACCGGAATGCGGTATATTCCCTGGCCCACAAAAAACGGAAAGCTTGGGACAATGTTTGTGGATGAATACCATTTTTGTGTCCCGAAAGCAGCGAAAAAGCCCGAATTATCGGTCGAGCTTGCAAATTATATGATAGAATCGTGCATAAATACCCGCACAGCACTATATCAGTCAGCCATGACCGAGGAGGACTGGAAGCTGTTTAAAAAACAACTCAAAAAAATCTACACCTATCCTCCACATTCTGACTATGTCCCCGCACAAAAATTTATTGACGATTTCATTCACGGAAAAACCGTAACAGAACACATATATAATGTAGAAAATGATGCCGACCATATCAACTGATACAGGTCGGTTTTTCTTTTTTGTATATTTTTTATCAATTTTTGTTAAATCTATTGACAGCGGGATTTTTATTTGCTATAATGTGATAGTATGAGCATAAAATGGGATGGGAGGCGACTCTATGATTACTCCTGAAGACAAGAACAATTTGGTTGTCGGATATAAGCAGGTGTTAAAGGCGATAAAAAGCGGTAACTGCATCAAAATATATCTGGCAGAGGACTGTACTTCAAATATTTCGGACAACCTTCTTTCGCTTTTGGGAGATATCGAGATAACAACTGTTCCGACTATGCGTGAGCTGGGGACAATGTGCGAGATTGATGTTCCCGCATCCTGTGCCGCAGTAATCAGTTTATAATCACCTACGGGTGTTTATAATATATATTTTATAAAGAAGGAGGATATACGATATGCCAACATTTAACCAATTGGTCAGAAAAGGCAGAGAAACTTCTGTTAAGAAGTCAACTGCACCGGCACTTCAGAAGAGCCTTAACTCTCTTCAGAAGAAGACAAACGACCATTCATCTCCTCAAAAGAGAGGCGTTTGCACAGCTGTTAGAACTGCTACACCTAAAAAGCCTAACTCAGCACTTCGTAAGATTGCCAGAGTAAGACTTACAAACGGTATTGAAGTTACAGCTTACATTCCGGGTATCGGCCATAATCTGCAGGAACACAGCGTTGTTTTAATCCGTGGCGGAAGAGTTAAGGACCTGCCTGGTACAAGATACCACATTATCCGTGGTACACTTGACGCACAGGGCGTTGCTAACAGAATGCAGAGCCGTTCAAAGTACGGTGCTAAGAAGCCGAAGGAAAAGAAATAATCTTATTTCTTAAAGTGCATATAGTGTTATATCCTATTTTATATAAGCATATAACCGTGTGCATAAAACGGGGCTTTTAAAAAAGCTCAGAGTACCTATGATACTCATTATCTCCGTATTTTCGGGGAGTTAAATCTATGAAGGAGGGAAGATAATATGCCAAGAAAAGGTTATATTGCTAAAAGAGAAGTTCTGGCTGACCCAATCTATGACAGCGTTATTGTAACAAAGCTTATCAATAACATTATGCTGGATGGTAAAAAGGGTGTTGCTCAGAAAATTGTTTATGATGCATTCGAAATCATAAAAGAAAAAACAGGCAGAGACCCGCTGGAAGTCTTCAGTGAAGCAATGGACAACATTATGCCGGTACTTGAAGTAAAGGCTCGCCGTGTCGGCGGTGCAACTTACCAGGTTCCGATGGAGGTTCGTCCTGAAAGAAGACAAACTCTGGGACTTCGTTGGCTCACACGTTACTCAAGAGAGAGAAACGAAAGAACAATGAAGGAAAGACTGGCTAACGAGTTAATGGATGCTTTAAACGGAACCGGCGGTTCAGTTAAAAAGCGTGAAGATACTCACAAAATGGCTGAAGCTAATAAGGCTTTTGCTCATTACAGATGGTAATTTCCTTACACGTCCTGCCGCAGCATCGCTACGCAGTGACCTGTATAATTTTGTAAATATCTGTTTATAATCACTTGAAAGGAGGAAAATGTAAATGGGTAGAGAATATTCATTGGAACATACAAGAAATATCGGTATCATGGCTCATATCGACGCCGGTAAGACCACTACTACCGAAAGAATACTGTACTACACCGGTCGTATTCATAAAATTGGTGAAACACATGATGGTGGTTCACAGATGGACTGGATGGAGCAGGAAGCTGAGCGTGGTATCACAATCACTTCTGCTGCTACAACATGTTTCTGGCAGAAAGCTAAAGGCGACAATGCCGGTGTAAAGCACAGAATTAACATTATCGATACTCCCGGACACGTTGACTTCACAGTTGAGGTTCAGAGATCACTTCGTGTACTTGACGGCTCAGTTACCGTTATGTGTGCTAAGGGTGGTGTTGAGCCGCAGTCTGAAACCGTTTGGCGTCAGGCTAACGACTACAACGTACCGAGAATGATTTATGTTAATAAGATGGACATTATGGGTGCTAACTTCTACAATGTAGAAAACATGGTTCATGAAAGACTTCATGCAAATGGTGTCCCGATCCAGCTCCCTATCGGCGCTGAAGATACCTTCACCGGAATCATCGACCTCATGACAATGAAGGCTGAGATTTACCACGATGAAATGGGTATGGATTACAGCGAGGAGGATATCCCTGCTGATATGCTTGATAAAGCAAACGAATACAGAGCTAAGATGGTGGAGGCAATTGCTGAAACTGATGAAGAGCTCATGATGAAATATTTAGACGGCGAAGAGCTTACAGTTACTGAGCTCAAAGTAGCCTTAAGAAAAGCAACAATCAACAACGACATCGTTCCTATGCTGTGCGGAACTTCTTACAGAAACAAGGGTGTTCAGCTTCTTCTCGATGCTATCATCGACTATATGCCGGCACCAACTGACGTTCCGAACATCAAGGGTGTTATTCCGGATACAGAGGAAGAGGACGAAAGACCTTCATCTGACGATGCACCATTTGCAGCACTTGCATTTAAGATTGCAAACGACCCGTTCGTTGGAAATATCTGCTTCTTCCGTGTTTACTCAGGTACACTTGCTGCAGGTTCATATGTACTGAATGCTTGCAAGGGTAACAGAGAAAGAATGGGTAGAATTCTGCAGATGCACGCTAACCAGAGAGAAGACCTTGATATAGTTTACTCAGGTGACATCGCTGCTGCTGTTGGTCTTAAGAATACCACTACAGGTGATACTCTTTGTGACGAAAAGCACCCGATTATCCTTGAGTCTATGGACTTCCCTGAGCCGGTTATCCGTGTAGCTATCGAGCCTAAGACTAAGGCCGGTCAGGAAAAGATGGGACTTGCTCTTGCAAGACTCGCCGCAGAAGACCCGACATTCAAGACCTACACAGACGAAGAAACAGGTCAGACAATTATCGCAGGTATGGGTGAGCTTCACCTTGAAATCATCGTAGACAGACTTCTTCGTGAATTTAAGGTAGAAGCAGACGTTGGTGAACCACAGGTTTCATACAGAGAAGCTATCAGAAAGCCTGTTAACATCGAACACAAGTATGCTCGTCAGTCCGGTGGTAAGGGTCAGTACGGTCACGTACTGTTAAAGCTCGAGCCAATGGAGGAAGGCGACGGATACGAATTTGTAAACGCAGTTGTCGGCGGTGCTATTCCTAAGGAATACATCCCTGCTGTTGATGCCGGTGTTCAGGGTGCTATGCAGTCCGGTGTACTGGCTGGTTACAACGTTGTTGACGTTAAGGTAACACTTTATGATGGTTCTTACCACGAGGTTGACTCATCAGAAATGGCATTCAAGATTGCCGCTTCTATGGCATTTAAGGAAGGTATGAAGAAGGCTGACCCTGTTATCAAGGAGCCTATCATGCTTGTTAATGTTATTATGCCTGATGAATACATGGGTGACGTTATGGGCGACCTTAACTCACGCCGTGGTATGATTAAGGAAATGGAAGCTGTTACAGGTGCACAGAGAATTACTGCATATGTTCCGCTTTCAGAAATGTTTGGTTATGCTACTGAGCTTCGTTCAAGAACTCAGGGCCGTGGTCAGTACTCAATGGAGCCTTCACACTATTCAGAGGTGCCGAAGTCAATCCAGGAGAAAATTATTAACGACCGTAGTAAAAATAACTAATAATTAAAGTTTTTTAAGAAAAGACTTGATTTTTTCCTAAAAACAATATACAATATATTTATGTTAAAAAAACAAATTAAGGAGGATTTTAACAATGGCAAAGGAAAAATTTGAAAGAAGTAAACCCCATGTTAACATTGGTACAATCGGCCACGTTGACCATGGTAAAACAACTCTTACAGCAGCTATCACAAAGGTGTTAGCTCTGGACGGAAAGGCTAAGTTCGAAGCTTACGATATGATCGATAAGGCTCCGGAAGAGAGAGAAAGAGGTATCACAATCTCTACAGCTCACGTTGAGTACGAGACAGAAAACCGTCACTATGCTCACGTTGACTGTCCTGGACACGCTGACTACGTTAAGAACATGATTACAGGTGCTGCTCAGATGGACGGTGCAATCCTTGTTGTATCTGCTGCTGACGGCCCAATGCCTCAGACAAGAGAGCACATCCTGCTCGCTCGTCAGGTTGGCGTTCCTTACATCGTAGTATTCATGAACAAGTCTGACCAAGTTGACGACCCAGAGCTTCTTGAGCTCGTTGAAATGGAAATCAGAGACCTGCTTTCAGAATATGAATTCCCGGGTGATGATATTCCGATTATCACAGGTACAGGTCTTGGCGTACTTGAGTGCACATCACAGGATTCAAATGCTCCTGAATATGAGTGCATCCACAAGCTTATGGAAGCTGTTGACAGCTACATCCCAACACCGGATAGAAAAGCTGACCTTCCATTCTTGATGCCAATCGAGGACATCTTCTCAATCTCAGGCCGTGGTACAGTTGCTACAGGTAGAGTTGAAAGAGGTCAGATCAACGTTAACGAAGAAGTTGAAATCGTTGGTCTTACAGACGAAAAGAGAAAAGTTGTTGTTACAGGTCTTGAAATGTTCAGAAAGCTTCTTGACTTTGCTGAAGCTGGTGACAACGTTGGTGCACTTCTCCGTGGTGTTCAGAGAAACGAAATCGTTAGAGGACAGGTTCTTGCTAAACCGGGAACAATTCAGCCTCACACAAAGTTCACAGGCGAAGTTTACGTTCTTACTAAAGAAGAAGGTGGACGTCATACTCCATTCTTCAACAACTACAGACCTCAGTTCTATTTCAGAACAACTGACGTTACTGGTGTTATCACACTTCCAGCTGGCACAGAAATGTGTATGCCTGGCGATAACGTAAAGATGGACGTTGAGCTTATCACACCAATCGCTATCGAAAAGGGTCTCCGTTTCGCTATCCGTGAAGGTGGACGTACAGTAGGTTCAGGCGTTGTTTCTGCAGTTGAAGAGGCTTAATCGCTTAACTAACTAAACATTTAAACGGTTTTCGCAATTTATGCGAAAACCGTTTTTATTATGCAAAAAGTACAAAATAACAAAAATGCAGCCAAAATTCTGTGTATGATATAGCACTTCAATTAAAAGCAGTTTTTATTATAATTATTTTTAAAATTTCCTTATAAATGACATAAAAAGTGTAAATAATAACAATATAACAACTATGAAAGGAAGTTTTAATATGAATAAAGCAAAAATCTTATTAGTTACTGCTCTTGCTGCAATGATGCTTGCCGGCTGCGGAGGAAATGACGAAAATGATACATCTTCCCCTTCTCCGTCGCCTGCCGCAACAGACAATGCCAATGTTGGTGACGGAACAACAAACAATGGTAATTCAACAAATACCAATAATGGTAATTCTGCAAATTCCAATAACGGCGGCAATATGGCAGAGGATATGGTTGACGGTGCCGGTAATGCAGTTAAAAGCGTAACAGACGGCGTCGGC
>JAZNIV010000038.1:0-4573 GCA_045577675.1 Clostridia bacterium
TATCACCAATTCTTATATCTTTTTCGTCAATATAGTCCTGATTATGAAGAGTTGCACGTGAAACAGTTGTGCCGGCCACGTGAACAGGCTCAAGTACAGCAAGAGGTGTTACAGCTCCTGTTCTTCCAACCTGAACTAAAATATCAAGCAGCTTTGTTTCCTTCTGTTCAGGCGGATATTTGTATGCAATTGCCCAACGAGGAAATTTTGCAGTTGAACCAAGTTTTTTTCTTAAATCGAGATTATTAACCTTTATTACAGCACCATCTATATCAAATGGCAAGCTTCCGCGTTCCTCCCCTATTTCTAAAACTCTTTTAAAAGCAGAATTAATATCAGAAAATACTTCATCATTTAATATAGTTTTAAATCCTAATTTTTTCAAATATCTCAGCCCTTCAATATGGCTGTCAATGGTTTTTCCTTCAATTTGCTGAATATTAAAAACAAAAATATCCATTTTACGTTGTGCCGCAACCTTAGGGTCAAGCTGACGAAGAGAGCCAGCCGCTGCATTTCTTGGATTAGCAAAAACCGTTTCCTCTTGCTCTTCCCTCTCTTCGTTAATCTTTTTAAAGTTTTCTTTAGATATGAAAACCTCTCCACGAACCTCTAAAAATGGAACCTTTTCACTTAGCTGCATTGGGATTGATTTAATTGTTTTGAGGTTCTGAGTTACATCCTCACCAACAGTACCATCTCCTCTTGTAGAGCCACGAACAAATTCTCCGTTAACATACTCAAGAGATACAGAAAGTCCGTCAATCTTGTGTTCAACAACATAGTCGTATCCACTAACGTTATCTGAAACTCTTCTGTCGAAATCATATATTTCTCCCTCAGAAAAAGCGTCCTGCAGGCTTTCCATTACAACAGAATGTGTTACTTGCTCAAATTTATCGAGCGGCTTACCCCCAACTCTTTGCGTAGGAGACAAGGGCGACAAAAACTGAGGATATTCAGCCTCAAGCATCTCCAGCTCACGAAGCATCATATCATATTCATAATCTGTTATTTCTGGGTTATCATCTACATAGTACTTCATCGAATGATAGTCAAGAAGTCTTGATAACTCTTTTATTCTTTCCTGTATCTTTTCCATTTTTTATCTCCCTATAACACCTAAATTATCACCATAATAGTTAGGAACTGTGCCGACAATTACGGTTTCAGCAACAGGTATTTCTGTTGTAACCGTTTCTGATTTAGTCATTGCTGCAGAAATAACTGAGACGTTTACAGATGCAACTAAATATACTTTATGTTTAACCTGGTTTATACCTGCATTAATAAAATCGCTTTCAAAATCCAGCTTCGAAAAACCATCAATTACAATTTTAACAGGAATTCTGTAACCAATGCCTTGCAAAGCTGCGTATGGTGTAAGGCTTCCGATAGGTATACTTACCTTTGAGCTGTCTGAATTTTCAGTATATTCCTGTAAGCTAACAGATAGCTTTGTTTTTAGTTTATTCATTTGTGTAGTATCTGCACTTACACTTGTTATCTGCCCTGAAGCGTCCATAGTTATATTTACCAATTCAGACGATGATATTCCGGAGAAAACATCATTTGTTGCTTTATTTATGATACCTATAGCCGATACCTTTGCCGCGTGCGATGCTTTTTGTTCAAACACAGGTCTTAACTGCACTAAAGCAGCAAAAAACAAGGCAATAATTACTACCAAAATAACAAAAAAACAGCCAAAAAACATAATCCGTTTTGATTTGTATAAGCTACCTGTTAAGCAAATTTTCATATAAATCACCTTGTAAATATACTATGTAAATACATTTATTTGGTGACAACGGGAGTGCTATATATGCACTCCCGTAAATTTAATTAGCGTCTTTTTGTTCTTATTTCCTCTGAAAGCTCAGCAATAAATTCCTCAATTGATTTACTTCCAATGTCTCCGTCTTTTCTTGAACGGATAGAAACAACATTGTTTTCTATATCTTTATCACCGACAATCAACATATACGGCACTTTTTCAAGCTGTGCTTCACGAATCTTGTATCCGATTTTTTCTGCACGATCATCAAGCTCAAGCCTTAAAATTCCAGCATCCTCAAGCTTTTTCATAATCTCCCTTGCATAATCGTGATGTCTGTCCGCGATAGGAAGAATCTTAACCTGAACAGGAGCAAGCCAGGCAGGAAAAGCACCTGCATACTTTTCAATGAGTAAAGCAAGAGTTCTTTCATAGCATCCAATTGATGTTCTGTGAATAATATAAGGATTTTTCTTTACTCCATCTTTATCTACATATTCCATACCAAACTTTTCTGCAAGCATCTGGTCGATTTGGATTGTGATAAGTGTATCCTCTTTAACGAAAACATTTTTAATCTGAATATCAAGCTTAGGGCCGTAGAAAGCAGCTTCGCCAATGCCTACTTTATATGGAATTTCAAGGTGATTTAAAATCTTTTCCATTATTCCCTGTGCTTCGTCCCACTGCTCCTTAGTTCCTATATATTTTTCCTTATCGTCAGGATCCCACTGTGAGAAGCGGTATGAAACATCCTCATAAAGTCCAAGAGTTTTCAGCATATAAATAGCAAGCTCAAGACAACCCTTAAACTCGTCCTCAAGCTGTTCCGGAGTGCACATTAAGTGTCCTTCGGAAATTGTAAACTGACGAACGCGGATAAGACCATGCATTTCGCCTGATGCTTCATTTCTGAAAAGTGTTGAGGTTTCGTTAAGTCTCATCGGAAGGTCTCTGTAAGAACGGCCTCTGTTTAAGAAAGCCTGATATTGGAACGGACAAGTCATTGGTCTTAACGCAAATACCTCTTTATCCTTTTCTTCATCACCTAAAACAAACATTCCGTCCTGATAATGATCCCAGTGACCGGAAAGCTTATATAAGTCGCTTTTAGCCATCAATGGTGTTTTGGTTAATTGCCAGCCTCTCTTCTGTTCCTCGTCCTCAACAAATCTCTGCAAAAGCTGAATTACCCTTGCACCCTTTGGAAGCATAATTGGCAATCCCTGACCAATCAAATCAGAAGTTGTGAAAAGCTCAAGCTCACGTCCCAACTTATTGTGGTCGCGTTTTCTTGCCTCTTCCCTCTGCTCTAAATATTCATTAAGCTCGTCCTTTGTCTGAAAAGCTGTGCCATAAATTCTCTGAAGCATTTTATTATGCTCGTCACCTCTCCAGTAAGCGCCTGTTGCACTTAAAAGCTTAAATGCTTTTACCTTACTTGTATAGTTAATGTGTGGACCGGCACAAAGGTCTGTGAAATCACCCTGCTTATAGAATGAGATTACCTCACCTTCCGGCAATTCATTAATTAATTCTATTTTATAAGGCTCGTCCTTCATAAACTCAAGTGCTTCGTTTTTAGGAAGCTCAAAACGTTCAATTTTTAGATTTTCTTTCGCAATTTTCCTCATTTCTGCCTCGATATTTTCGAGGTCATCAGGAGTAAAAGTATGTTCCGAATCAAAATCATAGTAAAAGCCTGTATCAATAGCAGGTCCAATTGCAAGCTTTGTTTCCGGAAAGAGTCTTTTTACAGCCTGTGCCATTACATGCGATGCAGAATGTCTTAGTGTTTGTAGTTCATTCATTTCCATTATAGTTAAATTCCTTTCAAAATATATTTTTCTTAAAATAAAAACACCCCAAGAAAAACAAAACGTTCTTCTTAGGGGTGCAAATTTTGCACGGTTCCACCCTAATTATGATAAATCATCACTCATTTTACTTATAACGCAAAGCTGTGCGGCAATACCTACTGAAACTTTCGATACGCAACTCCAAAGTGGTATTCATTATCTGCCACCAAAGAAATACTTCCAGCCACGATATTTCCTCTCTTTTTGGATTTACAGATAACTACTGTCTTTTTCATCGTCTTTAACATATATTATGACACTTTTTTTATAAAAAGTCAAGTATTATTTAGCAAAAATTCCTTGAGTTTTGACAAATCATCAAAAATATAGTCAGCTCCTGCGTTTTCAAGCTCGTTTTCCTCTGCATAACCACAGCATAAGCCTATTGAGGAAATACCGCACTTTTTAGCACCGAGAATATCCTGTTTTCTGTCCCCAACCATTACTACTCCGGAAAGGCAAGCAGGTTTTGCCTGATTCAAAACTTCTTTAATAACCTCGTCCTTATAATTTCTCGTTCCGTCAAGCTCCGCTCCTACAGCATAGTCAAAAAAATCCCACATATCAAATTTCTTTACAATCTGTTCAGCAAAAACAAAGGGCTTTGACGTTGCAAGTGCAAGTGTTTTTCCATTTTCCTTTAGTTCTCTTAAAAGTTCAATCGCACCGGACAAAACTGAATTTTCAAACAGTCCAAGCTTTGAGAAGCGTTCTCGATATTTTTCTACGGCAAGATTTGCATCTTCATGCGAAAATCCATATAATTCACGAAAAGAATCGTAAAGTGGTGGACCGATAAAGAGAGTATGAAATAAAGTCTGTAAATACAGATCTTCTATGATAATTACTTGATTAATTAAGCCGCAAAATAATCTATCGACTATATTTATGTATACCACGAAATTTTAGGCACGTCAAGAGGAAGTGTAAAATCCAT
>JAZNIV010000039.1:0-41904 GCA_045577675.1 Clostridia bacterium
ACGAGGTTGCATCACTTTCGGCAATTAAGCAAAACTCGGATTCCGCCACAACAGGTGAGCTTTTACTGTCGGTAATTCCGATAACAGTCGCACCATTTGCCTTTGCGTACCTTAAAGCCTTAATTGTATTTTTTGAATACCTCGGAAAGCTTATTCCTATTATAACGTCGCCTTCTCCGACATTTAGTATCTGCTCAAAAAGGTCATCGCCGCCTGTTGATTTTATAAGCTGAACATTATTGAATATCAGATGCAGATAAAATCCTGCAAACTCGGCAAGTGCCGCAGCACTTCTTATTCCTGTGATATATATTCTGTTAGCTGCTGAAATTGCTGCTGCAGCCTTTTCAAACTGCCCTTTATCAATTGTTTCGAGGGTTTTTTCAATAAAGCCTATGTCTGCTTTTAAAGTACTGTCTAAAACATTTCTGCTTCCTATTTTTTCGTAGGCAAGCTCCATTCGCTGAACAGATGTCATCTGTGTTTTTACTGCACCCTGCAGGCTTTTTTGAAAATCGGGATAGCCGTCAAACCCAAGCTCACACGCAAACCTCACTACCGTAGACTCACTTACACCTGTTTTTTCCGAAAGCTTTGCAGCTGTCATATATGCCGCTTTTTCACAGCTTTCGGTAACAAATTCAGCTATTATTTTCTGACTTTTGCTAAAGCCCTGACTTTTTTCCTTTATCCTTCGTATAATATCATTCATCAGACTCTTCTCCACTTTCCTGTGTTCCGTCTTTATCGTAAAAATACCATTTTTCTATGCCTTTATAGGGGTCTTTTTCCGATGGTTTTTCTGTTCCGGATACATATGAACCGTAAATAATACTTTCTGTCTTAAAGTACAGCGGTATATACGGCGGGTCAGCATAAAAGCTTCTCATAAACGCAGTGACCCCGTTTTTATATGCCTCCTTATCCGTAACTCCAACCAATTTTGACAACACCTCGCCAATTCCTGATGTATCAAAATTGAAGTAATTGTCGCCTGACAGCATTGATGCAGGATTAAGGTTTGGTTCAACCTCTACCTCGCCTATAAACATATCAAAATCATCCGCAGAAATTTTTGCAACATAGTCGCTATATTGAACCTTTTCTACAGTAACAGAAAAGCCGTTAGCTTTTAGGGTG
Organism: Clostridia bacterium; assembly: GCA_045577675.1. Lineage (GTDB taxonomy): Bacteria > Bacillota > Clostridia > UBA1381 > UBA1381 > UBA1738. The sequence continues at coordinate 1,141 of JAZNIV010000039.1, forward strand.
TCCTTTATGCTGTCAGCAAGTGCAGTTCTGGCACTGTTATCGCTGTTTACTAAAATTCTTACACCAAGAGGTACGCCGTCTTTGTAGTAAATACCGCCATCAAGCTCATATCCTTCATTCATAATCATATTTTCTGCATAATCATCCTCCTGAGCCGCTTTTTCCTGATATGCCCATGAGGACGGATTTATCGCACTGTCTGCCACCATGCCGTGACCGTATGCGTCATTTTCGAGTATTTTTTCCTTATTCAATAAACTTTCTATAGCCTTACGGATTCCTGACGGCATTAAAACCTGACTTTTTGTATTAAACCCGAGAAAGACTAAGTTATCCGATACTATCGCCTCAATCCGCGAATTCGTTTTAGGTGACGCGGACTCAAGGCTAAGCTCGTCCGAGGTTATTGCATCAAGCTCGTTCACGTTAAAAGCCTCTGCTGCAGCCTCCTTATCCTTTAAAACCTTTACAAGTACGCGTTTTTTAGAAACAATTCCGCCATGCCAAATTGAATTAGGCTCAAGCACAAGCTCACTACTGCTTTTTGAAGAAAATTTATATGAGCCTGTACCCATAGGGACAAAGCTTGCATCTGCAAGGTACTGTGAGGCTTTTGAAATTACCGGAAAGGTCATTAAAAGCTCAGGGTTAGGTTCAGGGTTTTCAAGATTAATAACTACCTGACTTTTACTCGTTGCCGTAAAGCTTCGGATTTTATCAGCAATTTTTCGGTAAAACCCGTTTGATGAACGCATTTTACTCAATGTATATACAACATCATCTGCTGTAAAAACTGTTCCATCCTGCCATTTTACATCGGTATTTAAGTTAACAGTAATCTGACTTCCGCTTTCCGAAACCGAAAAATCCGTTGCCAAAACCGGTACCGCCGCCATTTGTTCATCTAACTCAAAAAGGGGTTCGTACACAATATTCATTATTTTTTTAACACTTTTTGCTTTTGTTTCCAGCGGATTTAAGGTATCAATGCCGTAAATACCAAGCTTGATATCAGACATATCCTCGATAACAACAAGCTCACCGCTTTCAACATAATCACTGCTGCCACTCTTTTTTTTGCAGCCGCCAATCCCTGCAGCAAACAAAACAGAAAGCAGTATACAAACTATCCTCTTTATATCAAACATTCCTCTCTTATTAATCTCTTATCTCCATAATAGCTTAACAAGTCAGGTTCTCTTAAAATTATTAATTGTATAATACTTAAGGATTCCTATTTTATTAAGCTTAAACATTATTTTTTCTCCTTAAAATACTCCCAAACAGCTGCCGCAGTTTTTTTATCCACAGCCAGACTAATTTCCTCTAAAGATGCGTTTTTAATTTTTTCTACCGAGCCGAAATGCTTTAAAAGCTGTGACTTTTTAACCTCACCCACACCTTTTATATCATCAAGCTCTGATTTTGTAAGAGCCTTACTTCTAAGCTTTCGGTGATAGGTTATTGCACTTCTGTGCACCTCGTCCTGCACCCTTGTTATGAATTTAAACACGCTGTCAAGCGGCGAAAGCTCAATCTCACCGTTTTGGGATAAGAGTCCCCTTGTTCTGTGCTTTTGGTCCTTTACCATTCCGTAAACAGGAACATCTGCACCAATTGCTTCCATAATTTCCATAACAGAGGATAGATGCCCTTTTCCTCCGTCTAACAAAATAAGGTCGGGTAATGGCAAAAACCTTGCATCTTCCCTTTTTAAAGTGCCATCATCTATTTCATTCTCCTCTTCAGCGGCATGACGAAACCGGCGGTAAATTACCTCCTGCATTGCAAGGTAATCATTTGCCCCGTCAAAGGATTTAATTTTGAAATGCCTGTAATCCTTTTTAGACGGCTTTCCGTTTATAAAAACAACCATAGATGCAACATTATCACTACCTGATATATTGGAAATATCGTATGACTCGATACGCACAGGCACTTTTTCCATACTGAGTTTCTTTGCAATTTCTTCTGAGATTTTATTTTTTGATTCAGTATATTTTAAATTATTTATTCTGTAATTTTCAGCCGCAATCTCAGCATTTTTATGCACCATATTAACAAGCTGCTTTCGTTCTCCACGCTGCGGTGTAATTAAACTGACCTTACTTCCTCTTTTTTCGGTTAACCATGCTGAAATAACATCGTTATTGTATATATTAAATTCAGTTAAAATTTCCTTTGGTATGTTATCCTTCTCTGCATAAAACTGTTCTATAAAATCAGACAAAACCTCGCCGTCATCAGTATACTGCGTTTCTTCAATACGGTAATTAACGTGTCCTGAAATTTTGCCGCCGCGAACAAAGAACACCTCAACAAAGGACTTGTTCCCAAGCCTTGCAGATGCGATAATATCAAGGTCTGTCTGGTGACCTGTATTTATAATCTTCTGTTTTTCCTCAAACCGCTTTACCGCCTCAATTTTATCCCGCAGAGCTGCTGCTTTTTCAAACTCCATATTTTTTGAAGCACTTAACATTTCAGTTTGCATTTGGTTTAGAAGCTCAGTATGATTGCCCTCTAAAAACTGACAAATGTTAAAGAAAACCTTGCGGTATTCATCACGGGATACATTTCCGCTGATACAAGGTGCAAAGCAGTTATTTATATGATGATTAAGGCATGGTCTGCCCTTTCCGATATCCTCCGGAAATCTCCTTGCACACAGCGGAGGCTTAAAAATTTTCTGCACAATTTCAAGTGCAGTCCGAACAGGCTGCATTCCCGTATAAGGTCCGAAATATTTTGCACCGTCTTTTTTAAGGGTTCTTGTCATAAAAATTTTCGGATATTCCTCATTTATAGATACCTTAATATACGGATACTGCTTATCATCCTTTAAAAGTATATTATACTTTGGGCGGTGCTTTTTTATAAGGTTACATTCAAGAACAAGCGCTTCAACCTCGGAATCGGTTACAATGTATTCAAAATAAGCAATATTTGAAACCATCGCAATAACCTTTTGAGTATGACCCTTATTGCTTTGAAAGTATTGCCGGACACGGTTTTTAAGAACCTTCGCCTTGCCAACATATATAATTTCGTCATCACTGTTATGCATTATATAAACTCCCGGCAATTCCGGAAGGTTTTTAAGTTCTTCTTCTAAATTAAACATAGTTTTACAAATCCTGTATTTTCTCTATAAACTGAAAAATAACTCCACCTAAAAAGCAGAGTTATTTATGATATTTAAGTAAAATCATTCTGTAAAATTAGAGGCAATCAAATTAACCAAAGTAACAACAGCTTCTTCTTCATCAGCACCGTCTGCAATAATATTGATTGTTGTACCTTTGGTAATTCCAAGTGAAAGAACACCTAAAAGGCTCTTTGCATTTACCTTGCGTTCGTCCTTTTCAACCCAAATGCTTGACTTAAATTCATTTGCCTTTTGTATAAAAAACGTTGCAGGACGGGCATGCAAACCTACCTGATTTTGAACTTCAACTTCTTTTGAAAACATAAAGAATCCTCCTTGCAATGCACTTGCGAAAAAATCCGTAAGTATAATAATAGAATACTAAAAAATATATAAAACGTCAACCATATTTATTAAAAAACAGAAATTTTAGTTAAAGATACCCTATTAGTAAAAATTTTATTCATCATTTTTGTTGTTTTCGCCGATAACAGGCTCACTCTGCGGAGCTTTGCCACCGCTGAGAATCTCACGCACCTGTCTTTCAATTAAAGCAGCGAAATCAGGGTTGTCCTCCATATACTTCTTAACGTTGTCTCTGCCCTGTCCAAGACGTTCACCGTCATACGAGAACCACGCACCGCTCTTCTTTATTATATCAAGGTTCGTTGCTACGTCAAGTATATTTCCCATTTTGGAAATTCCCTTGCCGTACATAATGTCAAATTCAGCATCACGGAACGGCGGTGCAACCTTGTTTTTAACAACCTTAACCTTTGTTTTGTTACCGATAATTTCAGTACCGTTTTTAATCGGCTCCTGACGCCTTACCTCAAGCCTTACGGATGAGAAGAATTTAAGTGCACGTCCGCCCGGTGTAACCTCCGGATTTCCATAAATAACACCAACCTTTTCACGAAGCTGGTTAATGAAAATAACCGCAGTACCGGATTTTGCCGTAACAGCAGTCAGCTTACGCATTGCCTGTGACATAAGTCTTGCCAAAAGTCCTACGTGATTGCCGCCCATTTCGCCCTCTATTTCCACCTTAGGAACAAGTGCTGCAACAGAGTCAATTACGACAACGTCCAAAGCTCCGCTCCTTACCAGTGCTTCTGCAATTTCAAGAGCCTGCTCGCCGTTATCCGGCTGTGCAACAATAAGATTATCTATATCAACACCGAGATTTTTTGCATAAACAGGGTCAAGTGCATGCTCCGCATCAATAAACGCAGCCTCTCCGCCTCTTTTTTGAGCCTCGGCAACAACGTGCAGTGCAACAGTCGTCTTACCTGATGATTCAGGTCCGTAAATTTCAATTACCCTGCCCTTCGGAATACCTCCGACACCAAGTGCCATATCAAGAGTTAAAGAGCCTGTAGGAATTGCATCTACATCTACATGAGTCGCCTCACCCAACTTCATAATGCTGCCCTTGCCATGCTGTTTTTCAATTGCATTCAAAACGGCAGCAAGTGCTTTTCTTTTTTCAGTTGAATCTGCAATAACCTCGTCATTTTTCTTGTCTGTCTGTTTCTTATCCATCAGAATATCCTCCGAATTTTAAGTACATTTGTATATATTATACACTATTTTCTGAAATATTGCAATAGTTTTCCCTACAATTTCGGATACACTTCAATTTTTTCTACACCGGCCAAAGCTGCCTCGATAAGTGTATCAACATCAAGCCTTTTTTCACTTCTTTCTATTATATCACGTTTAGGATTTGTTGTCGGGTGCTTCGGTGTAAAGACGGTACAGCAGTCCTCATACGGAAGAATTGAAGTTTCAAATGCATCAATATTACGCGAACGTTCAATTATCTCGGTTTTGTCCATTCCTATAAGCGGACGAAGCACAGGCATATCTACCACAGAATTTGTAACATCAAGTGCAGCGAGTGTCTGCGATGCAACCTGTCCTGCACTCTCACCTGTTACAAGCACCTGCGACTTATGCTCCTTCGCAATTCTTTCAGATATTTTCATCATAAATCTTCGCATAATTAAAGTCATATGCTCCTCAGGACAATTATCACGAATTGCAAGCTGTATATCAGTAAAAGGTACAACATATAAATTTATTTTTGATGTATACCGTGCAAGAATTGCAGCAAGGTCAATCACCTTTTCCTTTGCTCTCTCGCTTGTATATGGGAAACTGAAAAAGTTTACAGCATCAATTTCAATTCCGCGTTTTGCAATCATATGCCCTGCAACAGGGCTGTCAATACCGCCGGATAAAAGCAGGGTTGCTTTTCCACCGGTTCCAATCGGCATACCGCCCTGACCATGAATTTTATTTTCACGGCAGTAAACATATGCATTATCGTCACGTACCTCAACCTGTACCGTAACATCAGGGTTGTGCACGTCCACTAAAAGCCCGCTGCAGGCTTCGTGCAAATATCCGCCGATTTCAATTGCAAGCTGAACAGAATTAAGCGGAAACTTCTTGTCTGAACGCTTTGCCTCAGCCTTAAATTTTACGCCCGGCTTTAAATCAGCTTTGCAGTATGAAAGTGCAGTTTCCTTGATAGACTCAAGAGTTTTTTCACAAACAGCAGCACGTGTTATCGAAACAATTCCAAATACCTTGGAAAGTCGCTCGCACACCACATCAAGCATATCACTGTCCTCTACCTTTATATATATGGTTGCCTGTGCAATAGTTATGTTTACCTTGGCAATATTTTTTATAGCATCTGCAATATTTTTAATCAATATCTTCTCAAATTTAGGTCTGTTACCGCCCTTTAAAATTATTTCACCGTATTTTACAAGTATTATCTCTTTCACAAGCTTACCTCACATATTTCCTGATATTTTCAACTTCTTTTTTAAGTGTCTCTACTACAAAATTGACATCAAAATCCTCATTAGAAAAGCTAAACCGTATTGCTCCGGCAATCTCTGCCGAAGACCTGCCCATAGCCGAAAGAACATGGCTTGGCATAGGCTTATTTGATGAACAGGCAGAGCCTGTAGAAACATAAATTCCCTTTGCCTCAAGACTATGCAGAAGAATTTCTGCCTTAATTCCCAAAAAAGATACATTTAAAACATAACCTGAATTGTTGTCTGAGCCATTAATCACTACGTTGTCAATTTTTTCAAGTATTTTTTCTTTTAGTTCGTTTCGTTTCTCGCAGCCGATACGTGAAAATCCATCAACTGCCGCACCAAAAGCTGCAATTCCTGCGACATTTTCTGTTCCGGAACGCATATTTTTCTGTTGACCGCCTCCGCAGATAATCGGATTTATATTAATATTATCTGCAATATATATAGCTCCTACTCCCTTTATTGCGTGTATTTTGTGGCCGCTTACCGAAAGCATATCAATTCCAGATTTTTTAGGCTTTAAATCCACCTTCAAAAAGCCTTGCACTCCATCGCAGTGAAGTGCCGCTTTGGGTGATTTTTCACGCATAATATCCTTTAACCTGTCAACAGGCTGAATTACACCTGTTTCGTTATTTACTGCCATTACACTAACAAGAATAGTGTCAGGTCTTAAAGCATTTTCAAGCTCCTCCAATGAAATTTCACCATCTGAATTTACCCCAAGATAGGTCACATCAAATCCGTTTTTTTCAAGCACGCGGAAAGGCTCCAGAACAGAAGGATGCTCAATCTTTGTTGTAATAACGTGACTTCCTCGTTTCTTATTTGCAAAGGCATATCCTAAAATTGCCATATTATTTGACTCAGTTCCGCCTGAGGTAAAGTAAATATTTTTTGGTTCTACCCCCAAAGTCCTTGCAGCTTTTTCTTTTGCAGCATTTATTATTTTTTCCGCCTCAAGCCCCAACCTGTGAAGGCTTGACGGGTTCCCAAAGCTTTCCAAAGCTGTAAAAGCTGCATCCAATGCCTCTTTTGACGGCTTTGTTGTAGATGCATTATCAAGATATATCATTAGTCCTTACTCCTTATAATAAATGCTTTGCCATTTTTGACAGCTATACTGCAGACGTTTCCTGTCATAATATTGCTTACTCCAAGTGTTGTGCCGCTTTTTACGCATCCGTTTTCGAGCGGATAATCAAGTCCTTCGGTAGTCACTCCTAAAGCATCTCCCTCAAAAGGAATAATTGATACAACATCACCGACTTTTCCTGAAATAGTAATTTCGTTTTCAGTATAATAAATTTCGTTATTTGCATCAATTATCACACTTTTTACATCTTTCGTCTGCTTTAAAAGCGAGATATTTGCAAGTGTATGATCCATTCTTGTTCCAATCATACCAAACATCAAAAGTTCATCATAACCATGCTCTAATGCATACTGCACAACAAGCTCACTATCGGTAAAATCCTTACGTGCAGGATAAACAATTTTATTTTCAAAGGCACAGCCATTTTCAACCGAATCCATATCCCCTATTACAACATCAGGCTTAATATTAAATTCTGATGCACGGTCAAAGCCACTGTCTGCACAGATAACAAAATCCCCCGGCTTTATGTAATCCTTAATATATTCCCCGACGCAGCCGCCGCAGATAATTATTGCTCTCATACTTCTTCCAACAAGCCCTTTACTGAATTTGTAATATTATCATTAAAAACTGCCGAGCCGGCAACAATTACATTTGCTCCCAAATCCACAACAGACTTAATATTATCCTTTTTAATACCGCCGTCAACTTCTATCAGGAAATCATTTCCGCAAAGCTTTCTCAGCTCAGATATTTTTGGATTAACCTCTTCCATATATTTCTGACCGCCATACCCCGGATTAACACTCATCACAAGAACCATATCAACCTTGTCAAGATACGGCTTTACTGCGTCAACAGGGGTTTTAGGATTTAATGATATTCCTGCCTTTTTGCCGAGAGAATGAATAATCTCAATACACTCCTCCGGTTTTTCAGTCGCTTCAATGTGGAAGGTAATCATATCTGCTCCGGCATCAGCAAAATTTTTCAAATATCTTTCCGGCTCAGTTATCATAAGGTGCACGTCAAAAAACAAGTCTGACTTATCTCTTATGCTCTTATAAACACAGGCACCAAAGCTTATGTTGGGCACGAAAATGCCGTCCATTACATCTATATGGAGCCACTTAGCTCCTGCCCTTTCCACTTTCTTAATCTGCTCTCCCAGCTTTGAAAAATCTGCTGAAAGCATTGATGGTGATAGTATCATTATTTTTCCCATTCCTTTATATTTTTTAATTGACTATATAGCTCTTTATAGCTTTCATAACGGCTTTTTGAAATCTCGCCGCTTTCCACCTGCTCTTTTATAACACAGTCCGGCTCATTAATATGCGAACATCCCTTAAACCGGCATCCGTCCTCAAATTCACGCATTTCAGGAAAATATCGGAACAAATCAGCAGCTTTTATGCTGTTTATCTCAAAAGAACTGAACCCCGGCGTGTCGAGAACATACCCTCCGCATTTAAGCTCCAAAAGTTCAACATGACGGGTTGTATGTCTGCCTCTTTTTATCTTTTCCGACACCTCACCCGTTTCCTGCGTGGCACTTGTGATAAGATTTAAAATTGTTGACTTTCCCACACCTGAAAGTCCTGCAAATGCCGAGGTTTTATCCTTTAAATACGGAATCAGCTTTTCAAAGCCGTAATTTTCTGCAGCACATAAAAGCAGAACATCATACCCCGCTTTTTCGTAAATAGCTTTTATTTCCTCGCCGTCCTTTACGTCGGTCTTATTAATGCAAATTAAGGGCTTTATGCCGCTTTCCTCCGCATTTACAAGCAGCTTGTCTATCAAAAAAAGATTTGGCTCAGGGTCTGCCGCCGCCGCAACAATCACAAGCATATCAATATTGGCAACAGGTGGACGGATTAAAGACGTTTTTCTCGGAAAAATCCTGTCTATACTGCCTTTACCGTTAAGAACTGAAATTTCCACCTCATCGCCTATGCACGGTTTTATATTATCTTTTCTGAAAATTCCGCGAGCTTTACATTCATACACTGTATTATCGGTAGCCTTTACATAGTAAAAGCCACCGATTCCTTTAATAATCTTTCCCTTCATATCAATCAAACGTAATTATCTTATCTGCTACCAAGGTTCCGTCTATATATACCTGCACACTTGCGTCCTTTGATGACTTAACAGGAATGTCTACGGTTCCTTCTGACTTTGAATGTGTTTTGTTATAAATTTCCTTGCCGTTTGCAACCGCTTTTATGTGAACAGTCTCACCGGCAGAATCCGGAATAGTAATAGTCAGTGTTTTCTTTTTCATTTCCGGTGTTGGTTCTGCAGCAGGAGTTGGAGTTGCTTTCCCGCCGCTTATAATAATATTTACCTTAGAACCCTTCTCAGCCTTTTCCTGTGCTGAAGGGGTTTGCTCGATTATGGTTCCCAAAGCGGCTTCGTTTTCTTTTTGAGTAACTGTTCCAAGCACCAAGCCTGCCTGCTCTAAAAGTGCCTTTGCCTGAGCTTCGGTATAACCAACAAGCTTTGGAACTACCGCTTTTTCATTTGGATTTTCAATATCTGCACTGACATATACTGTTACAGTATAGCCCTTATCAACCTTTGTTTCACCCTTCGGCGACTGTCTGATAACATAGTCAAACTGGATTGTTTCACTAAATTCCTCGACCTTTTTACATACAAGACCTTCCTTTTCAAGACGTTTTTTTGCCTCATCATAGGTCAGGTTTTCAACGTCCGGAACACTGATTTCGCCATCGGTAAGACCGGAGCTTACTGTAATTTTAATCTTTCTGTTTTTCTTAACATACTGATTTATTCCCGGGTTTTGTTTAATTACACGGCCTTCCTCTATTTCACTTGATGCCTCAAATTCAATATCCTCATCAAGCCGCAGCTCAGCTTCTTTTAATGCTTCCTCCGCTTCTTCTATAGTCATATTGCTAAGGTCAGGCACCATGTATTCCTGCGTGCCGCCGCCCATAGAGAAGTATGTTATAAATGCAAGCATCGCTATAGCAACTGCTGCACCAAGAATCAGTATATTCCGCTGTTTTTCTTTTCTTTTTTTGTTTTTTTCATTACGTCTTTGGTTATACTCTTCTTTTGTCTGGTCGCTGTCAAGACGTTTTGTTTCAAATCTGCTGTCGCTTAAATTATCCTGTGAAGATGTAACACCTATAACAGCCTCAAGCTCACTTACCATTGCATATGCAGACTGGTAACGGGAATGTTGTTCCTTTGAGATTGCTTTCATTGTGATTTCCGCAACCGAATCCGGTATATACGGATTAATTATACGGCAATCCTTTGGCTCCTGCTCCAGCTTCATAATTGCTATGGCAACAGGATTTGCACCATCAAACGGCACTTCTCCCGTAAGCATCTCATAAAGCACAACTCCAAGAGAATAAATATCGCTACGCTCATTTGTAAAGCCACCGCGTGCCTGTTCGGGCGAGATATAATGAACCGAACCCATTCCTGATGAGCCTGCCACCATTGTTTCACTGCTTGCAGCCTGCGCAATACCAAAATCGGCAACCTTCAGATTTCCGTCCTTTGACATAATTACATTGTGTGGCTTAATATCACGGTGAACAATATTATTTGCATGAGCACAATCAAGTGCTCTTCCTATCTGTGCCGCATAATCACAGGCCTCCTCATAGGAGAGTCTGCCCTTTTTCTGAATATACTCCTTCAGCGTAATGCCGTCTACAAGCTCCATTACTATGTAGTCAAGGCCGTCGCTTTCGCCCACATCGTAAACCTGAACAATATTCGGGTGCGAAAGACGTGCAGCTGCACGTGATTCCGTGTTAAACTTTTTAACAACCTCTGTATCAAATTTCAAAGAATCCTTTAAAACCTTTATCGCAACATACCTGTTAAGAACACGGCATTTTGCTTTATATACAGTTGCCATTCCACCTGTACCGATTTTTTCAACAATTTCATATCTGTTACCGACAATTTTACCTACCAAATAATCAGAATTCATATGAAAGCTCCTTTCAATTATAAATCAAACACCAAACAGGTTATATTATCCATACCGCCCTTTTTATTTGCAAAAGCAACAAGCTCTTCAGCAGCGGCTTGCAGGTCCTCATTTTCATTAATTATGTCCATAATCTGACTGTCGCTTACAAGGTTTGTAAGTCCGTCTGAGCTTACGCAAACAGTTTCACCATTATAGTCCTGTATGCTTACGTCCACCTTTATTGACGGCTCTGTACCGATAGCACGCGTTATCAGATTTTTTTGAGGATGATTTTTAGCGTCATCCGAGCTTATCCTCCCTCGGCTTAAAAGCTCCTGCACAAGTGAATGGTCGGTGGTAATCTGACGAATACTGTTTTCGGTCACAGTATACACGCGGCTGTCGCCAACATGGACAACTATCAGCTTACCCTTAAACACAAATGCCATTGATGCCGTTGTGCCCATTCCCGAGGCCTCTTTATGATGACGGGAATATTCGTAAATCTCGCTATTTGCCTCAATAAATGCACGCCTTATCATTTCTGCAAGCTCTGCATAAGCCATATCAGGATTAAATTTTCTTATAATATGGTCTTTAACAATCATTGTTGTCATTTTGCTTGCCACTTCACCTGCGTTACAGCCACCCATACCATCGGCAACCATACCTCCTATAAGGTTTTCGTTACGGTAGGAAAAAAAGCTGTCCTCATTTAGCTTTCTTATCCTGCCAATATCCGAATATGCTCCCATTCTCATAAAATCACCTCATTTCTGCTATTTTTTTATTACAGCAGCTTTTTCCTAAGCTGTCCGCAGGATGCCTGAATGTCACTGCCAAGCTCGCGGCGAATCGTCGCATTTATGCCCCGCCTATTTAACCGTTCGCAAAATGCCTGAATTTGTTTTTTGTCGCCCTTGTGATAGTCCCTCTCCTCTATTTTATTAACAGGAATTAAATTCACATGGGCAAGCATTCCGGATAAAAGCCGTGCAAGCTCATCAGCATTTTCAAGCGAATCGTTAACTCCGCTTATAAGCGAATACTCAAAGCTTATCCTGCGTGTTGTAGTTTTTATATAATCTTTACAAGCCTTTATAAGCTCCTCAACCGGATATTTTTTATTAACCGGCATTATAGAATTTCTTATTTCATTATTCGGTGCGTGAAGTGACACCGAAAGAGTTATCGGCATATTTTCCTTTGCCAGGTCATAAATTCTCGGTACAAGACCGCAGGTTGACAGTGATATATGCCTATAGCCTATATTAATTCCTTCGTGATGATTTACATTCCTTAAGAATTTTTTTACATTCTCAAAATTATCAAGCGGCTCACCAATTCCCATCATAACAATGTTGCTTATCCGCTCGCCTATATCCTTTTGGGCAAAAATTACCTGATTTAAAATTTCACCGGCAGTAAGGCTTCTGTATAGTCCGCCGATTGTGGATGCACAAAACCCACACCCCATCCGGCAGCCTACCTGTGATGAAATACAGATTGAAATACCGTGCTTATAATACATAACCACGCTTTCAATACAGTTACCGTCCGGCAATTCGAACAGGTATTTCGTAGTTTTATCAAGCTTTGAAATATATTTCTCTCTTATTTTAAGCGTCGATACAAAGCATTCACGTGATAGCTTTTCTCGGGTTTGCTTTGATAGATTTGTCATTTCATCAAAGCTTTCCACACCCTTATGAAGCCACGAAAAAATCTGCTTTGCACGAAATTTCGGCTCGCCGATACCTATTAGGTATTCTGTAAGCTCGTCAAATTCAAAATCCTTTAAATCAATCATTATTTCACCCTTTTTATCTTGGATATGAAAAATCCGTCGGTATTGTCTTTGTTTGGATAAAACGTGATATATCCTTCATTTTCCCGTGCCAGCTTGCCGGGAAGCTCTATCTTAACAAGCTCAAATTCATGATGCTCCTTCACAAATTCACAAATTACATCCTCATTTTCACGGCGGTTTATCGTACAGGTAGAGTAAACCAGTTCACCGCCCGGTTTAAGATACTTAGCCGCATTTTCGAGGATTTTATATTGCAGAACAGGAAGCTCTTGTATATCCTCCTTATGCCACTTTATATCCGGCTTTCTTCTGATAATTCCAAACCCTGAACAGGGTACGTCTGCCAAAACCTTGTCGGCACTTTCTATAAGCGACTCATCAATACATACAGCATCCTGACACCTTGCATTTATTATATTAATACCCATTCGTTCCGCATTTTTCTTTATGATTTCCACCTTGTGAGGGTGAATATCAAAGGCTGTTATTTCGCCTTTATTATCCATAAGCTCGGCAAGGTGCGTAGTTTTTCCGCCCGGAGCTGCACATACATCTATGCATACTTCTCCCGGCTTTGGTGCTAATGCCTCCGATGCCATCATCGCTGCAATATCCTGTGCAATAAACTTCCCTTCCTGATATTCCTTTGAGCCGGCAATATCAAATCCGGAGGCAAGCCTTGCATACTCATATAACGGAGTTTCTTCTAATACTGAGCCTTCAATATCTAAATCATTACCCTTTAGCCTGTTAATGCGTATTGTGGTTTTCGGCTCGCTATTCAGGCTTTCCATAAGCTCTTCACAAAAATCAAACTCCATAAATAATTTGACCATTTCCTCAGGATATGAATATTTAACAGATAAAAGCTTTACTCTGTCCTTAGGAAATTCAAGAGCTTCTCTTCCTCTTATAACTGAGTGAAGAATCCCGTTTACAAACCCCGTCGATTTACCGCAATATTTTTTTGCAAGTATAACACTTTCATTTACAGCAGCAGAGTCCGGCACCTTATCCATAAAATATATCTGGTACACACCAAGCCTTAAAATCAGCAGCACAAATTTGGACAGCTTTTTAAGCTTTACCTTCGAGTACCTTGATATTATATAATCAAGAGTCAGCTTATATCTCACCACTCCATAGGTAAGCTGCGTAATAAATGCCTTATCAAGACCGCTCGTATGCGATTTAAAAGCATCCTTTAGTGCCATATTTGAATAAGCATCCTTATATTCAATTTCGTAAAGTGCAAGAAGTGCTGTTTCTCTTGGATTTATCATAATTAATCTCTGTTTCTTGAATTATTTAATAAAACTAATCTTAATAGCTGCAGTGCTGATGCCAAAACTGCAGCAACGTAGGTCATTGCAGCGGCACGAAGTACCTTTTTAGCACCACGAAGCTCCTTTTCATCAAGCATCATACTGGAATCAAGTATTTTCAACGCTCTGCGGCTTGCATCAAACTCTACAGGAAGTGTAACAAGCTGAAAAATCAAAGCACCGCTAAAAAGCACAATTCCGATATTTGCAAGCCCTGTAGCTCCTAATATAAGTCCTAAAAAGAACAGCGGCATTGAAAGCCTTGAGCATATATTCACAGCCGGAACAATTGCATTTCTGATTTTAATAGGTGCATATCCCACCGCGTGCTGGACTGCATGGCCTGCCTCATGTGCGGCAACACCGATAGCAGCAACCGAATCGGAGGCATAGGTCGCATCGGACAAACGAATAACATTTGCAGACGGGTCATAGTGGTCGGTAAGGTTTCCGCCCACATGCTCAACACGGATATTATAAAGTCCGTTATCGTCAAGAATTTTTCTTGCCGCATCCATACCTGTATAGTGACGGTAGCTTTTTACCTCTGAATATTTTCTGAATGCACTCTGAACACCGGTTGAAGCAATTGTTGCAAGCAGAAAACCAAGTATAACCAATATATAAGTTGAATCATAAAATAACATAACGCATTTCTCCTTTTTATTTCAAAACTGTTCCGTATTCTATCTTGTGTCCCCTTAAATATTCATCTATACCCATTCTTTTACTTCCGGCGAACTGTGCACAGGTGATATAAATTGAGCCGTCAGATGTTTTAACCTGCAAGCCCTTGCCCTTTTCAAACCTGATAATTTCGCCGTTTTCGCCATTTACCTCTCCGCCCTTTACAGCCGAGATAATCTTCATAGGCTCGCCTTTATAAAGGCTGTATGCCATCGGCCAGCTGTTCATTCCGCAGATAAGCTTTGAGATAGCTTTTGTAGGAAGTGACCAGTCAATGTGTGCCATTTCCTTAGTTATCATCGGTGCGTATGTGTGCTTTTCGTGGTCCTGAGGAACAGGCTTAATTTCAGTAATTTCCTTTATAGTCTTAACAAGCACTTTCCCGCCAAGCTCTGCCATTTTTAAAAACAGCTCCTCCGACGTTTCATATTCACCAATTTCAATTTCTTCCGAAAGCAGCATATCACCGGTATCAAGCCCTTCGTCCATAAGCATTGTAGTGACACCTGTTTTTTCCTCGCCGTTTATAACAGCCCACTGAATAGGTGCCGCACCCCTAAGCTTAGGAAGAAGTGATGCATGCATATTAATACACCCGTATTCAGGATAATCAATTATATACTTCGGCAGAATTTTGCCATATGCAACTACAGCAATCAAATCCGGCTTTAGCTCATCTAAAATAGGCCCAAGTTCGCCGTTTTTAAGACTTTCCGGCTGAAAAACCGGAATACCACGCTCCTCCGCACAAACCTTTACGTCGGTCGGTAAAAGCTTGTGACCTCTGCCTTTTGGTCTATCCGGCTGACTCACAGCCCCTATAACATTAATCCCATTATCGCATAAAGCCTTTAAACAGCTTGCTGCAATATCGGGAGTTCCCATAAACAAAACCTTCATATATTAATCTTCCTCAAATCTGATAACCTTATCCAGAAACAGTTTACCGTCTAAATGGTCAATCTCATGGCAGAATGCACGTGCTAAAAGCTCTGTTCCGCTGATTTCAAAAACCTCGCCGTTTCTATCCTGTGCACGGACTGTAACATCATTAGGTCTTTCAACCTCACCGTAAACGCCCGGAACACTGAGGCATCCCTCAGAGCCGGTCTGAGAGCCTTCTGCCTTAATTATTTCAGGATTTACAAGCTCAATTTTTCCATCGCCGACGTCTATAACAACCACACGCTTTAAAATACCCACCTGCGGTGCAGCAAGTCCTACGCCGTCGCTTTTTTGCATAGTCTCATACATATCATCAAGTAAAATCGCAAGCTTTTTGTCAAAAACACTTACTTCCTTACATTTTTTGTAAAGAATTTCATCGCCTTCTTTTCTGATTTCTCTTAAAGCCATTTTTTCACCCCATGTTATTTGGATTTTTATCTATTACAACAGTAATACTCTCATAATTTGCATTTTTTCTGCACTTTTCCTGTGCATAAACAAGAAATTCATTAAGTGCATCTGAATTTTCACATTTAATTATCATTCTGTAAATATATTTATTCTTTACCTTTGAAATATACGCCGGAATAGGTCCTAAAAGCTGTACCTTTTGCCCTGATTCCTTTGCACCGGCAAGATTTTTAACAAAGAATTTTGCACAGTTTTTGGTTACATTTTCACTGCTTCCCGAAAAAATCACCGACACCAGCTCGCAAAACGGAGGATACCACATAGCCTTTCTCAATGCAATTTCCTCCCGGTAAAATCCCTCATAGTTATGCCTTTGCATAAGCTCGATGGCTTTACTATCGGGGCTATACGTCTGTATAATACTTCTTCCCTCTTTTTCAGCTCTGCCGGCTCTTCCGGTAACCTGTTCAAGAATCGAAAATGTTCTCTCCTGTGACCTGTAATCATCTATATTAAGCATTGTATCTGCTGATATTACGCCGACTAAGGTTACCTCTGGAAAATCCAGTCCCTTTGTAACCATCTGCGTTCCTATCAGAATATCAATTTTTTCTTTTTCAAATTTACTTAGTATTCCTTCGTGCGAATTTTTACGTCCGGTAGTATCCACATCCATACGAATAGTTGTAGCCTTTGGAAAAAGCCTGTGTATTTCTTCCTCAACCTTCTGCGTTCCGCCTCCGAAATACCTGATGTATTTACTTCCACACTCAGGGCATACCTTATAATTTTTAACACTGTGACCGCAATAGTGACACCTTAGCATATCATCATATTTATGGTATTTTAAAGAAATACTGCAATTCGGACATTCTGCCACATAGCCGCACTTCCTGCAGGAAACAAAGGTGGAAAAGCCTCTGCGATTTAAAAACAGAATTGTCTGCTGCCCTTTTTCTAAATTTTGGGATATTTCTTCATATAGTCTGCGGCTTATAACGGATTTATTTCCGGCTTCAAGCTCTTTTCGAAGGTCAACAGTAACTACCTTTGGCATCGGATTATTATTAACTCTGTTTTTCATACTGAGCAAGGTATATTCGCCTTTTTCTGCTTTATAGTAGCTCGTCACAAGCGGAGTCGCCGATGCAAACACTAAAAGTGCGTTATGCTGCTTTGCACGAAACTCTGCTATCTCATGTGTTTCATACCTCGGCGACATTTCGGATTTATACGTTTGTTCATGCTCTTCATCAACAATTATTGCACCTATATTATCAAATGGTGCAAAAACAGCCGACCTTGCACCAACCACAATTTTCGCTTCTCCGTTTTGGATTTTTTTCCACTGGTCATACTTTTCGCCTAAGGAGAGTCCGCTGTGAATAATTGCAATGCTTTTGCCAAAACGGTTTTTAAACCGCGAAACAATCTGCGGTGTTAAGGAAATTTCCGGAACAAGCACTATTGCCTGTTTTCCGTTTTTAACGGTATCTTCAATAACACGCATATAAACCTCAGTTTTACCGCTTCCTGTAACGCCGTGCAATAAGTATGGCTTATACTCGCCTTTATTTAAGGTTTCATACAATGCATCCAAAACTTCCTTCTGCTCACTTGTCAGCTCAGGTTTTTCATAAACTGAAATTTCCTCTGTTTCCACCTCACGCATAACAGTAACGTCAAATGTTTTAATATAGCCTTTTTTTTCGAGTGCACGTATGGCATTATAGCTGCCACCCGAAAAGTGAACCATATCCGAAAGGGACAGCCGACCACATTCCGACAAAATTTCAAACATTTTTGCCTGTGCAATCGCATTGCTTTTTTCAAGGGACTTTACAATATCCGCTGCTTCTTCGCTTTCAACATTCAGCTCCGCTACGCAGACGGTCTTATCCTTAACAGCCCTAATGTCACGGAACTCCTTTTTTATTATGCCCTTTTTTTCAAGAGTAGACAGCCTGCCTTTAATATTTCCTTCAAAAAAGCTCATCAGGCGGTTAATTTCAACAGCCCCGCCGTTTTCTTTTAGCCTTTTTATAATCTCATTGTCTGCAGGCGAATTTTTTTCATCTGTAAGGACAATCCATTCCTCCTGATTTACGCTTGTGCCGCTTGGGGCAATAGCATGAATTATATCAAGATAAGTAACCAGATATTTCTCACGCATCCAATTTATAAGCTCAAGCTGTTTTTCGTCAAAAACCCGTATTTCTTTTGAAAGACGGATAATGGATTTTAATTTTTTTGCACGGGTAGTTTCCTTGACCGCCATAACATAAGCCTCTTTCAGCTTGTTTCCCGTACCAAAGGGTACTATAACACAGGAACCAACCGTGACAGTAAGCTCCTTCGGAACAGCATAATCAAAGACCTTGTCAACACTTTTTGACCTGTAATTTACAATTACCTCTGCAATCAAGGCAAGTCAACCCCCAATATCAGTCCTCAAACTTTACCGGCTTATACCCGATTTTGCCGCATGAAATTTCCATAACAGCCTTTGAAACTGAGTTATCGGAATCACAAGCCACCATACAGTCGTCATTTTTTCCAAGCATTCTTGCTCTTTTGGCTGCCATGGTAACTAAAATGTATCTGCAGCCGTCCTCAACACATTTTTCAAGTGCACTAATTCCCGGTTTAATCATCATAATAACATTTCTCCTTTATATTTCCTTTAATAATTTTTCTATCATCTGTTGTCTGTCGTTTGTTGCTTTTATAATATTTAACGTTTCCTCAACGCATCTGTCAAGCGAATCGTTAACTACCACATAGTTATACTGCGGTGACTGAGAAAATTCCCATTTTGCCGCCTCAATGCGGCGTTCGATTTCATCGGCATCCTCTCTGCCACGCTCTGTAAGCCTTTTTCTAAGCTCCTCGATTGACGGAGGAACCACAAATATCAAAACAGCCTCAGGCATCAGTTTTTTCACCTTTAAAGCACCCTGTGCTTCGATTTCAAGAATAACATTCTTTCCGGCATCAAGCATGTCGGTAACAGCTTTTTTAGGTGTGCCGTAATAGTTTCCGCTGTATACCGCATATTCAAGCATTTCGCCGTTTTCAATCATATTTTTGAAGTTTTCCACAGTTGTATAATAATATGTAACACCTTCTGTTTCACCAATACGCTTGTCACGTGTAGTCGCAGAAACCGACAAAAATATGTTGTCCTCCTTTAAAATTTCGGCACACATAGTACCTTTTCCTGTTCCCGAAGGACCTGATATAACAAATAATGAACCCTTACTCATTCCTGCGAATCCTCCTGCATCAGACGATTTGAAATTGTTTCCGGCTGCAGAGCTGAAAGAATTATGTGGTCTGAGTCAGTTACTAAAACTGCTCTTGTACGTCTGCCGTAGGTTGCATTAATTAGCTTTCCCTTTTCCTCAGCCTCACGTATAACTCTTTTTATCGGAGCGGATTCAGGACTTATAATTGCAATAACCTTTTCTGAAAGAACTATATTTCCAAACCCAATATTAATAAGACTCATAACTTTCTCCTATTCTATGTTCTGTATTTGCTCGCGTAGCTTTTCGGTTTCAGCCTTTAAGTCAACAACTATCTTGGCAATTTCAATGTCACTTGCCTTTGAGCCTGTTGTATTAATTTCTCTGTTTATTTCCTGAATGAGAAAATCAAGCTTCCTTCCTGCCGGCTCGCCACTTTTGCATATTTCGAAAAATTCCTCAAAATGGCTTGACAAACGCACCATTTCTTCATTAACTGCAACCTTATCCGCAAAAATTGCAACCTCGGTTAAAACCCTTGCATCATCTATTTCACGGTTTTCCAAAACATCCTTAATTTTTTCATAAAGACGCTCCCTGTACTCACGCACAGTTTCAGGAGAACGCTCTTCAATTTTTGCAGCAAGCGTTTTCATATAACATACCCTTGCCTCAAGGTCCTTTTGTATTCTCTCGCCCTCACGCTCACGCATCTCGGTAAATGATATAAGTGCCGGCTCTAATACAGTTTTTACATTCTGCCAGATTTCCTCTTCATCCTCAGCCTTTCTTTCCTGAACAAAAATATCAGGATAACGGGAAACACTGTTTACAGAAATATCATCACGAAGATTAAATTCATCTCTTAAGCTGTATAAAGCTTCTAAATAGCTTTTTGCAAGCTCCTTGTTTACAACAATCTCCTTGTCAGCCTCGGCATAGCTTTCAATCCCGATATACACATCTATTTTTCCACGTGAAACATGCTTTGAAACAAATTCACGCACCTTATCCTCCAGAAAACCATAGTATTTAGGAACCTTTATAGAATAATCAGAATAGCGGTGATTTACCGATTTTATTTCGCATAAAATCTTTTTTCCGCCCTCTATGGCTTCATTTCTGCCATAGCCTGTCATACTTTTCAACACATAATTCACCCACTTTACCATTATTCAGATTATTATATCACAAATTTTTAAAAATTACTATGTTTTTTTGAAAATTCTTTAATTTTTTTTGATTTTCTTCTATTTTTGTGATATAATATCTAAATCGGAGGAAAAAATTATGGCTTTTGATACAATTTGTGTAAAAAAAACAGTTGAAGAACTTAACGAAACCCTTCTAGGAGGCAGAGTTGATAAGATACATCAGCCGGAAAAGGATGAGCTTTTAATAATCATTCGCACCTACAGTGGAGCGCACAAGCTTGTGCTTAGTGCCAGTGCAAACAATGCACGTGTGCATTTTACAGATGTTACCAAGGAAAATCCGAAAACACCGCCTATGTTTTGTATGCTTCTTCGCAAGCACTTATCCGGTGGAAAAATAACAAAAATATCACAGCCGGATTTAGAGCGAATAATCGAAATAGATATTGAGTCCTACAGCGAGCTTGGCGACCTTACAACAAAGCATCTTATAATCGAAATAATGGGCAGAAACTCCAATATAATTCTCTGCACAGACGATTACCGAATTATAGACTCTGCAAAGCATATTGATTTTACTGTAAGCTCGGTCAGGCAGATTTTACCGGGCTGCACCTATATTTCTCCGCCCCGTCAGGAAAAAACAGCCATATTATCCGATGAAGCAAAGTCTGTTGCCCTTGACTTTTCATCGGGCGGAATGTCTTGCGAAAAGGTTATAATGTCGGAAATTTCGGGAATAAGTCCGGTGACGGCAAGAGAAATAGTGTATCGTGCCACAGGCAGCTGCGGTCTTGTTTGCGGTGAGCTTACCGACAAAAACAAGGCTGATATAAAAAAAGAGCTTATTGAATTTGCAGAAAATATGGAGTATGCTCCCTGCATTATATATGACCTGCAGGACAAGCCCATAGATTTTTCCGCCACTGAAATCCGACAGTACGGAAACAGCTTCCGTGTGGAATACTACGAAACAATGAGTGAGGTTGTATCGAGATTTTATCTTAAACGTGACCAAAAGGAAAGAATGAAACAAAAGTCGGCAGACCTTGTACGCCTTTTAGGGAACAACTTAGAGAGATGCTCCAAAAAGCTTGTTATCCAGAAAAAGACTCTTGCCGATGCTGAAAACAAAGAAAAATATAAAATTTATGGTGACCTCGTTACTGCCAATCTCTACAGAATCGAAAATGGTCAGAAAAGCGTAACGGTTGAAAATTATTATGAGGACGGATGTCCGCAGGTGGAAATAGAGCTTTCCCCTACCCTTTCCGCTCCACAAAATGCTCAGCGTTACTACAAGCTCTATAATAAGCTTAAAAATGCAGAAATTGAAGTAAAAAAGCAGATGGATGCAACGCTTAGTGATATTGAGTATCTTGAAAGCACCCTATCTGCTGTTGAAAACTCAACGTCGGAGGCTGACCTTAATGCAATTCGTGCAGAGCTTAGCGATGAGGGGTACTTAAAGCGACAGAAAAAAGGCAAAAAAGAAGAAAAATTAAAATCCAAGCCTATGCACTTTATTTCAAGTGACGGTTTTGACATATTTGTTGGTAAAAATAACACGCAAAACGACCAGTTGACCCTTCGTTTTGCAAATTCAGGTGACATCTGGTTTCACACAAAAAAAATCCACGGCTCACATACTGTTATTAAGCTTGGAATTAACAAGGATGTTCCGAAAACTACGATGATGGAGGCAGCACAGCTTGCGGCTTACTATTCAAAGGCACGTGAGTCATCACAGGTTCCGGTGGATTATACGCAGATAAAAAATGTACGTAAACCAAACGGTGCAAAGCCCGGAATGGTTATCTATGACAACTACAACACTGTTTATGTTACACCGAAAAATATGCAGCAGGAAAACTAACAAGGACGGTTCAATTTGAACCGTCCCGTTTTCTTACTCCGGTTTTATTACCGAAAGCACACAGTATTCATTATCAAACTGCTGCATAAATCTGTTTTGAATGTCCTCAAATGTGATCTTCTGATATTCCTCAAAATAGTCAAAATAGCTTATATCAAGGAAGGACATCGACAAAAAGCTGTGTGCATAGCCTTCAATATCATTATATGAACGTATAAAATCGCCCCATATAACCTTTTTAATTCTGTTAAAATCTTCTTCATTCAGCCCCGTTTCCCTCAGACTATCGACATACTGCGTAATTCTTTTATGCACGTCCCCAGGATTTTTGCTTTCACCTTCAATGGCAGTATAGCCGTAGCTGATTTGAGGCGAATATTCAAAGGAGAAATTCTGATTAATAAGTCCGCTATCATAAAGCTCATTATAAAGCTCTGAGCCTTTACCAAAAAGCATCTCGGTTATAATTTCCATTTCAATGGATTTTTTAAGGAGCTTTTTCCCGCCGTAACCGACGTCATTATCCTTCCACCCCATCATATACATCGGTGTTGCAACACTTATTGTCTGCTCCTTATATTTTCCTGCAACAGCCTTTGGCTCCTCCGGATAAATTCTCTTTATTTCCTCGGTAAATGGCTTGTTATTCTTAATATTCCGTTCAATAACACGAAGTGTCTTTTCAACATTTAAGTCACCTGTTACAAACAGCGTCATATTTGACAGATTGTAAAATGTATTATAGCATTTATAGAGTAAGTTTTCATCAATTTCTGCAATACTCTCTACTGTTCCTGCAATATCAAGCTTAACCGGATTGTTCTGGTATAGAAGTCCTAAAAAATTAAAAAATAATCTCCACGGTGCATTATCGTCATACATTCTGATTTCCTGACCGATTATACCCTGCTCCTTTTCCACGCTTTCTTTGGTGAAATAAGGTGACTGAACATAGTCCATCAAGGTTTCCAGATTTTCATAAAAATGTCCTGTAGCAGAAAAGAGGTATGCCGTCATATTAAAGCTTGTGAATGCATTTGCCTCTCCGCCGAACTTTGAGAATTTGTCAAAAACATTGCTTCCGTCCGGCTGGTCAAACATCTTATGCTCAAGATAATGTGCAATCCCGTCCGGAACCTTTGTAGCCTCTGTTTCGCCGGGTACAACAAATTCCGAATCCACCGAGCCGTATTTTGTGCCGAAAATCGCATAGCTTGAGCTATAGCCCTTCCTCGGCATTATATAAATTTTAAGTCCGCTTTCGTGCTTTTTATAGTAAACACTTTCGCCTGTCAGCTTATCATATAATCTTTCCATTATGCTTCCTCCTTTCCGGCAAGGAAATATACAGTATCAAGCCGTACCTTTGCCATCGCCTTTGCTGCATCCTCCTTGGTTACCCTCTTGATTCTTTCGATACACTGGTCAATATCTGCAAAGGTCTGGGCAATCTTTTCGTTCAGATAGAAGGATATAAGTGCATGCTGGTCATCATAATATGAATTTAAGCTGTTAATTATAAAGCCCTTGCTGGATTCAAGCTCATGCTCGGTAATATTTCCTGATTTCATTTCTTCAAGCTGTGCTATAATTTCGCTATATGCTTTTTCAAAGTTTTCAAATTCTATTCCGGCATTAACCATCATAAAGCCCTTATAGCGGTCAATAAACGAGCCGGCATAATATGCAAGACTTAATTTTTCCCTCACGTTGTTAAACAGCTTGCTCTGTGCACCTCCGCCAAACACTGCATTCGCAACGGCAAGTGCAAAGTATTCGCCATCGGTAGGCCTTACATCCGTTAAAAATCCAATTGCAAGCTTCCCTTGAGTAACGTTAAGCGATTCCTTAATATTATTTGGCTGTGATTTCTTTTTAAGAATTGTGCATTGCGGCATTTGAGCTTTTTTAAATTCAAAGCCTTTAACCGCATTTCGTATTTGCTTCTCTATTTCACGGATATTCGTTTTGCCGCACACAAATATATCTATCGGCGAGCTTACAATAATTTCCTTATAGTATTCATAAAGAGCCTCAGGCGTCATAGCCTTCATATCCTCAACATACCCTAGCCTCGGAATTTCGAACCTGTCACCCTTTGCCATTTCCTCCTGACAGCGGTAGTTTGCATAAATACGCTTATCATTGATAATATTCTCTATCTTTGTTATGGAATTTGCCCGCTCCTGCTTAAAAACATCAGCATCAAAGCTGTCAAGTGTATCAAACACCATTGACATCATAAGCTCAACAATGCCGCCCGTAATATGCTCACCGCCCGGTGCATATTTATCCTTTATACTCTCGAAATCAAAGCATAAAAGGTGGTCGTCGCCTCTTTTTGCAATACCCGCCGAAAACTTTGCTCCGTATAGGTTCTCAAGATAATGTGCTATCTCTTTTGTGTTTTTACAGAGCTTACAGCCACGTTTTAAAATATGCGGAAGAATTGCATTTTTGGATGCATCCTCCTTTTTGAGATTTCTATGGATATATAAGCCCACAGATGTAGTTTTAAGCTTATCCATAGGAATATAGTTAAGCATAATATTGTCGTTAATAGGAATAACTCTAGGCATTCTCTCTTTTCTCCTTTTTATAAACTATTCTTATTTTAACCCTAAATCAGAGTAATGTCAATATTATCCAACATAACTTTCAATATCTTCAAAGGTTAAATCCTTGTGAAGTGCAAGATTTATACCATTTGCAACAGTTTTTGCCGCCCTTTCTATAACAAGGTCAATATCCTTTGGTGTAACCATCATATTGCCTGCATTTTTGGAAAGTGCCTTATGGATAATACTCCTTTTATCAACCCCCGATAAGCACTTTAAATCCTCACTTTCACCAAGAGCCATATCAATACTGTCCGAGGCGATGGTAGCTGCGTCAACAACCGTCGGAACACCTATTGCGATTACCTTTGTGCCTATACTCTCTTTATTTATTCCGGCACGTTTATTTTCCACTCCGGAGCCGGGATTAATCCCTGTATCCGAAATCTGAACAGTGGTGGAAATTCGGTCTATACTCCTTGACGCAAGTGCGTCAACTGCAATTACAAGCTCGGGCCTTATTTTATCAACCACACCCTTTATTATATCGGTTGTTTCAATTCCCGTTGTGCCTAAAACTCCCGGAACTATTGCACACACCGAGCTGTAGGATTCGTCTAAAAAATTATTCATATTCGTTTTTATGTGGTTCGTAACCATCAGTCTTGACACCACCTCAGGCCCTAATGCGTCAGGCGTTATAAGCTTATTCCCAAGCCCCACAACCAAGGTTTTAGTATCTTCGTTAATGTCACAAATTTTTCGAATCTGCTCGGATAGTGCAATACAAGCCTTTTCATAAACCTCATTTGAAAATTTCAGCTGAGGTGCTTCAATAGTAATGTACCGCCCCATAGGCTTTCCAAGTATTTCTTCACCTTTTTTATTTGTTATATCAATTACAGTTACATAAACTCCGTCATCCTCGTATTCCGTCACGTCAATTCCGTCAAGATGATTTTTTTCTGCCTCTTTCACCATTTCGTGTGCCTCTAATGCAAGGTCTGTTCTTATATTCTCCATTTTTACCGCTCCCTTCATACTCCTATTTTCGGTAATACGGTAAAAAAGTATTCTTGTTTTCAAAAAAAGAGAATCCGCTGGACAGCAGATTCTCAAAATGCGTTTTATTCTTCAATTTTTTGTTCAATTTTAAATGCAAGAGTCATTAGTGAGTCGGTAAGATGAACATTCTCAACCGGTACAGGCTTCTTGGTTTTAAGCTCAACATAGGCAAAGTTCCAAAGCCCCTTTATTCCGTATTCCACCAAGCTGTCCGCCACATCTTCAATAACACTCTTAGGAAGTGTAAGCATTGCAATGTCGACGTCCTTTTCTGCAATAAAGTCCTTTACATCCTTCATATCCATAATCTTAATGCCGTTGATTTCTTTGCCGATTTTTGCCTCGTCAACATCAAACATTCCGACAATTTCAAAGCCACGGTTTTTGATTCCCTGATAGTTTGCAAGTGCGTGGCCTAAATGTCCTGCACCGACTATAATTGCTTTATATCCGTTTTCAAGACCGAAAATTCCCTCAATTTCATTAAGAAGATATTTCACGTTGTATCCGTAGCCCTGCTGACCGAATCCGCCGAAATAATTAAAATCCTGTCTTATCTGACTTGCAGTCACTCCCATTTTTTCGCTGAGTGCATTAGAAGAAATTCTTGTTTTTCCGCTTTTATGAAGGTCGCTGAGGTATCTGTAATATCTCGGCAAACGCCTTATGACAACCTCAGGAACTCTTTTCTCCTTATTTTCCAAAAAAATTCCTCCAAATCTTATTATTAATTTAATTATACCATACTTTTTTTGCAATATCAACCTTTATTTACTTGACTTTTTTTACAAAAATAGTATATAATAGGTCTGTTATTACATTTTTTTAGCAAAATTGGAGGGCTTTTTACTATGAATAACGGAAATTATGCGGTTGCTCAATCCGGCGGACCTACTGCTGCTATTAATGCAACCTTGTGCGGAGTAATCGAAGGTGCATTTTCTCATGGCAGAAAAATTTATGGTGCCGTAAATGGTATTTTAGGTGTAATAAACAACAATTTCACCGACCTTAACAAAACCTTTGCGAATATTGACAGAATACAGCTTTTAAAAACAACACCATCGGCATATCTCGGTTCATGCCGCTACAAGCTTCCGGACTTTTTCTCAGGGGAAGAAATAGAAATTTATGAAAAAATCTTTGAGAACTTTAAAAAGAAAAATATTACAATGTTTATCTATATAGGCGGCAATGATTCAATGGATACGGTAAGAAAGCTTTCAGAGTATGCTAAAGAGCATCAAAAGCCTGTTTCTGTTGTAGGTGTCCCGAAAACTATTGATAATGACCTTATGGGAACAGACCATACTCCCGGCTTTGGTTCTGCTGCGAAGTTTGTAGCAACAGCCGTAAGCGAAATTGCTCGTGATTGTGCTGTTTATGCCGACCGTTCGATAACAGTTGTGGAAATAATGGGCAGAAATGCCGGCTGGCTTACAGCAGCATCTGCTTTAGCACGCAGCAAAACATCAAATGCACCGCATCTTATATACCTTCCCGAAAAGCCGCTTTCTGATGAAAGGCTTATAGAAGATGTAAAAAACTGTCCGGTACGGAATATGGTTATTGCTGTTTCAGAAGGAATTAAAAACGAAAAAGGTGAATACTACTGTAACCTTGACTGCCTTGAAGGACATGACGAATTCGGACATGCTCAGCTTTCAGGCTCTGCTAAGGTTGTTGAAACAATACTAAAAAAAGAGTTCGGAATTAAAACACGTTCTGTTGAGCTTAATGTTCTGCAGCGTTGCAGCTCGCATTTTGCATCTCTTACCGACCTTGATGAATCAATCAGAATCGGCAAAGCCGGTGCACTTGCTGCTTCAAAAGGTAAATCAGGTATTGTTATGGGATTTGAACGCACTAAGGAATATAGTGTTAAAATAACAGAAAACAATGTATCCGACGTTGCGAACCTCGAAAAGACCGTTCCCGATTCCTATATCAGCACGGCTGCAAATGACGTTACTTCTGAATTTATAACCTACTGCAGACCATTAATTATGGGTGAGCCGAGAGTTGAAACAAGGCATGGTATTCCAAAGCATATTTCATTATAAGCATTTAAAAACCGGTATCGTTACAGATACCGGTTTTAAATTTACATCGTTGAGGCAAGGCTAAGTGCTTCATCAATATGGTCGCAGAATCGGTTTTCTCCTACTTTTTCATAAAAACCGCTTTTCTTCATTACAGCAAGCGGCTGTGCATTTACGTGGGATAAAATCAAATTAATATTCCTGTCAGCACATTTTTTCCTCAGCATTTCAAGCGAATTAAGAGCTGTTGCATCAAGTGCATTTACACCTCTCATCCTCAAAATAAGGCAGCTTGTATACTCCTTAAAGGTTATATCAAGGATTTTATCCGCAGCACCGAAAAATAGCGGCCCGCTCACCTCATACACCCTTACCTGCTTTGGTACTGTTTTAAGCTCAAGACTGTCAGAATCATTTTCATCGTCAATATATTTCCATCCTGTCACCTCAGTCTCCTCACTCATTCGCTTCATAAACAGCATTGCGGCAAGTATCATTCCCACCTCAATTGCTATTACAAGATCAAAAATAACAGTAAGACCAAAGGTAACAACCATTACAATTATATCGCTTTTCGGTGCAGATTTTATAACCGAAACAAACTTTTTCCATTCGCTCATATTGTATGCAACCATAAACAGTATTGCAGCGATAGCAGGCATTGGTATAAGTCCGGCATACGGCATTAAGAATAAAAGCACCATAAGCAGTACTACTGAATGTACCATTCCCGAAATCGGTGTTCTTCCGCCGTTTTTAGCATTAGCTGCTGTTCTTGCAATAGCACCGGTTGCCGGTATGCCGCCGAATAATACAGATGCTATGTTTCCTGCTCCCTGTGCAACAAGCTCGGCATTGGAGTTATGCTTTGAATTTACCATACTGTCCGCAACTACGCAGGATAACAGCGATTCTATCGCCGCCAGAATTGCAATCGTCACAGCATCAGGAAAAACTGCCGCAATTTTAGCAAAGCTAAAATCCATTCCGCCAAAATCCACCTTAGGAAGTCCTGCCGGAATTGTATAAAGCTCGCCTATTGTAAACACACCGTCATCAAGACCGGGAATAAGCTTTACCATCAGTACTCCAACAATTACAGCAATAAGTGAAGGCGGTATTTTTTTCTCGAATTTAGGGTAAACAATTAAAATAGCAAGACATACTGCTCCCACAAGCAACGCCTCAGGACTGAATGTGCCGATTGCTTCAAGGTTTGCGGAAATCTTTTCTATTGTTTCCACAGGCTTAATTCCATTTGCATATGTAAGACCTAAAAAGTCCTTAATCTGTCCGATAAAAATAGTTACCGCAATGCCTGCTGTAAAGCCGGTGGTAATTGTATACGGAATAAATTTGATTAATCCCCCAAGCTTTAACACACCCATTAAAATCAGAATTAATCCGGCAATTATTGTTGCTAAGAACAGTCCGTCCATACCTTGAACTGCAACAATTCCCGCAACAATTGTTGCAAAGGCTGCAGTAGGCCCTGCTATCTGTATTCTGCTGCCTCCTAAAAAGGAAACAACAAATCCTGCCGCAATCGCCGTATATACTCCACAGGCAGGCTCAACACCCGACGCAAGTGCAAGAGCAATTGAAAGCGGCAAAGCAATAATTGCAACGATAATTCCTGCCACTATGTCCTTTGCAAGCTGCTCTTTCGAATACGATTTCATAACAGAAAACAGTTTTGGCTTTAAATAATTTTTACTCAATTTAATGCACTCCTTAACATTTTTTGACATCGTGAGTTATTATATCAAGTTTTCGTCTTTAACGCAACAAAATTCGGCAGAATTAATTTCTGTTTATGCAATCCGACAACTGACCACAGAAAATAAAGCAAAATTATTGGTAAAGAATTACCTTTTCATTTTCTCAAGTAAAAAGGCCAAGACAAAGTTTATGCATTTTGTCTTAGCCCATAATATTATTTATTTTTCCATTCAATAAAGCTATAGCTGTCAAGAATCTGAAAATATTTCGCTAATCTTTCATAAAGAGGCTCTGCCTTTTCGCCAAACTCTTCATTAACTGCTTTTCCAAGCTCCATAATAGACCTTTCACCGTCTATAAGCGGCCACACAAAGCTTCCTGTCTCATCAAGATGAACATAGCTTATCCTCGGCTTTTTAAACAGCTTCTGTGCAATCAGATTAAACACACCTTTATTTTCGATTTCCAAAGTGACAATACCTGTTTCATCGGTTTTCCAGTCAATTGTTTCTTTGCGTACAGGTATCCGCTCCAAATAATTCTCTTTTTTACTCATAACTTATTTACGTTTTTTCCAAAGCGAGAACTTCAAAACTGTAAGAATAATTATTCCAAACAGTACTAGTCCGCCAATGTTTGAAGCCGCTGCCGGAATACCAAGTCTTC
This sequence comes from Clostridia bacterium, assembly GCA_045577675.1. Lineage (GTDB taxonomy): Bacteria > Bacillota > Clostridia > UBA1381 > UBA1381 > UBA1738. Next base: position 31,716 of record JAZNIV010000039.1, read on the forward strand.
CTGATAAATCAAGCATTGAATCCACACCGAATACTGCAAGCAGTGCAAGAAGTATGCCGACAAGTCCCTCTCCTGCAATCATACCCGAGCAGAAAAGTATTCCGTCGTTTACAATAGCTTTCTTTTCTTCCTCGTCCTTATTCTTTTTCTTATCAAGAGCAAGTCTTATAAGACCTCCTACCATAATGCAGGCATTAAGCTGTACCGGAAGATAAGTTCCGATTGCAAAAGGAAGTACAGGGATTCCCACAAGCTCAGCAACAATTGCAATAAATACTCCAACAAATACAAGTGCCCAAGGAAGATTTCCTTCCATAACACCCTCAATTATAAGCTTCATTAAGGTTGCCTGAGGAGCTGCAAGCTGGTCTGAACCAAATCCCCATGCACTGTCTAAAAGGTAAAGTGTTCCGCCGATTGCAAAGGCTGCGGCAATAACACCGATTATTTCACCTATTTGCTGTTTCTTAGGAGTTGCACCTAATAAATATCCTGTCTTTAAGTCCTGTGATGTATCACCGGCAATAGCAGAAACGATGCAAATGATAGAACCGATAGAAATTGCACTGCACATTCCTGCAATTCCCGTTGCACCTGTAAACTTCAAAATAAGTGTGGATATAAGCAGTGTTGCGATAGCCATACCTGAAACCGGGTTATTACTGCTTCCCACAAGACCAACCATTCTTGATGAAACCGTTGCAAAGAAGAATCCAAACACAACTACAATAACAGCACCAAGGAATGAAACCGGAATCGCCGGAACAAGCCATACCAAAACTGTAAGAACTGCAATAGCTAAAAGCACAACCTTTAAATTAATATCTGTTTGTGTACGGTCAGTGCCGGTAGTTTTGCCCAAAGACACGCTCTTCATCGCACCTGCAAAGGTTTTAATAATAAGCGGTAAGGATTTAATAAGGCTGATAATACCTCCGGCAGCTAATGCCCCTGCTCCTATATATCTTATGTAGGAGCTCCAGATTGCACTTGCACCGCCCTCGGCATACATTTGACCTATCGGTGCAGTTCCGGGGTACATTATAATATTCTCACCAAAAAGCACAATAAGCGGAATTATAACCATCCAGCTTAAAACACCGCCGGCAAACATATATGATGAAATTCTTGCGCCGCAGATATATCCCACACTCATTACAGCTGGATAAATCTGTGTACCGATTTCTCCTGCATATCCCTTAACATGAACTGAAATTTCTCCCGCAACTATTCTAAGTCCGTCAATTATAAACTTAAACAAAGCGGCAAAGCCCATTCCTGCAAATACGGTAGATGCATTTGCACCGCCCTTTTCACCTGCCAAAAGCACTTCTGCACAAGCTGTTCCCTCAGGATAAGGAAGAACACCGTGTTCCTTTACAATCAGTGCGTTGCGGAGCGGTACCATAAAGAACACACCCAAAAGTCCGCCGATTAATGCGATTAACGTAATTTCGACAATTCCCGGCTTGTCCATCTTTCCTTCTGCCGCCCACAAGAAAAGTGCAGGGAGTGTAAAGATAGCACCGGCTGCCAGAGATTCACCGGCAGAGCCTACAGTCTGAACAATATTACTTTCAAGGATAGAGTTTTTACGCATAATTACACGGATAACTCCCATAGCTATAACAGCAGCAGGGATTGACGCTGAAACCGTCATACCGACTCTTAAACCGAGATATGCGTTTGCTGCGCCAAACACAACAGCTAAGAGAATACCCATAATTATTGATGTTACGGTAATTTCAGGCGTAACCTTCTCAGCCGGAACGTATGGCTTAAATTCATTTTGATTATTCATAATTTTTCTCCATTCCGCTGCAAAATGCAGCTTTTTTCGTAAAAAACACTTAAATATTATACCACAGCTTCAGAAAAAAAGCAATATCTACTTTTTTCCATATTATCTGCAGTTTTTCAGTAAGTTGACTAATATTTCATAAATATCCGCTGTTGAAGAAATACTAAGGCGTTCATTAACAGTATGAACATCCGAAAGCTGCGGACCAATTGCAATGCAGTCAAGACCGGAAATTTTTGCCGAAAATACTCCACATTCAAGTCCTGCGTGAATTGCCTCAACCTTCGGCTCACATCCGAACCTTTCTTCAAACACCTTTTTGTAAAGCTTTTGCAGCTCAGATTTATCATTATATTCCCATGGCGGATAATGACCTGATGTTTCAATCTCACCGCCCGTAACAGAGCATATCGCCTTCATCTTTTCTTCAAGGAAAGAAAGTGCAGTCTGTTTGTTGCTTCGCAGGGTGAAAAGCATAGTGATTTTATCCTGATAGGTCTTGAGTATTCCCAAATTAAGCGAGGTTTCAACAAGACCGTCTACAACCATACTCATTTCCTGAACACCGTTTGGAACACATATCAAAAGGTATAAAAGTCTATCCTTTATACCACTTTCAATTACGTCAAATTCACCCTCATCAAATTCCTCGACAAGAATCGAAAAATCCTCCCTGTCAGCATATTCAGCCTTTATTACTTCAAAATATTCCGTCATTTTTGTCATAAAACGTGAGGCTTCCTGAACAACAAGCTGCATTGTGCAACCGACAGGGATTGCATTTCCCTTATCACCGCCGCTAAGGCTGATTATATCAAAATCTGTTATACCTTTAGCATAATTTAAAATCCTGCCGGCAAGAATATTTGCGTTGATTCTTCCGCTGTTTATTTCAACTCCGGAATGTCCGCCCTTTAATCCCTTTACAGTAACCGCAATCCTTTTTCCCTTGCTTTTTATGCGTGAGACAGGAATATTCAGTCTGAAATCACTTCCTCCGGCACAGGAAACCGTAACAGTATCCGGCTCCTCTGCATCAAGATTTATCATTTTCCTGCCCTTTAAGCAGTCACAGGAAAGCTTGCCTGCACCTATCATTCCTATTTCCTCGTCAGTTGTAAAAACAGCCTCAATAGGAGGATGCGGAATGTCATTACTTTCTAATATTGCCAAAATCATTGAAACCGCAATTCCATTGTCTGCACCGAGTGTTGTACCTTCCGCTTTAACAAAATCGCCGTCAATATAAAGCTTTAACCCGTCTTTTTCAAAATCAACCGTACTTTCCTCTGTTTTCTGGCAAACCATATCCAGATGTCCCTGTAAAATTACAGGCTCTGCATTTTCATAGCCTTTTGTTCCGGCTTTAAATATAATTACGTTATCTGCCTCATCACGCATAGCTTTCAGTTGATGCTTAGCAGCAAAATCCATACAATAGCTGCTAATTTTATTCATATTTCCCGAGCCTCTCGGAATAGCACTTATTTCCTCAAAGTATTTAAAAACACGGCTCGGCTGCACGTTTTTCAGTTTTTCCATCAAAAAATTCCTCCGTTTTTTTGTTGCATTATATATATTTTGCAAAAAAATAAATCACATTCATTAATATAAAAACCGGCTAATCTATATACCAATCTCTTTGATTGACAGCTCTTGTCAAATTACAATCGATACAAGCTTATTTCAATATATTACCGGTTATGAAGCCCATCACATAAGAAATAAATTTTTCTTTTCACAATGCCACTTTACACGTTTTTCTTTTCCTGTCAGGCAGGCTCTATAGTATTCCAAAAATCACTCTTTCCTGTAGATACGGCAGCAGCTCCGCAGGAAAGAGCCTCATCAATTTCAGCCTGAGTTTCAACCAGTCCCCCCGCAATTATCGGGACCTCAAAATCTTCCTTCATTTTCTTTATTACCTTTGTCACGGTTCCCGGCATTATTTCTATCATATCAGCTTTTGACTGTTTTACCGCCTCAATACTTGTATATACCGAATGTGAATCCACAATAAAAAAGCGTTGCACAGTACAAACACCGAGCTTTGAAGCCATTTTGATTATATTTGTTCTTGTACTTATAATTCCATCAACACCGAGCTTCTTTGCAAATCGTATGCCATATTCGTCTTTTCCTATTCCTTCAGCAAGGTCGATATGTATAAAAAACTTCTTTCCGGCATTGTGAACAAGCTCGGTCTGCAGCTTTATATCCTCAATATTCGGTGAAAGCATAAAAATCATCGATGCATTTGACTTCACCGCTTCTTCAAGCTCGCGATTACTTCTAACTGCCGCAATTATTCTCTTATTCATATCAACACACCTCACTTATATGACTCAAAGTATATCACTTTTTTTGACAATAATCAAGGGGTGTAGCAAAATCTACACTATTTTTCGACTACCCCAAAAGAGGCTGCAGCAAAATGAAATTCATTTTACTACAGCCTCTTAAGCTTACTCTGTAATATTATAATATTAAATTATATTCTGGCCACACCGGTTTCTTTGGCTGTTTTAACAACTGCTTCAGCTACAACCTGTGCCACTCTTTTATCAAGTGCATTAGCTATTATATTTTCCTCGGTTATCTCATCATCAGGAATTAAAGATGCAAGTGCAAAGGACGTTGCGACCTTCATCTCTTCATTTATGCAAGAAGCTCTGCAATCAAGTGCTCCACGGAAAATTCCGGGGAAGGCCAAAACATTATTAATCTGATTCGGAAAGTCTGACCTACCTGTTCCAACAACTCTTGCTCCTGCCGCCTTTGCAATATCGGGCATAATTTCGGGAGTAGGATTTGCCATTGGGAACAGAATTGCATCCTTTGCCATAGATTTTACCATCTCAGCTGTAACAAGGTTTGGTGCAGAAACACCAATGAATACATCTGCCCCTGCAAGTGCATCGGCAAGAGAACCTTGCTTTCCTTCAAGATTTGTCACCTCTGCGATTTCTTCCTGTGCACTATTGTTACCCGGATTTCCTTTGTAAATAATACCAAATCTATCACAATATGTAAGATTTTTCACACCCATGTTCATAAGATGCTTTCCTATGGCAATACCTGCCGAGCCTGCTCCGTTTATGACAACCTTCACTTCACCTATGCTTTTCTTTACGAGCTTAAGTGCATTAATAAGTGCCGCTGCAACGACTATTGCTGTTCCGTGCTGGTCGTCATGGAAAATAGGAATATCACAAATTTCCTTAAGCTTCTGTTCAATCTCAAAGCAACGTGGTGCTGAAATATCTTCAAGGTTGATACCGCCAAAGCTGCCTGAAAGCAGATATATGGTACGGACAATTTCATCAACATCCTTAGACTTTATACATAACGGAAATGCATCAACATCCGCAAAGGCCTTAAAAAGTGCACATTTGCCTTCCATTACAGGCATTCCTGCCTCAGGGCCTATGTCACCAAGTCCGAGTATTGCAGTACCGTCAGTAATAACTGCCACAAGATTTGAACGACGTGTAAGATCATAGGATTTATTGATATCCTTGTTTATTTCAAGGCATGGCTCTGCAACACCGGGGGTGTAAGCAAGAGACAAATCCTCTCTTGAATTAATTGGTGCACGGGAAATAACTTCTATTTTCCCGTTCCATTCATAGTGCTTTTTCAGTGATTCCTGTCTGATATCCATAAATCAATCCTCCCATGGGAATTTATACTGTGTAAGTCCAAGCTCGTCACGAACAGCTATAATCTCCTTTTGAACCGATTCATTTATCGGCACACCGTCTTTTCGTGCAAGTCGGATTTCATATTCCTTTTCGCCGGCAGTATATATACGTTCGCTATCCGGTGCTTTTTTTGAAGCACGCATACTGCGACAAATTTCTCCTGCCTTTTTACGGGCAATATCCTCACCCATAAAATGGTCGGTATCAATTGCTATAAACCAGTGACCAAGCTGATAAGGACGAATATTACCGTTTTCATCCTTTCCGTCAAGGTCTTTTCCGTATGCACCGTCTTGAAGAATAGATGAGAAAAACTCAACCGCAAGTGCAAAGCCGTATCCCTTATAGCCACCTAAAGCTTCACCAATTCCGCCAAGAGTTGTAAGGGCTGCAGTACCTGTACGTATTTTTTTAAGTGCTACTCCGGCATCGCCCTCAATTGCCTCACCGTTAATTCCAATGATAGTGCCCGGATGAACATCCTCTCCTATTCTTTCATAATATTCAACCTTACCGTTTTGAGTAATTGATGTTGCACAATCAAAATTGAAATCAAAGGCTTCATCGGTAGGAACTCCGATTGTAAAAGGATTTGTTCCAAACATACCTTCTACACCATGTGTCGGTGCAACAGATGGACGAGCATTTGTACCGGTCATACCAATGCATCCTGCTTTTGTCGCCATAGAGGAATAATAGCCTGCAATACCGTAGTGGCAGGAATTACGTACAACAACCATACCCATACCATATTCCTTTGCTTTTGCAATAGCCATTTTCATAGCATTATATCCGATTACCTGACCCATACCGTGATGTCCGTCTATAACTGCAGTTGTAGGAGTTTCTTTTATAATTTCAAAATTCGTTACTGCTTGCTGGATGCCTGCTTTAATGCGGTCAAGATAAACCGGCTTAAAACGGTTTACTCCGTGGGATTCAATCCCTCTCTTATCAGATTCCAACAGAACATCAGCACAGATTTCGGCATCTTCTCTCGGAATTCCGTATCCGACAAAAGAATCAATCACAAAATCAGTAATCGTTTTCCAATCTACAACATTATTTTTCATATTAACCCTCCAAAAACAATTTTAAAATTTACTATGGCACAAAAAAAGACATACCAAAACAAACCTATGTTTATTTTGATACGTCTCCATTTCTCAGTACCAAGGTCATTGTACCATAAAAAGAATATTTTGTCAAGTGTATTTTATTAACCCAAACAAATTATCATCACCTATCCAAAAATTCAAGGAAGGGTGTGTGTTTTTTTATACTCGAAAAGCTTAATTGTAAAGACTGTATAATCCGGATGCCAATGCTTTTTGCCTTTGCGAGACATAAGGTTTAGATGCAAATGGTTTCGCCCGATTTTACGTTGTATAACGTACCATCAACATCCAGCCATATTGTAAAAAGTGTGGGATTATAAATTCTACGACCATCAGCACTATATTTTAAACTTTTATAGGCTTCCACATAATCATAGATTTCTATGTTTGTGGCATACCATATTTCGTCATTATTTGAAAGCTTTTTGCAAATGTCTTCCATATGATCCCAGTTGTCATTACGGTCAAACTCATAGCTATGTCCCCATATATACATAAGGCGTGAAACCCTTCTTGCATGGTATACTTTTGTAGAAATATCAAGTTTTAAGAATTCGTCGATAAACTCCATAATCCGCGGATTGTCGTGGTGGGCAGTGGGCATCCATGCATGGAAATCTGCAGGTAGCATAAAAGAGTCATTGTCTCCACCCAATGTTCGCGAATATGCAATATCCAGTTCGATAAGATACTGTTTTATCATTTCATAAGTACCAAAATTTGCCATCTGTGTTATTCCGCTATCAGGATAGGCCATTCCACGAATAATAGAATTACATTTTGCCTCAAGTTCAAGTCTGCAATCCAGCACATCTCTTATTCCTTCAATAGGCCTCATATTTCCGTTTGCTCTGTGATTGGCTCCATGTACTGCGATTTCATGGCCTTTAGACAAGAAATATTCTTTAATCTGTTCCTTTGTGAAATTCTCCCCTCTCATAAATTCACAGTTGAAGTTAAATGTGCATTTCATATTGTATTTGTTAAACAGTTCTGCAAGTCTTTTATCTTGCGGCACTCCATCATCGTAACTGAATGTAACCGCTTTTGACTTCCCATCCGGGTATCTCATAAAAATTGTTCGCATCATATCATCTCCTTTGATTTTCAAAATTAAATTTATTAGTAGTTCGTATTAAGGTAAGACCAAAATCAAATATTTATATTTTGCATTTCTATTCCGTGAAACAAAATACAAATTATAACACTAATCGCATTTGCAACACAAAGCCACAAAAACATTTTCTTGAATTTGTATTTAAATATGAATTTTACAGTCAGTCCCTCAATAAGCACATTTGAAAGTACAGCAAATACATAACTCATTAGCCAATGAGTAGGATGAAATGTTCCCGTACCAAAAGGAATCATCAAAATTTCACCAATAAAACCACTCAAAGGTATTGCAACAACGCCTAAAACCGTAGACACTAAATTCATAACAAATGCAATTACAACCGATTTTAAATACGACTGTTTTAAAAAGCATTTTACAAATATTATCTCGGAAACAAGCCCAATTAATATCACATACCAACTTCTCATCCCCTCTGCAATATATAAAGATGGCCAAACCATATTTGCGCTTGCAGAAAGAGGCATTATAAGAAGCGATATTAAACAAATCAACCCATATTTTGTTTTTTCATTAATCATGTTAATTTATCTCCATTTCGCCAACATTCGGCAATCATTATATGATTTTGTAAAGACCGGAGAACAAAAATTCTATATACTAATAGAGTATAGCTTATTCTAAATTTAGCGTAAAAACACTCATTTTCCCGCCTATTACACGCTCAACAAAGTCTTGTTCGTCCAAAACCGGAGTTTCAGAACACATTCCTGCTAAAAACTTGTGTTCACCTGCACAATGATTATCCGAACCGGCAAATTCTAACAATCCGTAATTTTTCGCATAAATTTTTGCCATATTATTTTCAAAATTGCTTCTTGATGAGTTGATTACTTCTATCCCGTGCACCTGTCTTGGAAACAGACGAATATGATCAATGTAAGATGCCTCTCTATACGGATGTGCCTGTATTACCAAAGCACCACTATTCATTAAATATTCAAGTGCCTCGCTTTTTTTCATATCCATAATCTGTGGATTTTTCAAATACCATTCTTTGCTAAGTCCATAAACTAAAAAGTCAGTTCCTTTATAAGACATTTCAACTCCGGAGAAAACTTTTAACCCTACAGTCTTCCCATAATTTACACCTTCTTCATAGTCCGAAAAGAAAAATTCAATTTTTTCTTCATAAGAAGATATTGATCCTGTATTAATATTTCCGTCCAAAAAATGGTTTGTAATAAAAATACCATCATATCCGTTCTGCTTATAAAAATCTATGCTTTCATAAACATTTGCTTTGGCACATTTACTTACAGGAGCCGTATGTAAATGAGTTTCATATTTATACATTATTTTACCTCATAATCTTTCTTCATAGTTCTTTGCTCCCTATTCGTTATATCAGATAATGACCGAAAATCACACATCACACGGATACTTTAAACCAATCTGCTCTCTTATGCAGTCCATCTGTTTCATAATTTTTATACTCTCCGACATAGGCATAATGTCACTTTGAAGCTTACCTTCGCGGATACAACTGCAAGCCTCGTAAATTTCTTCCTCAAAACCATATCCGATACGGGGTTTTGAAATATGTTTTTCTTCGTTGTTCACCTTAACAAAAATTTCTTGTGCACCATGGAACTGCGGTAAGGTAATATATCCTTTTGTTCCGTATATATAACCAAATTCCGGTTTATCTACAGTAATCCCCGCTGAAACAGAGGCTAATGCCCCGCTATTGTATTTCAACAATATATTGGTTTGACAATCAACGCCACCATTAATATCCGAAATTGAAAATATACTCTTTGGATCATTACCCAAAAAAATAGCCGCAAAATTTAATCCGTAAATGCCCGCATCAAGAAGTGCACCGCCACCTAATTCGTTGCGGAAGAGTCTGCTTTCTTCCCTTGACTCTAATGAAGAAAAACTAAAATCGGCACTTACTCCTCTTATATCTCCAATAACACCGCTTTTCGCTATTTTAAGTGCCTCACCAATTGCAGGTAAAAACCTTGTCCACAATGCCTCCATCAAAAACACACCGTTTTTTTCTGCACATTCCTTAAGCGCTATGGCTTGAGCTGCATTAACGCATATAGGTTTTTCGCACAAAACGTGTTTTTTTGCATTAAGAAAAATCTCCGCACACGGTTTATGAAATGGATGAGGTGTTGCAATGTAAACAGCGTCAATAAGTGCTGACTTTGCCATTTCATCATATCCGACAAACACATTCGGAATATTATATTGTCCGGCAAAAGCTTTTCCTCTTTCTTCGCTTGTCGAGGCAACTGCCATAAGCTCTGCTCCCTCAACATTTTTTATTGATTCCGCAAATAGGTGTGCAATCTGCCCGGGGCCAACAATCCCCCAACGAATGATATTTTTCATTTTTTTCTCCCTCCACAAATATATTATAAATTTTTAGCACAGAATACTATGCAGCTGCTCTGTTTTCCTGATTATTTGACAA
>JAZNIV010000040.1:0-13955 GCA_045577675.1 Clostridia bacterium
AAAACACATAGAATATTAATCGGCGACAGCTCTTATATACACTCCTAGGGGAAGTGATAATGTTTTAAAAGAATGTATATATGCTCTGCCGCCCATGTCCTATGGCGGCCTGTACCTAATCAAATCCAATCAACTCCTTTAAATTTTTGCACTAAAAAAACACCTTAATCGGTGTTTTTGATTTATTGAATTTCCAATTTTGTTGCTATATCACGTAATGACTTTCCATCAAATATAGTGCTATTCATAACATCATTGATATTGTCATACTCAACCTCAACATCTCCAAATGCTACAGAGATTTTGTTATGATTGAATGGGCAAATTGCGCCATGCACTCCATTGTAAACAAATTCTATGTCCTGAGTCAATGATAATATAAGCTTTTTCAATTTATCGCCATTCATAGTATGTCAGCATGCTCCTTTCTCTCTCTCTCTTTCTGATAATTCATTTGCAGGTCTGTCTGAAATTTTATCATCCTTCCAAATTATATCATGACGATGCTCTCCATAATCACCATAAGGATGGTTTTTGGGATTCCCGTGATTTGTAGGATGTATTTGTTTATACATCCTGCCATCGGCATCATATATGGTTCGTTCAATATGACCATCCTTACATTTAACATCCACAACTGCATTTGGTTTGTATGTAGGCGATACATGTTTCAACCTATCGGTAACAATAATTGTTCCGTCTTTATTATAATGTATAGCCTTATACTTGTCAACCGACCACTTATTCGCATAAACCGCCTTACTGCTTACACTCTTTGTCCAAGCCTTAATGCCCTTTTCGGTTTCCGCACAGAACATCTGCTCACGGGAGCGGTCACGTTTAAGTCCGGTCTGGCTGCAGAAGTCTAAAAGTTCAGCTTCTTTGCTTTTCAAGCGGACTGCCTTTTTCTCAAAGCTTGCTTTGAGCTCCGACAAAAGCTCATTATCCTCTGTATTCTTCATAGCCTCATCAATACCTACAAGCTCGCGCTTCAGCTCTCGGATATGCCGTTCCATACCTCGCTGTTTTTGAACAGCTTTCCATTCCGGTATTTCTTCACCATCATATGTAACCGTTGCATTTTTAAGTGATTCAAGCTCCTCATCGGTATATACCCTTTTAGAAGCTCCTTCAAAAAACATATTCCAGTCATGCCTGCAGTTTGCTCCCATAAAACCTGTTACAGTTCCGTAGCCTATATCATCAAGCGTCAAATATCCGCTTCTTCCGGAACGTGACACAAGCCGTCCCTGCCACATAGCATGCTCCGGTCTTGCCCCACTATGTGCAGATATTTCCATAATATCAACATCATACTCATCGGCACGCATTTCCGAAAGTCTTATACAGCTCTGATTAACGCCCGTAAGCACTGCACGTCTGACCGCTGCATCAAGACTCTGTATATGCCCCGAAGGATATACAACCTTAATATCCTGCCGGCTGGCAGAGATAATCGCTTCCTTAATTGCCTGCTGATATGTAAGGCCTCCGGATGTAATCTGCATATGAGCAACATTAGCACAGTTTATAAATGCAGTCTGGCTTGTCGCTGCCGTTGTTCTTGTAAGGTTTAAAACCTCACTTGCTGTATCCTTTAAGCTTGCTGTGTAGATTTTCGACATCTGCGGCGACAGCGTTTTAAATTTCACAGGGGAATATCCAGCAAGCTCTAAAACCTCATCATCATAATTAAATACCTCAGTTTTAGCATCTATAAAGGCTTTTTCAACTTCTGCCTTTTGTCGGTTTGTTTCCTTTGCAACAGCTTCTGTTATTTCATCAAGGCACATCCCGGCATTTTGCAGAAGCTCCGCCTGATAGCTTGCAGTGTCGGTAATGGTGAAGTCGGTCTTTATAATTCTTCTGATAATATCACGAAGTATACTTTCAGAAAGCTCCTTATGAACCTCTAAAAGCGTGAGCATTCGTGATAAATATTCCGGAGTAATCATTCTTCAATGCCTTCAGGCTCACTGCCCATGACATTCGCTTTGGCTGTTTTTTCATCTTCACCCATATACCAGCTCCTTAGCTCCCATGGCTGCAAAATTCCAAGACTTACAAGACGCATCTTTTCCTCAAACTCTGTTTTTCGGTCAGCTATGATGCTGTCGTCAAAATCAAATGATACGGAGCATTCACCATCAGGGCAAAGCTCATAAAGGTCAGCAAAAATTTGTAATACCTCGACAAGCTCAAGAAGTGCATTTTTTAAAGCTGACTGTATATCGGATACAGTAGAATAACTCCTCTGCTTTGATGACTTTATCTCTTCAGCAGTTTTATCAACATCCTGCGTATCCGATAAGGTTCCATAGGCAAGTCCTGTATTAAATTCAATCTTACGAAGGATTTCGTTAAGACCTTTTATTAGATTTCCTTCCCGAAGTGTAGGTGTCCACTCCTCAAACAGTTCTTCTGAATTTAAAAGCCTATAGAGCCGCTTGTCCGGAAGTATTTTATTGCCGTCTTTATCAGTCTTAAAAGCTGTTTCATCTGCATATACAGCTCGCTCTCCGCTTTCAAATTCCCACAAAAGCCGTTCATACTGCTTATTTGCATCATCAATAAGCTTTAAGCTTCCTGCAAATACTGAGATACCAAGCGGTGAGTCAGTATCAAATCTGTTTGCCATAGGCATTTTGAAATATGCAAACAGCGGTCTTTTTATACCTTTAATATACGTCTCCGGCTGAAGATTACCCCATTCAGGTATATCAGAAAGTGATGTTCTTCGTCCTAAGCTTATATCTGTGTCCGAAACATACGTAGTATTCCGCACTACATACATATCATCCAGCCAAGTATGTTCTTCAATTCTTGTATAATATTTTTTCCCTTTAAATATTCGGTCCAGAAATACACAAGACGTAATATTGCCGGCAGGGTCAACAGCTGTCGGAACAAATCGCTCAGCCTGTACGCAGTCTATGTATATTTTGCCGTTATATACATACGGCTTAAACATAACACCGCCAAGAGCTGCTGCACTTTCTGCATTCTTGCGAATGTCTTTTATGAAGTCCTGATAGCTGTTATTTAGATATTCGGCACGTTCTGAACCGCTTATTTTAGTTTTAAACTCAAGAGTTACTAACCTTGCCAATTCTGTCGAAATAGAAGCCGGCAGAGAGAGACTGCCACTTTTGGTATAAGCACTTCGCCATTTTGTTATTTCTTGAGTCATTACATCTGATATTGCCGGTTTAATGCCCAACGTATCAAGTGTTTTGTAAAATCCGAAAATTCCAATCACCTTCTCAAAAAAATCTCTTACTTTTCCCATAGTTGTCCCCAAATCCTTTTAAGTACTGTCATGCAAAAATACCGGGTATCGTCCATTGCGTGGTCGTTTGCCTTAATAGGCTTATCCTCTGTACTTGAAGTATCCCATGCATATATCCCAAATTCAGAAATAGCACCGGTGCAATCCTTGTGAATCAGTATTTTGTCACTTGCTAACAGTGAAGCGGTATATCTGATACCGTCAAGCACGGCATTCTTCGCTTTTTTTACAGAGAATTTTCCGTGCCGCTTGACTGTTTCTATAAAGCTTGCAGCTGACGGGTCGATTATGACATACTGAATATTCTTTCCGTCTGCCAGCTTTTCAAGCTCCTCATAATATTCTTCATCGGTTTTGAGATGTTGTTCATCTCTGCCGTTGTAATAAAATTCTCTTATACGGTATGCCTTTCCGCCAGACATACACCACAGCCCCATACTGCAAGGGTTAAGTGTTCCGTAGTCTATGCTTATGTAATATTCGCTACCATCCGGCATTTCTGTGAAAATGTGCTTTTCCTTATCAAACATCGGATAAATAAGACCTTCAGCAAGTGCCCATTTACCAAGAATAAACCTATCAAAATATACAGTGCCGGCATATTCACGTTCCAGGTTCTTTATAAATTCCTCCGAAAGCTTCGGATTATCGTAAATCTGATACCGCTGCCTGAACACATCTGCACCGCTCTCTAAAAACTTTAAAAGCCAATGGTTAGGGTTATCCGGGTTACACGTTCCATCAAAACAGGAATTTGGTTTATCAAGTCTTGACTTCAGCATTGAAAATACTTCCTCATTCCATGTAGTTACCTCATCACCATAACAGTATTCAATGCCGGCACCCTGAAGCTTCGATACCTGATTTACCTTATCAGCTCCCAGTGCGTGACATTTCTTACCGAACATCATTACTGTGTTGTCACTGCCGATATTACCGATAAGCTCATTTCCCCATATAGAACGCATTGGTTCTAAAATATTTCGGTTTAAGGTTCCTTTGGTATTTCCCAAAAGAAGAATAAGACCTGCACCTGTGCAAGAAGAAATCCTCTTTGCAATATGGAAATAATCAAGGAAGGTTTTCCCGCTTCTTGTAGCACCCTCTTTTATATTCCATCGGTGGGTAGCACCCTTCCAGAACTCAGCCTGCTTGTCAGTAAAGAGCTGCCCGTCTGATATACTTTTTTCAAGCTGCACTAAAACTCTTTCCGTAATACGCTTCTTTTGTTCATTTGTAATGCTGCCATTTTCACAAAATCGCTGGACAAATTCAAATATGTCCTGCAGGGTGTTCAAAACAAGGGTGTTATTCCTGTTAAACTTCATAAAATCATATATAAGTCCCATATTTACCTCAATGATACTTTTCTGCAGATAGTATCCTTACTGCAATTTCGTGTTCACGGAAAAGGTTCGGTTCGCTCCGATGCAGCATATCATAAAACAGTTTTTGCTTCTTTCTCCTTTTTGCCGATTCTTCTTTTCTAAAGGTTTGTTCTTTTTCCCACTCCGGCTGAGCCTGCAGGAAGCAGCTTACAGTCTGACGTGTCTTTCCGACAAGCTCAGAAATCTCGGTTATTTTCCTATGCTCCTCAAAATATAGCCTGTGAGCTTTTTTCTGCCATTCTTTAAAAGCCATACCTTTAAAGCCTCCGTTTTTTAACATTTTTGTCGGATTTTTCAGGGCAGGACGAAATATTTTGGCACGTATAATGTCCAAAATTTATTTATCCTGTGTTATCCTTTCCGCAAAATCCTCCGCAAAGAAGATAAGACGCTGTGCAAGATGAGGGTCTTTATCTGAAATTTCCTCAAATATCTGTTGCTTAAACCCTGTAAGTGCTAAATCAAGCTTTTTAGAAAGCTCCGAGTATACCTTATCCTTATATCCCTTTGCTCTTGAAAGAGCTATAAGGTTTTGCACCGCTTTATTCAGGTCCATTTCGTCCCATTCCTCTTGGGCTACGGCAATCCTTTGCGTAAGACCTCCGGCAATCATCTGCATTGTTCCTTCAGTATAGTCAAGGTCCGGGTTTTTCTTTACTGCCTCGACTATCGCTGCAACCTGTGCCTGTGCTTCAAGCACCCTTTTAGTTGCATTGTTTGTTTTTACAGCATATCTTCCTACGCTGCTTCTTGAAACGTCATATCCCTGACCTTTTAAGTAATCCGAAATATCCTGATAGGAATATGTAACATTCGCCAGCATTGACTCAACAATGAGCCGTATCTCCTGCGGCAGCTCATCTATCTTTGACCGTGTTCTTGTTTTCCTTCTTTCACTCACGCCATCCGCCTCCTTATCAGAGGTCGATACCTATATCAGAAATAAGGTGATTGGAGAGCTGTACCCCGTTTGCGTGCAGCCTGATTTCCAAATCCTCAAAATCCATATCGCACGGAAGTACCTCTTCGTGAGTCTCGCTGTCACGCACCTTTATATATCCCATGTCCGCAAAATAGTCAATTGCACCGGTTACATCGCTTATTTCAAGCTCATATGCTTCAAGTGTTCGGAGCAACTCCTTTGTCTTAAACCATCCACGCTTAAAAAATGTAACAATCGTCCTCATAACAATTCCGTTATTTTGGCAGAATGTTTCCTTTTCATCCTTTATTAATTCTTCTTTAATTTTCATAATCTACTTCCTTTCCATTAAAATTTCATATATTTTATCCAGCTTTTTTGAAATCTCTCCCTGTGTCCGGTTATATTCCTTCCGGGGAACGAACTTATCCGTCATCCTCAGCTCAAGCTCACTTAAATACTTCAAAAATTCTTCGCCGTTTACAGGCTTACAGTCACATTTTTTTACATAGTTTTCTTGAATGTTCCTTTCAACCGTTTCAATCCTTTCCTCTAAATCCTTTACCTTTGAGGCTTCTTTTTTGAATATATATCCGACAAGCCCTGAAAAGGATGTTGCAACAAGCTGTATTATTGCCAGTATCCAATTTGCAATGTTTGGCATCTGTCCTGTCCCTCCACAAATCTTTCTTTCCTCATAAAATACCTCCAAAATAAAATTACAGTAACGCCTTTGTTACTGTAATTCTACTATATTATTATAAAGCTGTATGGTAAAATATTTTACCAAAGTATTTTATACATCAAGGTCAAAGAAGCTTATTTGGTCCTTGTTGGGTTCGTTCTGCTTTTTTACTATTTCATCCGCTACAATCTGCCGGATTGCCATTTCAGTAATTCCGTACTTTCGGGCAAGCTGCTTGAAGTTATATCCGTTAAATTCTGTGATTATCTTTTTATTGCGTAGGGGACGCTCCACAGCTTCATATTTAGGGAAGTATACACGCTCACCGGAAAACAGTCTTGCAAGCTTTAGGGCACTTTCTAAATCGAGCTCTGCAGCAATTGCGTCGTAAGGCTCCGGTAAATCCTCGTATTTAATTTCATCACACACAGCATAGTCACTTCCTTTCAGCTAATGCCTTAAGCCCTTCTATAACCTTTGCAGCCTGACTGACAGTAAGCCAATCAATCACATCTGTTTTTGCATATTTTTTGATAAAACCGGCAAGCCTTGCAGGGTTATCATTCCATCCCAATTTATATTCCAGGTCTTTAATATATTTCTTCTGTCTCTCCGAAATCATTCCCCGGGGCGAAGGCTTTATTGCATCCTTACCTTGCACACGGTCAATTAAGTACAAAGCCTGCCTGTCCGACAAATGCGAAATATGCTCCTCCTGCAGCTCCTCAATACATAATGAATGCAGCATATCCTTGTCCACTCCGTATTCACGTGCAACCGCCCATAGTCGACGCATTAGTTCAGGCTTCATTTTTATTCACCATCCCAGTCATAATCTTCCTTTATGCACATTTCACAACCGATAACCTCTCTGTCCTTGTCTCTGTATACATGGTCCCAATCCCTGCTGCCGCATACAGGACACTTAGGGGGGGATATATACACTTTCATCTAGCCCGTAATTTGCAAGTCTTGCACGCTCTGCACGCATTACATCATCATAAAATGACATATTTACCCCAACCTTCCGGTATTCTGATAAAACAGCATTCTTTTAATCCAGTTAGGATAGAACTGCCTGAAGCCACTGAATATGCTTTGTTTTTTAAGATAACTCCTCTTGCTTCTTTCCTTATGCTTTGCTTTTGTACTCATCTGGCAGCACCCCTTCCTTTATTCTCAATATATTCTTCTATAAGCTCCTTAAGCTCGTCTGCGGTTTTCGGTTCAAAGAATCGTCTCGAAATAACTACATCACCTAAATATATCCGTACACAGCCATCCTCTCCCTGAACGGCCGTAGCATTCATATGTCTTACTATAAGCATCTTAATTACCTCCACCTTTATATCAGCATCATACTTGATGCCTGCCGCACAGTATCAAGTGTGATAGTTCCGCTTGCAACCCTAATTACATTCTTAAACGTTCTGTCTAAAAGCCGGAAGCACCCGTTTTTATCGTTTGTCGCACGGTGAACTATTTCTTCTTCAGCTTTTTCGTCAAAGTCATATCCTGTAATATACTTTTGCACCTCTGTTTTTGATAAACCCTCAAGCTCATAGAAGAAGTCAATTCTGTTAGCCATTCGGGGAATATACTGGCGCACCATCTTCTCAAGTGCCGGCTCTCCTGCCAGGATAAGACCGACGTCAGACTGGTCATAGATATTCCTTAAAATCTCAGCTTTTTTCTGTGTGTATTTTGTAATCAGCTTGTCTGCTTCATCTATAACTAAGAGATAACCGGCATTTGAGTTAAAGAAGTCCTTTATATTATCCAGCCTGTCATCAATGCTTCCGGTTATATGCGGAAGAGCAAGCGTCTTTTCAATTGCCTTAACAAGGTCTCTTGCATTCATACTCTCATTACACTCAACATAGCAAACCTTAGGCGACTTAGCATAATACTTTAGTGTATACGTCTTTCCAAATCCGCTGCGTCCTACAATTATTCCAAGTCCCATATATTCCTGACAACTCTGGCATACAGCTATAATGCCAACACTGTCACTGGTTTCGCAAATCTTTGTTTTGCCCTGTATCGGAACGGCAGGAACGGAAGCTTCCGTCTTGCTCTTTGTTATATCAAGCATAGCAGAAAGTGCTTCCTCCAGCTTGTCAACAGTCCCTTGTGACAGTTCATCATATGCTCCGTTAAAATACTGACTTACGCTTGTTCTATGGATATTCACACGATTTGCCAAAGCTGCCTTTGACAGCCTGTTTTCATCCATAAAACTTTCAGCCATAGCCCTTAATTCTTCATTTACCGTAATCACAAAATCACCTCATTTATAAATTTTCTATACGCCTGAAGGCCTTTTCCGCCTGACGTTTCATAAACTCATTCTGATACCGCTCTCTTTTTTCACGTTCCAGCTTTTTGTTTTCTGTATACTGCCTGTCCTGCGGAATTGCCACAACCTTTTGCGGCTCATCCGAAAGCTCGGGAAGCTGCAGACCTCGCTGACTAAATGGCATTAAAAGATTCTTTACATCCTCTCTTGCACGTTTTAGCTGCCTTTTCTGCATCTTCAAATGCTCCGTAAGGCTCATATCGCCCAGCTCTGCAAGAGGATTAATCTTTTCTGCAGGGTAAGCATTGCATATCTTTATACCCTCTAAAGTAGAGCAGCATATAAAGCCCATATTTTTGGTATAGTACCGGACGGTTACTTTTTCGCCGATATATCGTGCAAGCTCCTCACTCATATACGTTTCACCTTCGACCTTTATGCCGTAGTTATGTACCGTCCTTGTTTCGCATTTTCCAAGCAGGGTAATCGCATAGTCCATAGGCGGAGCAGCTTGCATATATCTTTCTTCGTGCGAGAACACCCATTCCGGTATCGGTTTTTCCGCTCCATCCTCTTTCAGCCCTTGATGCACCCTTTGGTGGTATTCACTCTCAAGCCAGGTTTCAAACATAGCTGCAAATTCTTCCATTGTATAGAGCTCGCCTCGCTCAAGCATACCTTTAATATCCTTTACAACCTTTCCGTCAGTCCTTGAGCCGGTTAAAGTTCCTGTATAGCTGTCAAACCTCTTGGTGAATCGGTTTATCACAGTTCCGAAGCATCTTTCTATCTGACCCTTAACCCACGCATGATACGGAAGAGCCCTCTTGTCATATTCAATTCCCATAGACTTGTAAAAGCCCTTCGTTTCACCGTCAATATCAAACCGCACACTGCGTTTTCTGCCCGTCAGGGTTTCTGCAGTAAAATCCTTACCGTTATCTATATAAAAGACTCTCGGTACACCATAAATGCCTGAGCCTTTTTTTGGGTACATCATATGCAGCACAACCTGTTTTAAAACCTCACTGTTCGGCTGTGTGCAAATACCCCAGCCAACCATACAGCGTGAGCGGACATCAATGCATCCGACAAGATATGGTCTGGCTGCTGTTTTTTGCCCATTCTCCTTGGTAACCTCCACCCAGCAGTCAAAGGTGTGTGCATCTGCCATTACACATTCCATCACCTTAAGTGAAGTAATATCCCTTCGGCATTTAAGCATAGCCTCACTCTTAAATCCCTTGACGCCTTTTTTAAGAAGGGTATGA
The DNA here is from genome assembly GCA_045577675.1 of Clostridia bacterium. Lineage (GTDB taxonomy): Bacteria > Bacillota > Clostridia > UBA1381 > UBA1381 > UBA1738. Next base: position 9,855 of record JAZNIV010000040.1, read on the forward strand.
ACGTCACTGTTGTTATACATAAGCTCCTTGCAGTACCGAAGGACTGTATTGTATGACGGCTTCCAGTCACTGCCTCGCCTGTCGAGCCTGTCCCACAGGTCCTCACAAAGCATCTGAACACTCTGCAGGTTCTGATGATACTTCTCACTCGCCCACAGATTTTCAATATCGGCACAAATTTGGGGAGTGAGCTTTGTATGTATGCCCTTTTTAGGAGGAGGACAAAGTGCCATTATTCGCAGCATATCATAGCTTTGATTTGTTTCGCTTTCACGAAGCTCCGCCCAGCTCATACCCTCTTTATACCTTTTTAAATATCTCCGGAACTGCTTTGCGGATATATCAAGATGAGTTTTTACAAACTCCTCGCAAAATTCTGTTGTGTTCTTGTAATGCTCTTGAGATTCACGAAGGTATTTTTCAATTACTGCGGCAAGCCCTAAAGCCTCTTTCCACTTCTTTTCATAGTGCGTCATAAACCACTCAAAGTCACAGGTCACATACCACGGCGGTTCACCCGATTCGAGCAGCTTCCTTTTCCGCTCCTTATCTGCTGCCGCCTGCTTTCTTCGCTTGTATAACCTTTGAGCCTTGTCGGAGAGAGAGGAAACGTCTATGTAGATTGAATTCTGTCCGCCTGTTATATTAGGTTCTGACTTGGTTTTATATGATTCTCTAAAAGCACGTAATTTGCATGTATTATATGTAACCCCCTCAAGCTCGGCAGCTTCAGAAAGAGTTACCCATTCACTTGTCATCCCGCCGCCTCCTTTAATAGCCTTTGTAAGGTTTCATACACCTTAAGTCTCCACGGTATCATTCTTCTCGGTATATCATTCTCGTTCATATGTATAATGTCGCTCAGACGGTTTTCAGGAATATTCTGTTCCCGGCAAAATTCCCTTTGGTTCATATTAAGCTCCGCCAGAGCTGCCTTGATAAACTTACCCTCTGAGCTTATCTGCCGACGTTGATGTTTTCTTCCTGCTGACACCTTCCGACCCCCTTTTGTATATGTCGTATTCCACTATATGCCATAAATCTATCGTGTGGCACATACGCATTTCCTACCGTAAATTCATATATCGGTTTTATTTGGTGCCGACAATTGTATTCAGCAGCAGATTGATAAAATTCTTTACGTTTCCTGCGTCTTTCCTTTGCCCGATATTCCTGCACTATCCTAAGCTCGTATCCGAACATAGTACTTGCTGCTAAAACCATAGCCAAAGCACCCAATGCAAAAACTGTTTCATAAATCATGTTATATCAATCCTTTCCAAGCCTTGAACGTGCTTAAAATCTATTTCTTTAAGACAATTAATAAAGCTGCCCTTACATTCGTTGTATGCTTTCTCGCTTCCACAGCTGCAGGTGTTAAGCACCTCACCCGATATTATAACTAACTCTCTTAAAATTTCTGAAACATTTCCCTCAGCCCTTATTTCACACCGGTTCTCAGTTCCCACACACTTACATTTAATCATATCTTACCTCCATCATCTTCACCGTCATAAAAGAGCACTCCGCCGTGTGTATACTATAGCAATAAAAGGGGAAATACATTTGCACTTTTAGGAAAAAATGAAACAAGCTCTATTAAAATTTGCAGAGTGCTCATTTATGACGGTGTTTTGTATATGTAATTACTTTTTAGTTGAAATCCAGCAGATAGCCGCTACCGTTGCACATAATGCATATATCATTTGTTTAGCCTCCTTCCGCATTTCTTACAAAATTCATCCTTACTTTTAAAACTCTTATACCCATCACAGCTTGCACAAGGTTCATCAGATATATGACTTGCCCGGTTCACACATTTAGCACACTTCTTTTCCCGGCAGCATTCACAGCCTGTATCTTCCTTTGCAGGCGGTGTGTCAATATCACCTTCAACAACACGTATTCTGTCTGATGATATGATAACGTGACAATCCTTAAAACAATAATTCCAAAGCCATTCCTTCACAGGAGCGGCAAGACTTTCAAGTGTTTTATATTTTCCTTTCATAATCTACTCCTTTTGAATTTCATTTTATTGGGGATTTTCAGTCATCATTACCTTGATAATCTTCGGGCATCTCACAAAGGCTTCTTTTTGTAGAATACTCCGTTATAGTTCTTACTTCTAAATCAAATTTTTTACCACATAAGAGACACTCAATCTCACCCTCATTATCTTCATACCGGCACGCATCATAATTCTCATATTCATAATCGCAATATGGACAAATTATTGTGTTTTCTCCATAATGCTCATTTTCACTTTGCCAATCATATTCTATATCCATCTTTTTTTGACATTCATTGCAAGTGTGAAATACATAACCCAAAATAACTTTTGTGTTCTTTGTGGGATTTCCGCAGTGTCCACAAATAAATTCCATGATTATCCTCCTTCCTGTTATTTGCACATTAGTGTATATATACTAAAAGTAAGGGCAGTCAATGCCACCACGGTATCTATCCACGTTAAAATCCTATGCATTTCCCTTTTGTTCATTATTTCACTCCTCAATCTCGTTAAAATATTCCATATCTCAAGTATTTTCATCAAGATATTCAACAATTTTGAGCATTACAATGCTGTTGTCCGATATATCCTTATCGCAACTTGATTTTTCTTTAGAATCCTCGTGTAGCAGCTCCAACTGCTGTTCGAGGATTTCTTTTCTTTCTTGTTTTGTCATATCAATTTCTCCTTTCCTCTTGTTTTTTCTCGTTTTTCGTGGTAAAATATTATTGTTTCTTTTGGTAATCTTACCAACTATTTATATTATACTCTCAAATATGAGAAACGTCAAGTATTATTTTTCAAATTTGAGAAAATATTTTTTTGAGGTGTTTTTAATGGTAGAAAGAATAATGCAAAAATTGCAGGAATTAGGCTTAACAGCTAATGCAGTGGAAAAAAAATTAGGTTTTGGAAATGGTGCAATTAAACGTTTTGCCACAAACTCACCATCAATAGATAAAATTGTTTCTCTCTCAAATATGCTAAATGTTTCTATTGATTGGCTGGTAACCGGAAAGGAAAATGAATCTCAATTAACTGAAAACGAAACAGAACTCTTACATATTTTTTCACAATTTTCAGACAGGGAACAGTTAAAGATAATCGGACAGCTTGAAAACGAGCTTAAGCACATCATTACACCTGTTGACCACCATGAAGAAGTTCAGGAGTTTGAGGTTCAGCTGGCAGCATATGGTGGAGGAATAACATCACAAACAATCAAAATGACCCCATCAGAACTCCAAAAATGGATTGAAGAACAAAAGAAATTTGCCGAATAACCATAAAATTACAGTTGAATGTCGAAAAATGTCGTATTATTATAAGATTATACTAAAATTTAGGAGGTCTTATAATGAATACAAGCTCATTATATCATTCAAACAAAGCTCTTGCACATACCAACATTACATCCTTACCTATTAATTCAGACAACCTCTTTCTTATGATTGAACAAAAAGGGTATTTGGTTATCTCTTTCCGTTCCGACAGTGATGCTTGCATAAAACATTTAATTTCAATAGGTGTTGAAATCCCCTCACAAATCGCTTTTACTGTGTCAATTCCCGGTTATAAGGCAGTGTATTACAATAAAACACTGACGTTGCATGAAATTTTATTCGCACTGGCCCATGAATACGGGCATATTTGTCTTTCGCCTACTGCTTTTTGCGGAATTCTTGGCAAAAGTGACAGTCCTGAAAAAGAATCCGCACAAGAGCAGGAGGCGGATGATTTCGCATTAAATCTTCTTGCTCCTGTATGTGTTCTGAGTAAGTTAAAACCACGCACAATTGGTGAGATTCAAAAGCTTACTCTCTTAAACAGCGACAAGGCATATTCAGCTTATAACAGCATTAAAGATATATACATATTATCTGAGGATGAAGAACTTGTCTTACGTAATTTTAGCAATTTTATTAAGCGATATATATTAAAAAAATATTGGAAAGGCATAGTAGCCTGCCTATTTGTACTCCTTTCAGTCTCCGTCTTATATTTCCTTAACGAAAATAATGTAAATAACACTACTGAGACACCTCAAACCGCTATAGCAACACCTGCAGAAATGGTTTCCTCTCTTT
>JAZNIV010000041.1:0-9920 GCA_045577675.1 Clostridia bacterium
TTTTAGTTCAGGTTGGAAGAACAGGAGCTGTAACACCTCTTGCTGTACTTGAGCCTGTTCACGTGGCCGGCACAACTGTTTCACGTGCAACTCTTCATAATCAGGACTATATTGACGAAAAAGATATAAGAATTGGTGATACTGTCGTAGTTCAGAAGGCAGGAGATATTATTCCGGAAATTCTTGAAGTGAAAAAAGAAAAACGCACAGGTGGCGAAATACCTTTTTCTATGCCTGAAAAATGCCCTGTGTGCGGAGCAAATGTAGTACGCGAAGCTGATGAAGCAGCATTCAGATGCACAGGAGCAAGCTGTCCGGCGCAGATTACACGAAATATTATCCATTTTGTGTCGAGAAATGCAATGGATATTGACGGTTTGGGTCCGGCAATCATTAAACAAATGTTAGAACGCAAATTAATTAAAAATGCAGCTGATTTATATTTTATAGAGGCATCAGATATAGAAGATATGGATAAGATGGGTAAAAAATCCGCTCGCAATCTTATAACAGCAATAGAAAATTCCAAGCAAAACCAATTATCAAGACTTATTACGGCTTTAGGTATTCGCTTTATTGGTGCGAAAGCATCAAAGCTATTGGCAAAATACGCAAAAAATATGGACAACTTAATGTCTTTAACTGTAAGCGAGCTTACAACTATTGATGAAATAGGTGAAACAATGGCAGAAAGTGTCGTAAAGTATTTTTCTGAGCCACAAAATGTGGAAATGATTGAAAAACTACGTCTGGCAGGGGTGAATTTTGAAGAAACGCTGGAAGAGAATCAGGATTTACGCTTTAGCAATATGACTTTCGTGCTTACAGGAACACTTACTGAATTTACAAGAAGTGAAGCTACGGAAATAATAGAGAAATTTGGCGGAAAAGCATCGTCGAGTGTTTCTAAAAAGACGACTTACGTTTTGGCCGGCGAAGAGGCAGGCAGTAAGCTTGATAAGGCTAATAAGCTTGGAATTAAAATAATTAATGAAACAGAATTTAAGGAAATGATATCATGAATATTGTGATAGATTATAGGGCATCAACAAAAACGGTTGATGCTCTTAAAAATATGGGATATAAGGTTATTGTTACTCCACATATGAACACACTGTATAACACGATATGTGGTCACACGGATATTATGCTACATAAAATAAATAGTGATACTGTAATAACTGAGCCGTCTGTTTATGATTATTTCGCAGAAAAGCTAAAAAATATAACCGTTTTAAAAGGAAATACAGTCTTAGATTCTAAATATCCTCATGACATTGCATATAATTGTGCAAGGGTTGGCAATAATATTTTTTGTAATGAAAAATTCACAGATAAAAAGATTTTAAATTATTATAGAGAGAATGGATATAATATTATAAATTCCAAACAGGGCTATGCAAAATGTTCAATTTGTATTGTTTCTGACAATGCAATCATAACATCAGATAAAAATATCTCAATGCTGGCTGAAAAGAATAAAATAGATGTACTTACAGTTAATGATGATAAAATAGCCCTGAAAGGATTTGAGCATGGATTTATTGGTGGTGCTACAGGTTTAATTTCGAAAGATATTTTAGCAGTAAACGGCGATATAAATTTACATTCAGATTGTGATAGAATAGTTGATTTTTGCTCTACATATAATATAAAAGTATTATCGCTGAATGATAATCAAATTACAGATATTGGTTCTTTAATAGTTATATAGACGGAAAATACAATCTAAGTTATATAAAGAGCAATTTATCTAACTTAAATTCTCCAAAGAAAAGGTTAGGGAGCGCACAGCGCTCCCTATTTTAATTCCAATAATAGTCTTTATCTTAACCAATCATACTTTCCCCGAGCTTGTTTATAGTATAAGGAGCATCGTCCTCTATATATATTGACTTGGTGAGTCGAATATCTCTCGAAGATGCGCCGATGTAGATTTTATATTCGCCAGGCTCAGTTACCCAATTTTTCAAAATTACATTATAGTATCCAAGTTCACTGATATCAATGTTTAATGTAATTTTTTTGGTTTCTCCTGCTTCTAACATAATTTTTCTAAAGCCTTTTAGCTCTTTTACAGGTCTTACGACTGTAGAAACAGGATCGCCGGTATACAATTGAACAATCTCTGCACCTTTCACATCTCCTGTGTTTGTTAGCTTAAAGGATGCATGCAGCTGCTCCCCAATGCGGTTAACCTCAAGGTCACTATATTCAAATTTTGTATAGGACAAGCCATGTCCAAATGGATATACAATTTCTTCAGGATGAGCATCATAATATCTGTATCCTACAAAAATCCTTTCCAGATATTCGACGGTGTATTCATTTCCCGGATACATTAAATCTGTACGAATCCTTGTAGGGAAAGTTTCTGAGAGTCTTCCTGAAGGATTAACAACCCCACATAAAACATCTGCAATCGCACCGCCTGCACCTTCACCGCCAAGCCACATTTGAACGATTGAATGTACTCTGTCTTTCCAGTCACCTAAAATCATCGCAGAGCCTGACTGTATTACTACAACTACCTTTTTCCCACTATTTACTGCTTCATTTATAAACATCTCATAATTTGGATTAAATTCGGCTGTTCTTCGGTCAAAATTTTCCGTATCCTCTGATTCCATAGCACCTATAAACATAACCACCAGATCAGTATCTTCTATAAACTTTGCAAATTCACCACATTTTGGCCAAAGCATTTCAGGTGAAAACGAGGTTTTTTTGTACGTTTCTAAATACTTAACCTCTACATCTGTTCCCAGTCTCTTGCAGAGCTCATCATAGGGAGATTCGATGTATTCATCACAAACATTTACTTCAGCACTTCCCTGCCCGCTTATAAGCGGACTTGCTGCAAATTCACCAATAACTGCAATTTTCTTGTACTTTTCAGAGGTTATCGGAAGTGTGTTTTTCTCATTTTTCAACAATACTGTTCCTGCTGCTGCAACCTCACGTGCAATTTTGTGCTCTTCATTTCTGTCATAATTAACATCCTTTTCTGTAGATGAGAGCATAAATTCAAGCATACGTCTTACTGCAGCATCAACATCCTCCATAGATATTTCACCGCTTTCAATTCCGGCTTTAATATCATTTTCAATATTGACATTCTGCGGCATTTGTAGATCAAGCCCCGCCTTAAGTGCCTTTGACGGGTTGTGAACCGCACCCCAATCGGATATAACAAAGCCTTTATATCCCCACATATCTCTTAGAACCTCGGTGAGAAGAAATTTGTTTTCGGAGCACCATATTGAATGAAGCTTATTATATGCACACATAATACTTGCCGGAGATGATTTTTTTACTGCAATTTCAAAAGCTTTTAAATAAATTTCCATAAGTGTACGTATATCAACGTCGACACTTGTAGTAATTCGATATTTTTCCTGGTTATTTGCTGCATAATGCTTAAGGGATACCCCAACTCCGAGACTTTGCACGCCATTTATGTATGCTGCAGCCATTTCACCTGCAAGAACAGGATCCTCTGACATATATTCAAAGTTTCTGCCACACAAGATATGTCTTTTAATATTAACTCCGGGACCTAAAAGCATATCAACATCGTGATGTATACATTCTTTTGCAAGTGCTACACCCATTTTTTCGGTAAGCTCAACATCCCAGGTTGAACCAACAAGACACAGATTAGGAAATGACGTACAATTTTTATCATATTCCGTTCGTAAACCATGAGGTCCGTCGATAAGAGTTTTAGTTTTAATTCCTAATCGCCCAACCTCTGCAGTATCCATGCTCCCAGCACCTGTAAGCAATGAAGCTTTTTCTTCGAGCGTTAATGATGAAAGTATTTTTTCGATATTGTTTTTCATTATAGATTCTCCGTTTGTATAAATTGTATTTTTATTTATTATAACTGAAAAACAGTTATCTTTCAAGCCTTTTGAAGTAAAAATCTTTTTTTAATTTCTTCTTATCTCATAAGCTAATTTATACATAGTCTTCATAATTACCGGGAAATTGATTTTTATAAATTAAGCATACGCTCTATTATTTCCCGTTCTGTTAAAACCTCATCAATAATACCGTTTTTATTTTCTTTAAAAACAACATAATAATTACCTATAGCAAAGCTTTTTATAAGGTCTTTATAGCTTGTATTATCCTTTATTAAAAGCGTTTTGACTTTTTTTATTTGTTTCTTATCCTTTTCTTTATAGAACATCAATTCTTTTGTAAAGTCCAGAAAGTATTTTTCTTTATTGGTAAATAAATTTCCGGTTAGGAATATGGATACGTATATGATTGAGAAATTAAATTTACTGACTATTATAAGCTGGATTTCTATTAGGAGTAGAAAAACTATCAAGATTACTGATGATATTTTTAACATTTTCTTGGCAGCTGTATCCCCTACCCTTCTTGTCAAAACTTTTTTTAAAATCACCCCGCCGTCCATAGGTAAAATTGGAAGTAAATTAAAAAGAAAAAGACCTATATTATTATAGTAAAATATATTCCAATACGAACTTTTATTATAAAAAATCAAACCTATTATAGCTAAAATAATATTCATAAATGGTCCCGATAAATATAATAAAATTTCATCTGCAATGCTATAAACGAGGGTATTTTTTAGTTTGAGATTAACACCAAAAGCAAATAAAGTGATATGTGAAGGCTTTAATCCGATGAGAACTGCAGCCAACAAGTGTGCAAGTTCATGCAAAAAAACAGCGAAATAGCTGATTAAAATCACTTCAAGATTTCTATTTATATATCCAACGACAAATAATAATATAATGGTAAAATGTATATACAAAAATTTACTGATTTTTATCACAAAATCACCCATATTATTGTATGAAAAAAGTGTGCATTATAGCACACCTTCATCACTGCTCATTTCAGGCATTTTATTGATCATAGTTACTGCTTCAGCACGCGAGACAAAACCATTTGGTTTTATGGAATTATCCTCATAGCCATTTACAATACCATAAGAAACCATTGTAGTTATATATTGCCTTGCCCACTCTGGAATTTCATCACTGTCTGTAAATGTAATTTCTTCTTCTGCAAGTTTAAGGGTTCTGCCAAGAATTGTCATTGCCTCTGCTCGTGTCAGAGTATCTTGCGGTGCAAAATATATAAGCTCCCCATCCGCCTTTCCTGTTATTAATTTATTCTCAAAAACAGCGGCAACAAAGGGCTTTGCCCAGTCTGATATTTTTGCACTATCTTCAAACTCAGAAATATCATAATCAACATAAGAATCGGTATCTATCCCTAAAAATCTACATACGATTACAGAAAATTCTTCACGCGTCATATTGTTATCAGGTTTAAAGAAAATACCATCATCTGTTTCATAACCACTTATAATTCCCTTTTCATTTACTGCTTTAATCATTTCTCTTGCCCAGTGATCTTGTATATCTTCAAATACTGTTTCAAAATTAACGGTAATCGGAATTTCTTTAACATACTCTCCTGCCTTTACGTTAAGGCTTCCCTTTCCTCCGTTCGAGGTTATTATAAGCTCATTATCTTCATTAATATACCCCAAATCATTTGTTATTTCAAGCTCAAAGCAATTATCTGATGTTTTCAGGTCGATATAATAGTGCTGTGCTGTAAAACTAAGCCCTATACGATCGCCTTTTTTCAAGGAAAGACTTGTAATTTCTTTATTATTTTCTTTATTATAAACATTTATATTTGTTGGACTTTCATATGTGTGATAGCTAGCACCACCTTCAATGTTTCCGTCAGTTACAGACAGAGTAAAATTCCCTGTGCCAACGGCAGTTAACATACCGGATTCTTTATCAAAATAGCTTTCTGTTCCGTCTATCGAGTAGGATAAGTTATCAGGAATATTCATTTTATAATATGCTGTATCTGCTGCTGCAGGGAATATTTCTTCTGAATATCCTGAAAGATAATGCTGTTCGAATGGATAAAGATATAAATGGCCTAATTCTCCGGTAGGCTTTTGACTGTTTTTAAGAAATATATAATTTGAACAGCTCCTTAAAGACCCGCCTGACGGCGAATTTAAGACAGCATTTTCATCAGTTCCCGGATATATACCGGAGATTGCTGTTGAGCCGCCTCCGTCCAAATTTATTGCGTCAACACAACCAAGCTCCTTCATTCTTTTTGCAAGCGTTTTTAGCTGCACACCATAGCTGTATGGCTTTTGCCTTCCATCAATAACATAAAAGATAACGTTTCCGCTTTCAGTTATACCTACAGCTGTTCTCGGTGCAGCCCCTGTCTGAAAGTCACTTTGTACCTCACCATTTTTGACTAAGGTTTCACCTACACTGCCAAGACCTGACTCTGCTGTTTCCCAAAGCTCGGCATCGGAAGTTGAGTTATTCGTAATCACTACCTCATCGCCTACATGGAGGCTGTTTAACGCCTCATAAAGTTCAGGTTTTCCGGTTTCATTTAGTGTCAGAACAATTTTATCAGAGGGGATTTTAATAGAACCCTCATAATTAAATTTTTCTTCAACTACAGCGGTTATTTTTTTACCTATGGATAGTTCTCCATCTATATTTCCTAAAATAATATTTAGTGCTGCGACATCGGTATGTGTGTTTATATCAAAATCAGTGGTATAGAGATTAATAATATCCATATTGGGTTGATTATATTTATTTATGTGCCCTATATCAATTTCTGTTTCTTTAAAAGTAAGCTTTGTTTCTATTGCAAGTGGAGCTATAAATGCATTTCCGTCACCTGTAAAACCAATTGTTTGATATGTTTCGGTATCTTTTGATATAATTTTTCCGTTTGATAAAACATGTCCCATTGGAAGGCCTGTTTCCCACGAGAAATATGATGCATTAATACCAATAAGCGGAACCATATCATTATCTTTCATATATTGCTCAACCTGTTTAATTGTTTTCAACCCCCATAGGCTTTGTCCGTTTATTACCATAGGTATAACATTTTCGTTAGGCGTATACTCTGCATAGTATTCTGCTTGTTTACCTACTCCCTCCTGCTCGGATAAAAATGTATTTTTATAAAAATCTGTACCATTTGCTATTTCGTGGGACCAGCTTGTTATTACGCTTCCTAAAACAGACGCATAAGCAGGTTGGGATAACATTAAGATTGATAAAATTACTGAAATTACTCTTTTATTCATATATAACTACCTCATTTCATATACAAATAATTATACTTTATAACAGAAGAAATGTAAAGTGTAAATTTATTGAAATACAAAAAAGTAACTGTTTTGTGATGAAACAGTTACTTTGATAATTATTTTGTTGCGACCTGAAGCTTCTCCTTACAAATCGTATCCGGCTTTAATAGCTTTTAAGTTAATCTCAATCATATCAGCTTTTCTTGCAGGAATAACCTTTTTAAGACCAGTTTCAATGTTCTCAAAGCTTACAGCACCGGTTTCTTTAATTATTTTTCCTAAAAGTACCATATTCGCAAGAGTAGGAGCGCCGATGTCAGCAGCCATTTTTGTTGCCGGAACATAAAATGCCTCAACATCTTCTCTTTCAACCTTTCTTGCAATCAATGTTGAATCAACAAAAATCTTTGCACCTGGAACGGCTGCAGCTTCGTATTTATCAAGTGAAGGTAAATTCATAACAGCCAAAACGTTTGGAGTAGAAACAATCGGTGAACCGACAGGACTGTCACTTAAGATTACACTACAGCTTGCAGTACCTCCACGCATTTCAGGACCGTAAGAAGGTAGCCAGCTTACCTTTTTATCTTCTGTAAGTCCCTGATAAGCAAGACATTTTCCGGCAAAAAGAATACCCTGTCCGCCAAATCCGGCAATTAAAATATTAAAAGTACTCATTTTATTCCGCCTCCTTGCTACTTCTATCCTTATAAACTCCTAAAGGATAATAAGGAATCATATTATCATCAACCCATTTAAGTGCATCGCTCGGTGTCATCCCCCAGTTTGTTGGACAGGTTGAAACAACCTCAACAAGCGAGAAACCTTTACCGTTTATCTGATTTTCAAAAGCCTTTTTAATAGCAGCTTTTGCTTTCTTTATATTCTTAACATTGTTAACAGCAACACGCTCTAAATATTCAGGTCCTTCAAGCTCAGAAAGCATTTCACAAACCTTTACAGGGAATCCGCAGTGGTTTGTATCACGACCGTAAGGAGAAGTCTGTGTAACCTGTCCCGGAAGTGATGTTGGAGCCATCTGTCCGCCTGTCATACCGTAAATCGCATTATTTACAAATATAACAGTTATGTTTTCGTTACGTGTAGCTGCGTGAACTGTTTCAGCAGTACCGATTGATGCAAGGTCGCCGTCGCCCTGATAAGTAAATACTATCTTAGAAGGGTCAGCTCTTTTTATACCTGTCGCAACAGCCGGAGCTCTTCCGTGAGCCGCCTCTACCATATCGCAAGCAAAATAGTCATATGCCATAACAGCGCAGCCAACCGGTGCAACACCAATTGTTTTGCCTTCAATTTCAAGCTCGTCAATTGCCTCAGCTACCAAACGGTGAATAATACCATGGGTACAGCCTGGGCAATAATGCAAAGGAGCGTCTGTCAGTGATTTTGGTTTATCAAATACGATCATTAGTTATTACCTCCGTTTGCTTCAATAATTTTTGCGAGAACCTCTTCCGGTGATGGAATCATTCCGCCCACTCTGTTACATAGCTCAACAGGCTTTTTACATCTGATTGCAAGCTCAATATCTTCAACCATCTGTCCCATTGAAAGCTCAACAGAAATAAATTTATTAACTTTATCAGCTGCTGCCAAAAGTGGTTTTTTCGGGAACGGCCAAAGTGTAATTGGTCTTATCATACCAACCTTTATTCCCTGCTTTCTTGCTTCAACAATGGCATTTTGAGAAACTCTTGCTGCAATACCGAATGCAACAACACAGATTTCGGCATCATCCATCATAAATTCTTCATACATTACTTCATTTTCTTCAATATCCTTATACTTTTCATAACGCATAAAGTTGTATTTTTCAAGCTCATCAGGCTTTAAGAAAAGTGAATTTACGATATTATGTTCACGCTTACATTCTGTTCCGGTTACTGCCCATGGCTTTTCATAGCTCGTAATTTCTGCATCATCTTTGATTTCAACAGGTTCCATCATCTGACCCATTGTACCGTCAGCTAAAATCATTGAAGTCATTCTGTACTTATCAGCAAGGTCAAATCCCTTAATTGTAAGGTCAGCCATTTCCTGAACAGAGGACGGTGCTAAAACAATCATTCTGAAATCGCCGTGACCGCCTGCTTTTGTTGCCTGGAAATAATCAGACTGTGACGGCTGAATACCACCAAGACCGGGGCCGCCTCTTTGAACATTAACTACAAGCGCAGGAAGGTCAGCACCGGCAAGGTATGAAAGTCCCTCACTCTTTAGTGCAATTCCCGGGCTTGATGATGATGTCATAACCCTCTTTCCTGTTGCTGAAACGCCGTAAACCATATTGATAGCGGCAATTTCACTTTCAGCCTGCAGGAATGTACCGTCAATTTTAGGCATTCTTTTTGCCATATATGCAGCAATTTCTGTCTGCGGTGTAATAGGATAACCGAAGTAATGACGGCAGCCTGCCTTAATAGCAGCTTCTGCAATTGCTTCGTTTCCCTTCATTAATACTTTATCTGCCATTTTATTTCCCTACCTTTCTACAGTAATTATACAATCAGGACACATTGTTGCACAGAACGCACAGCCTATGCATTCATCCTGATTGGTTATCTCAACAGGAGAATGTCCCTTTTGATTAATTTTGTCCTTTGATAAAGTAAGAATTTTTTTAGGACATGCTTCAACGCAAAGTCCACAGCCTTTACAAAGGTCGGTTTTAAATGTTAGTTTTGCCATTAGAATCTCTCCTTTACTTAATTTTATAGTATTTGTCCTGTAGTTCTATTTTAAAGACTTT
>JAZNIV010000042.1:0-17858 GCA_045577675.1 Clostridia bacterium
TAATCCGCACAAGGTGGGGGTTTCCAAAGGGGGTAATCCCGCAGATGAAACGCTGCATTTTATGGATTACCCCCATGTGGTCGTTTTAGGGGACCGGGGGAATCGAAACCCCCGGAGCTTTTGGTTCTTTTGGCTACAAAAGAACAAGATCCCTCATAAATCTTTGGCTACAAAAGAACAAGAAAGTCCACAATTTTTTCGGCTACAAAAGAATAACAAAACCCATAAATTCTTTTTATCATATCTCCCATAAACCCCCACACCCAACATAATTAACAAAATCTTAACATTTTTCACCTTGAACTTCACAAGATAATATGTTAAACTATCAAAGTAAAAATTTTTAAGGCGAAGTAAAAATTTTTTTGAAAGGTTTGAAACATTGTGAAAAAGATTTTTATTCCGGTACTATGTGCCGCACTTGCCTTTTCCACCCTTGCTCACGCAAGTGAGCTGTCTGACTGGGCTGTCCCTGAATACGAGACAGCGAACAGTGCAGGACTTATCCCGCACAGCATTGTGTCGGAAAGACTAACCGACACTGTAACAAGAGTCGAGTTTTGTGAAACGGTTATGAACCTCTACCGCATTATGAACGGCGAGGCTCCAGTTATCAACAAAAACCCGTTTACAGATACCGACAACACCGCCGTGCTTGAAGCATATGCACTGGGAGTAATTAACGGAAAAACAGAAACCCTGTTCTTCCCCGAGGATCCTATAACCCGTCAGGAAATGGCAAAAATTATTATGCGTACCATTAACGCAGCTGATAAAGAAGCTCATATAACAATGGAAGAGCTTGAAAGATTACATTTCTTTGAAGATTTCGGTGAGACTGACGACTGGGCAGCCGCCGACATAGCCAAAACAGTCAAATACGAGATTATAAACGGCGTTACAGAAAAACAGCTAAAGCCTAAGGGCTATGCCACAAGAGAACAGGCAATAGTAATCGTAAACCGTGCATTTGAGGCATTTTGTGACGATAAAATGTTCTACGAACAGCCTCAAATTACCGACCTTTATGACGATATTACCTTAACCGACAGCTTTGCATTTAACTGGTCAAAGGTAAACGGTGCAAAGGAGTATACGGTAATTGTAAAGGACGCAAGCTATAATCCTGTAGTAAGTGTCCGGACAAAACAAAATCACGTCGATTTGTCCGGCAAAAACCTGCCATACAACCAAAGCTACAGCATTATGGTAGGTGCAAAAATAAACGACCTTGTAACGGTTTATTCCAACGCTATTGATGTTTACTACGGAACAGAGCGTGATGTGATAAATGTTATCACCTCCCTTGCTGACCGCTACAACAGAGTTTTTCCAAACGGTGTGCCGTTTGCGACACAGACAGAGGCAGACTACAATATGTCTGTAATTACAATTCCTGTATGGAAGCTTGGAACAAGCGGTGAAAAATATTCATCTTCGATGTCTCTTTTGGTAAACCGCAATTTAGCTAGTGAGGTAGTGAAAATTTTCACTGAGATTTACAAATCTCCCGAAAAATTTCCTATTAAAGACGTTGGTGGCTACAGCTGGCGTACCACAGCCTTTGGCAGTGTTTCCCAGCACAGCTACGGCACCTGTATCGACATAAACTTTGACGAAAACTACTACTGCTATCCGTCAGGACAGGCTATTACCGGAAGCTTCTGGAGGCCTTATGAAAACCCATTCTCAATTACGCCTGACGGCTCGGTTGTAAAGGCATTTTCAAAATACGGCTGGACCTGGGGCGGTAACTGGACAAATTTAAGGGATTATATGCATTTTTCCTACCTTGGAAAATAATTTTATGGATATATGCAGCAAAAACAGAAGTTAGAAACTTCTGTTTTTTGTTATAATTGCTATTGTATAAATATGTAAAATATGATAAAATTAAATAAGAATGTCTAAATTTAAAACACTTTTGGGGGATTTCTAATGACAAATCGTGAAAACATAAGAAATATAGCAATAATTGCACACGTTGACCACGGCAAAACGACACTGGTCGATGCGATGCTTCGTCAAAGCGGAATTTTTCGTGAAAACGAACAGGTTGCAGAAAGAGTAATGGACTCTAACGACTTAGAGCGTGAAAGAGGAATTACGATTCTTGCAAAAAACACTTCTTTAAGATATAAAGACACAAAAATCAATATAATCGACACACCCGGACACGCAGATTTCGGCGGCGAGGTTGAACGCGGACTTGAAATGGCGGACGGTGTTCTTCTGTTGGTAGACGCATTTGAGGGCTGTATGCCGCAGACACGTTTTGTTCTTTCAAAGGCACTTGCCCTTGATTTAAAGCCGATTATCGTTGTTAACAAGGTGGACCGTCCCAACGCACGTCCTTATGAGGTTGTTGACGAGGTTTTAGACCTCTTTATCGACCTTGGTGCAACCGAGGAACAGATTGACACACCGGTAATTTTCGCATCAGGCAGAGATGGTTGGGCAACTGCTGAATACAACCCCGAGCAGCCAAATCAGGATTTAAGGGAAATGTTTGAGCTTATTGAAAACTCAATCCCCTGCCCTGACTGTGAGGACGACGGACCTTTTCAGATGCTTGTTTCCAACATTGACTATGACGAATATACCGGCAGAATTGCTGTAGGTAAAATTCAGCGTGGTAAAATAACAACCGGTATGCCGCTTATTCTTTGCAAGGCTGACGGCAAAAAGGTGCACGGCAGAGCTGTTAAGCTCTACACCTTTGACGGACTTAAAAAAGAAGTTGTAGACGAGGTTGGTGCCGGTGATATGGTTGCAATCTCCGGAATTACTGACATAAATATCGGCGATACCCTTTGCGATGTTAATAATCCCGACCCGCTTCCTTTTGTGAAGATTGACGAGCCGGTGCTTTCAATGACCTTTAGCGTAAATGATTCGCCGTTTGCCGGAAAGGACGGTAAATTTGTCACCTCACGTCACCTTCGTGACAGGCTCTTCCGTGAGCTTGACTCAAACATCAGTCTTAGGGTTTCCGAAACCGACTCAACCGAGGCATTTGTCGTATCAGGCAGAGGTGAGCTTCACCTTTCTGTCTTAATTGAAAATATGCGTCGTGAAGGCTACGAGTTTCAGGTTTCCAATCCGGTTGTTATCTACAAGGAGATTGACGGGGTAAAATGCGAGCCTATCGAGCGGCTTACCGTCGATGTTCCGGAGGAATTTACCGGTGTTATTATGGACAGCGTTATTGCAAGAAAGGGCGAAATGGTAAATATGGAGCCAACCGCTCAAAATTATACACGACTTGAATTTTTAATTCCGTCACGCGGCTTAATCGGTTACCGCAGCGAGATGCTGACTGCTACTAAGGGTACAGGAATTATCAACAGCATCCTGGAAAGCTACGAGCCTTATAAGGGCGACATTCAGCCGAGAAACAGAGGTGCTTTAATCGCCTGGGAAAACGGTACAAGCATCACCTACGGACTTTTTAACGCACAGGAGCGAGGAACCCTGTTTATTGGTGCCGGTGTTGAGGTTTACGAAGGAATGATTGTTGGCGAGAACTCACGAATTGAGGATATAACCGTCAATGTCTGCAAGAAAAAACACGCAACAAACACCCGTGCATCCGGCTCAGATGATGCGCTAAAGCTTGTACCGCCAAAGGAAATGTCTCTTGAGCAGTGCCTTGACTTTATAGCAGATGACGAGCTTTTGGAGGTTACTCCAAACCACCTGAGAATGAGAAAACGTATTCTAAAAACCGACCTTCGTGCAAAAGCAAAGGCAAGGTCATAAAATTTCTCTGAAAGGGAAAGGATAGTATATATGATAACAAGTAAACAACGTGCCTTTTTAAGAAAAGAGGCAAACGGAATTGACCCTATCTTCCAGATAGGAAAAGGCGGAATTACCGACATCTTAATATCGCAGCTTGCCGATGCATTAGAGGCACGTGAGCTTATTAAGGTGCATATTTTAGAAACCGCACTTCTTGAAACAAAGCAAACTGCAAACGAGGTTGCGGCTATGCTGGGGGCTGAGCCTGTTCAGGCAATCGGTTCAAAGTTTGTGCTTTACAAGCAAGCAAAGAAAATCAAAAACAGAAAGATTGAGCTACCGAAAAAATGAGTAAAATAGGAATTATGGGCGGAACCTTCGACCCGATTCACAACGGACATCTTAAAATGGCACAAGCGGCATATTCAGAATATCACCTTGACAAGGTGATATTTTTGACGAGCGGAAATCCGCCGCATAAAAAGGACAGAAAAATTCTCGATGCCTCTATCCGTCATATTATGGTAAAGCGTGCGATTTCAGGCATCAAGCATTTTGAGCCGTGTGACTGGGAGGTTAAACGTAAGGAATATTCCTATACCCTCACTACCCTGCAGCATTTTAAAACGGTTTATCCTGATGACGAAATTTTCTTTATTATAGGCGGAGATTCGCTTCGCGATTTTCATAAATGGTATAAGCCCGAGGAAATTTTAAAGCTTTGTACGCTTTTAGTCTATGACCGGCAAGGCGGTAAAATATGCTCTGCCTTTGCAGAAATCATACACGGCGAGAAAATTGATATTTCTTCAACCCAAATTCGCGAAATGGTGGCAAACAATGAGGATATTTCGGGGCTTGTACCAAAGAGTGTGAATGATTTTATAAAGCGTAACCGACTTTATAGAAAAGAGCTTGACTTTGAAGAAAAGCTCAAAAAAATGCTAAAACCGGAACGGTTTATTCATAGTCTGGGTGTGCGGGATACGGCTGTAAAAATGGCTGAAATTTTTGGTGCAGACATAGAAAAGGCTCGTATTTCCGGACTGCTTCACGACAACGCAAAAAATATGGATAAGCTTTATGAGCGGTGCTGTGACCTCGAGGTAGAGCTTGACGAGCTTGAAAAAGAAAATATTGGTCTTGTTCACGCCAAATTGGGTGCTGAAACCGCAAAATGCGAGTTCGGCATAACCGACAGCGAAATTTTAAACGCAATAAGGTGGCACACACTCGGAAAGCCGGATATGAGCTTACTCGAAAAAATTGTGTTTGTTGCTGACCTTGTTGAACCCGGCAGATGCTTTCCTGACCTTGAAAAGCTAAGAAAGCTTGCCTTTTCCGATATAGACAAGGCTTTACTTGAATGTGTTAAAGCTACCATTAAAGTGAATATGAAAAGAGGTACCCCTGTTCATCCGAATGCCTATGCAATAGTAGAGGAATTAGAAAAAAAACGTACTGAATTATTATAAGTCTACAGAACTTTGTCGGAAATTTAGTCTAAGTTTTTTTGTTTTATTCCTTGACAAAGGTGTTTCATTGTGTTACAATAAAATAGTATAAAAGGGTTATTATGTGTATAGATAAATAAAAGGAAAGGGACGATATTGAAATGAGAAAGTTAGTATCAGCACTTATAGTTATTTGTGCTATGGCTGTTAATGTTAATACTTTCGCTGCACCTATTGTTGGTGATCTTGACTCTTCAAGAAACTCAAAAACGGAATTGGTTTCAGATAGCAGTGATAAATCATCACTGCCGACTTTCAGAGTAAACGATATAATTAAGTTTGACGTAAGCGGCCTGCAGGCCGGTAATCAGTTTACTTTGATAAGCTATAAGGTAAATGAGGAGGATTTGACTGACAGTTCGGTTCAGTACATAAACCAGTATACACTCGAGAGTGCAACTCAGCCAATCGAATATAAGGTAAGAGACATTTCTGACGGGATTTATCAGATCACTTTAAATGCGAACAACGGCGAAGATGATGATATTGCTACATTCTACTACAAGGTAGGCACGCCGAAGGTTGATCTTATATGTACTGATGCTGCAAACGGAAAATATTATACAAAAATACAAAAAAATTCAGATAACACCTACTCCGTAGCATTTGTTGCTAAAGCCACTATCGGAACAGCAGATGTAACCTTTAGCGAAGCAGGTGTTGATTCTCTCGGTCTTGAAGTGAAGCTAAGTGAAAATGCTGAGCCCATTGTGCAAAAATTTGACGATGGTAAAATTGATGAAATAGTTAAGAGTTTCCTGGAAACTAATAAAGATAATGTTGAGATAGCCGGTTCTTACACAATTTACTATGGATTGACTGTTTACAACATTCCATCACAGGATGCAGCAGAAGCTATTATTGCGGCTCCTGTAATATATGACACAACAACACAAGCAACAACTGAAGGAGGTAACGCACAATGAAAAAGACCTATATAAAACCTAATCTTCAGGTTGAGCTGTTTGAAGTTGATGCAATTATGACAGAAGATAATACGAACTTGATTAATACGAGTTCAAATCTTCTTATTGAGTCAATCGAAGTGGAAGATGGCGTAACAATAAATCTTGTCGACACGACATTAAACAGCATCGATTATACGCAGTTTATAAAATAAAAAATATTTAGCAAGTATGCTACCTGTTCGATGTTTTTCTGAACAGGTAGTTTTTTGTTGCCGAATTAATGATAGATATTTTAATAGCTTCCCAAAAATTCTGACAATACAAAAACTGTATGCAATATGATACGCATACAGTTTTTGTATTTATCTTATTAAAAAGTATATTTTTATTAATGATATAAATTCTTACTTTGATATTGCGGCTCGCATGTAAGATTAATTTTAATCTTCCTGAATACGTCCGCATCTGCCGAGGACAAAATAACCGAAGAATGAGCCTCGCATCCGGCAAGCCTTGGCAGCATCGAAAGCGCCTTTGCAGCAATAGGATTATTTGCTGCACTCACTGAAAGTGCAACTAACACCTCATCTGCATGCAGTCTTGGGTTTCTGCAGCCGAGGAAGGTAACCTTTAAATCCTGAACAGGCTCAATAAGTGCAGGTGGGATTAAATCGGTTTTATCATCAATCCCTGCAAGGTGCTTAAGCGCATTAAGAGCTGCCGCCGCACACGGACCTAAGAGATTTTTAGTCTTGCCTGTAATTATCGTCCCGTCGTGCAGTTCTATCGCAACAGCAGGAAGCTGCGTCTCCTCTTCCATTTCCTTCGCCGCTATAGCAGGCTTTCTGTCTGCTACAGAAATTCCGGCTTTATTCATAATAATCTCAATTTTGGCTGCCTCGTCACTTTTTGTTCCGCTTTTAAGCTGGTCGCACAATGCCGCGTAATATCTGCGAATAATCTCCTGATTCGCGGCTTTTGTAACAGCCTCGTCGTCCACAACGCAAAAGCCTGCCATATTTACTCCCATATCTGTAGGAGATTTGTACGGAGAGCGTCCGTAAATTCTTTCAAACATGGCATTTAAAACAGGAAAAATCTCCACATCGCGGTTATAGTTTATAGCTACCTCACCATAGGCATCATAATGGAACGGGTCAATCATATTAACATCATTAAGATCTGCCGTTGCCGCCTCATATGCAAGGTTTACGGAATGCTTAAGCGGAAGATTCCATATCGGGAAGGTTTCAAACTTCGCATACCCTGCCTTTATCCCACGCTTGTTTTCGTGATACAGCTGAGAAAGGCAAACCGCCATTTTTCCGCTGCCCGGGCCGGGGGCTGTAACCACAACGAGAGAGCGGCTTGTTTCAACATAATCATTTTTTCCGTAGCCGTCATCGCTTACAATAAGCTGAACGTCTGCCGGATAGCCTGGTATTGTATAGTGAATAAACACAGGCACATTGTTGCTTTCAAGTCTGGAACGCAGTGCATCTGCAGCCTTCTGCCCTTCGTACTGTGTTATTACAACGCTACCTACATAAAGTCCCACACTTCTAAACAGGTCAATAAGACGCAAAACTTCTAAGTCGTAGGTAATACCAAGGTCCCGGCGTTGTTTATTTGCGGCAAGTGCAACAGCACTTACAGCAATTACAATTTCTGCCTGTTCCTTTAATTCAAGTAGCATTTTAAGTTTGCTGTCAGGTGCAAATCCGGGTAAAACGCGGGCAGCATGGTGGTCATCAAAAAGCTTGCCGCCAAACTCCATATAAAGCTTGCCGCCAAACTCGGAAATCCTCTTCTTTATCTGCTCCGACTGTATTTTTATGTATTTTTCGTTATCGTACCCTTGTTTTTGCATCTTTATCGTCCTTTTTTACATTTTTCAATAAAATTCACAACTATTAGTATACCAAATTTTTTTGTTTTTTTCAATATGTTTTTCAAAAAAATTAGGCTCTGTAATAAGCTTAATATACAGAGCCTTGTTGCTTTACTTAAACACAGGTGCCTTAACCTCAACGTCGCTGAATTTACTGTCGGGCGAAGGCTCGGACATACTAAAGAACATCTTAGCAGCCTTTGTTGTACCAAAGTCACGGTTAGAACCGGTTTTCTGTACCTTATTAAATGCTTCGCGGAACATTGCGTTATGAGCCTCTTCACGATTTAAAAGAAAATCAATGGTTTCTCTCACTTTTTTGTCATTAATCTGTCTGTAAAGATACTCATAAACTACCTTTGCCCTCTGTTCAGATGCAATATTTGAAAGAAGGTCAGCACATAAATCTCCCGTAACAGTCACATAGTCTGCTGTCCAGGAATATCCCGATGCATTTATAAGCCCCGGATTAAGACCTAAAATCACGTGTGACTGAATCTCCCCTGACCCAACAGCTGCCGCATCTACATCATGCCCGTTTAAAAGATTTATTGTCTGGGCAACCATTTCCATATGCCCCAGCTCTTCTGCTGCTATATCAAGGAAAAGATCCTTGATTTCAGGGTCCTTAATTCTGAAGCTTTGGGACATATACTGCATTGCAGCCTTTAATTCACCGTTGCCTCCGCCTAATTGCTCCTGCAGAAGTGCTGCATATTGCGGATTCGGTCTTTCAATACTAACCGGATGAAACAGTTGTTTTTCATGCTTAAACATTTTATCACTCTCCTCTTCTATTAATATTTACATCAGCAATCCGAACTATTCAATATTATTTTTGTAATTCGTATACAAAAGAAAGTCATAACAGCATTGACATTTTAATATAATTATGATAAAATAAACATATCGGGTGAAGGAGGGTTTCTTTCTCCCGATATTTTGCTTTTGAGGTGATTTTTGTGGCTGTATATATGCTTATCGCAGCGGTAGTTATTATTGCCTGCGTTATATTCAATAAAATCTCCAACCGCCTCGGTGTACCTATGCTTCTTGCATTTATGATAATCGGTATGGCATTCGGTTCGGACGGAATTTTTAAAATACATTTTGACAATTACCACTTTACTGAGCAAATCTGTACGGTTGCTCTGGTTTTTATAATGTTCTACGGCGGTGCAGGAACGCGGGTAAATGAGGCAAAGCCGGTTGCACTGCAGGCAGTTCTTCTTTCCTCCTTAGGCACAGTATTAACTGCCGGATTTGTAGGACTTTTCTGCATATTTATTCTTAAAATGCAGGTTTTAGAAGGTCTTTTAATGGGTGCGGTAATCAGCTCCACCGATGCTGCTTCGGTATTTTCCATACTCCGCTCAAAACGTCTTAATTTAAAGTATAAAACTGCATCACTTTTAGAGCTTGAAAGCGGCAGTAATGACCCGTTTTCATATATGCTCACTGCAATTATTCTTTCTCTTATAACAGGTCACACCTCGCAATACGGGATTGTTTATATGCTGTTTGCACAAATTACATATGGTGTCCTTTTCGGCTTGATTATAGCATTTTTAACTCTTTTCTTTATGAAAAAGTTCAGCTTTAATTCCGACGGTTTTGATGCTATTTTTGTCGTTGCTGCGGCACTTTTATCCTATGCAGTTCCTGCAGCTTTAGGCGGAAACGGCTATCTTTCCGCATATATTACAGGAATAATCCTCGGAAATAACCAAGTCCGGAACAAACGTGCGTTAGTGCATTTTTTTGACGGTGTTACAGGACTTATGCAGATGCTTTTGTTCTTCCTTTTAGGGCTTTTGTCCTTCCCGTCAGAGTTTGGTAAAATCGCACTTCCTGCTATATTTATTGCCTTGTTCCTGACATTTATTGCCCGTCCGCTTGCTGTATTTCTGATACTGACACCCTTTAAATGCTCGCTAAAGCAACAGCTTTTAGTGTCCTGGGCAGGACTTCGTGGTGCTGCATCAATCGTGTTTGCGATAATGACGGTAGTAAGTCCGGCACAAATTGGCAATGATGTTTTCCATACAGTTTTTGTAATTGTTCTGTTTTCCATACTCTTTCAGGGAACACTGCTGCCTCATATTGCAAAAAAACTTGATATGACCGATGACAGCGGAGACGTTATGAAAACCTTTACTGACTACACCTACGAGCTTCCTGTGAGCTTTATTCAGCTAAAAATCCCTGACGGTCACCACTGGACAGAAAAAACCATAAAGGATTTAGCGTTGCCTCTTAATTTGATGCTTGCCCTTATTGTTCGCGGCGAGGAAAAAATAATACCGAACGGCACAACAGAACTAAAATCCGGCGACAAAGTAATTTTGTGCGGAAAGTCTACCGAAAGCATTGACGGTGTGAAAATCTTTGAACGTGAGGTCGATAAAAGTGATGACTGGTGTGAAAAGAAGCTTAAAGAAATCTCTACCGGCGGTGAACTGATACTCATGATTAAACGCGGCGAAAAGCTGATTATTCCGGACGGGAATACTCAGCTTCGTGAAAATGACATTGTAATTGTAAACAAAAGTGAATAAAAACGGAGGAATACAAATGACAGACTTAGAAAAAGCACGTGAATTCTTTAAAAACGACAAATACGCAACCGAAGCAACAGGAATTGAGATTGACGAAGTTGGCGAGCGGTATGCAAAATGTAGCTTAAAGCTTGATGCACGTCACAAAAATGCTGTAGGTCATATTATGGGCGGAGTTATGTTTACACTGGCGGACTTTGTTTTTGCAATAGCAACTAATTTTAAGCAGGACATTACCGTTTCGGTAGTAAGCCAGATAAGCTATTTATCTTCTCCTAAGGGCGATATTCTTTACGGCGAAAGCAGGCTTATAAAGGACGGCAGAGGCACCTGTTTTTATGAAATAGACATAACCGACAACCTCGCAACAAAAGTTGCGATAGTTTCTATAAGCGGTTCACATCTTGGCATTAAATCCTTCTGACAAAAAATGGACGGTTTCCCGTCCATTTTTAAATTGTATCAAGCTTATATCAGTCTGATTGTTTTTATAATCTGTTTTTCAATCGGTGCATCGCTGTAATCGGTTTTGCACTCAGCTATTTTATCAACAGCCTCCATACCCTCGGTAACCTTCCCGAAAGCCGCATACTGTCCGTCTAAATGTGGTGCATCCGCATGCATAATAAAGAACTGACTTGATGCAGAGTCCTTAATCATCGTTCTTGCCATTGACAGAACTCCTCTTGTATGCTTCAGGTTATTTTCAATACCGTTTGCAGCAAATTCACCTCTTATCGTTGCTGCATCAATATGATTTCCGGCTGCGTCGTAACCACCGCCCTGAATCATAAAGCCCTTAATAACCCGGTGAAAAATAAGTCCGTCAAAGAAATTGCCCTTAATGAGTCTTACAAAGTTTTCAACAGTAATCGGAGCTACCTCAGGATAAAGCTCTGCTTTTATAACATCTCCGTTTAGCATTTCAATTTCAATATTTGTCATATGTTTGCCCTCACTTTATTATAATGTTAATTAATGACTAAATTATTTAATAATTTCTATTGTTTTAATAACAACAGGCTCTGCCGGAACATCGCTCATATTCTGCTGATATTCCTGTCCCTGGAAGGTTATTTTACCTGAAAGTGATTTTGTTTTCCCTGTCGCAATTTCGTCAACAACCTCGATACCCTCGGTAATTTCACCAAAAGCTGCATACTGTCCGTCTAAATGCGGAGAAGTCTCGTGCATAATGAAGAACTGGCTTGATGCAGAGTTCGGGTCGTTTGTTCTTGCCATTGACAGAACTCCCTTTGTATGCTTTAAGTTATTTTTAATGCCGTTTACTGAGAACTCTCCCTTAATAGCTTTGGTTTCCTTCTGGTTAAAGTTTCCTTCATAGAAGGTTTCATCATAGCCTCCGCCCTGAATCATAAAGCCCTCAATAACTCTGTGGAACACAAGCCCGTCAAAGAACTTGTCCTCGATAAGTCCTACAAAATTTTCAACTGACAAAGGTGCAACCTCAGGATAAAGGTCAGCCTTCATTTCTCTTCCGTCCTCAAGTATAATTTTAATGTGTACCGGATTTAATTTATCAACCTCGCCTGCTGTCTGATTTTGCGTCACCTGATTTGGCTTGTCCGTATCCTTTTTCTCTGTTGAGCAAGCTGTTCCGCAAAACAGGGACAGCGCCAACATAACCGATAAAACTGAATTCATAACAATTCTCCTATTCTTCATTATTTTCACCGCTTTCTGTAATTTCATCTTCGTGCTGTGTAACAGCCATGCTTACTGCCTTTACGCCATCTGCAAGCTTCATTACACGAACACCCTGTGTCTGCCTTCCGTAAGTGCTGATTTCGGCTGTGTGTGTTCTTATGATAATGCCGTCCGATGTAATCATCATAACATCGTCCTCATCAGAAACTGCCGCCATACCTGCAACCGCACCGGTTTTTTCGGTAAGCTTATAGTTGAAAATGCCCATGCCGCCTCTTGACTGAACCTTATATTCGGAAAATTCAGTCTTTTTACCGTAGCCGTTTTCGGTTATCGTAAGAAGCTTTGTACCCTCTTTAACCGTAACAGCAGCCACAACATAGTCTCCGTCTTTAAGCCTGATACCACGCACACCATGAGCAGTTCTTCCCATCGGGCGTACATCGCTTTCGTGGAACCTGATTGCCATTCCCTTATGAGTACCTATCATAATCTCGCTGTCGTTATCGGTTATCTTAACACTGATAAGCTCATCACCCTCAGCAATATCAATGGCACGAAGTCCGCTTGTGCGGATTTTCGCATACGCCATAAGGTCTGTCTTTTTGACAGTTCCGACCTTTGTTATAAAGGTCAGGTAATGTCCTTCCTCAAAGTCCTTAACCGGAATCATCGCCGTAATCTTTTCTTCCTTTTCAAGCGGCAGAAGGTTTACAATAGCCGTACCCTTTGCCTGTCTGCCTGCCTCCGGAATCTGGTAGCCCTTCAGGTGATAAACAACACCTTTATTTGTGAAGAACAGGATATGGTTATGCGTTGAGGTCGTTATAAGATGCTCAACGAAATCCTCTTCACGGGTAGCCATACCTGAAATTCCCCTTCCGCCCCTGTGCTGCGATTTATAGGTATCAACCGGCACACGCTTAGTATAACCGGTATGCGTAAGAGTAATTACAACGTCCTCCTCCTCAATCAAATCCTCGTCCTCAAGGTCAATTGCAGAGTTGGAAATTTCTGTTCGTCTTTCGTCGCCGTATTTTGCTTTTATCTTTAAAAGGTCGTCCTTTATAATTTCCTTTACCTTTTCCTCATGCTCTAAAATGTCACGAAGTCCGGCAATCTTTTCAACAGTCTGGTCATATTCGGTTTCAATCTTTTCCCTTTCCATACCGGACAAACGACCAAGCTGCATCTGAACTATTGCAGTTGCCTGCACATCGGTAAGTCCGAAGGTTTCACAAAGAGCAAGCTTTGCATCATTAATTGATGATGATTTTCTGATTATTGCAATGACCTCGTCAATATTCTCAACAACAAGCTTATATCCTGCCAGAAGATGCAGTCTTTCCTCAGCCTTTGTAAGGTCAAACTGAGTACGGCGTTTTATAACATCCTCCTGATGCATAATATATGCGTCAATCATTTCACGGAGATTTAAAATTTTCGGCTCCTTGTCAACAAGGGCAAGCATAATTGTACCAAAGGTTTCCTGCATCTGAGTGAATTTAAAGAGGTTATTCAGCACAACGTTTGCATTTGCGTCACGCTTTAAATCGATAATAAAATGCATATTTGCATCCGACTCATCACGCGTAGATGCGATACCGTCAATTCTGCCGTCACGAACAAGCTCGTTTATATATTTTTCAAGCCTTGCCTTATTTACCTGATATGGCAACTCGGAAACAACAATTCTCTGTCTGCCGCCCGAAAGTTCCTCAATTTCAGCCTTTGCACGAACAATAATTCTGCCTCTGCCGGTTGTATAAGCCTTTCTGATGCCGCTTCTGCCCATAATAACCCCGCCTGTCGGGAAGTCCGGGCCCTTAATGTAATTTTGCATCAGCTCTTCAATTGTAATCATCGGGTCATCAATCGTAGCGATGATACCGTCAATAGTTTCAGAAAGGTTGTGCGGAGGAATGTTTGTTGCCATACCAACTGCAATACCTGATGAACCGTTAATTAAAAGGTTTGGGAATCTTGCCGGCAAAACATCCGGTTCAAGCAGCTTATCGTCATAGTTTGATACCATATCAACCGTCTGCTTTTCAATGTCAGAAAGCATCTCGGCTGCCATTTTTGACATTTTAGCCTCGGTATAACGGTATGCAGCAGGCGGGTCGCCGTCGATTGAACCGAAGTTACCCTTACCCTGAACAAGAGGATACCTCAAAGAAAAGTCCTGTCCCAGACGCACCATAGCATCATAAACAGACGCATCTCCGTGCGGATGGTATTTACCGAGCACGTCACCGACTGTTGCGGCAGATTTTCTGAAATCTGCTTCATACAGAAGTCCCGACTCGTACATATCATAAAGAATACGCCTGTGCACCGGCTTTAAGCCGTCGCGAACGTCCGGCAAGGCACGGGATACAATAACACTCATCGCATAATCTATATATGATTTTTTCATTTCTGCGTTAAGCTCGACATCGACTATTTTCTGATTATTTATAGCCTCCATATCAAGTTCTTTTTCTACAAATTTCTTAGCCACAAAAAAGTCCTCCCAACCGGAAAAATTAGCTTAGTACATATATCAAAATTATATCACAAAAAAGTAAAAAAAGCAAGCATTTCGGCTAAATATAAGGGAATTAAACTGCTAAAATTTTACAGAATAATTTGTGCTTTTTTAAAGTATCACTTTTTTCTCATTTTATATAATATGCATATTGTAATTTTACGGAAAATAGTGTATAATGTATTTATATATTATAAAATAAGGAGAATTTTATGTTTGACAAATTGGAGGCACTTGAAGAGCGGTTTTTACTTGTAAACGAGAAGCTGTCTGACCCTGAAATAATCAGCAATCAGGACGAATTTCGCAAGTACTGCAAGGAAAACTCTGACCTTATGCCTATTATTGAAAAATACCGTGAATATAAAACTGCAAAGGCAACAATTTCCGAATGTAAGGAGATTTTATCGAGCGGTGACAAGGAGCTTGAGGAGCTTGCAAAGATTGAGCTTGCAGACAGCGAAAACACTCTCGAGGCTGTTACAGCGGAGCTTAAAATATTGCTTCTTCCCAAAGACCCTAATGACGACAAAAACGTTATTATTGAAATCCGCGGCGGTACAGGCGGCGAAGAGGCGGCACTTTTTGCAGCAGACCTTTTCCGTATGTATACAATGTATGCAGAAAGCAAGATGTGGAAGATAGAAATTCTGTCCTCCAACCCAACCGACATCGGAGGCTATAAGGAAATTACCTTCTCAATATCCGGTCAGGGTGCATACTCAAGGTTTAAATTCGAAAGCGGAGTTCACCGAGTTCAGCGTGTCCCGACCACCGAATCGCAAGGACGAATTCAAACCTCTGCCGCAACAGTTGCGGTACTTCCCGAGGTTGAAGAGGTCGAAGTCGATATAAACCCAAACGATTTAAGAATTGACGTTTTCCGTGCAGGCGGACCTGGCGGGCAGTGCGTAAACACAACCGACTCAGCCGTAAGAATTACTCACCTGCCTACCGGAATAGTTGTTTCGTGTCAGGACGAAAAATCGCAGTTTAAGAATAAGGACAAGGCAATGAAAATCCTTCGTTCACGCATTTACGAGGAAATGGAGGCAAAACGTCATTCTCAGATTGCAGATGAAAGAAAATCACAAATCGGCTCAGGTGACCGCAGCGAACGAATCCGTACCTACAACTATCCGCAAAGCCGAGTTACTGACCACAGAATTAACCTTACGCTATATAAGCTTGAACAGATTTTGAACGGCTCACTTGATGAGCTGATCGATGCCCTCATTACTGCCGACCAGGCAGCAAAAATGTCGGGCGAAGAATAAGGAGGAACAAAAAATGGGAAAGAATTATCCATTAAACAAGATTGATCACGTTCGCACTTTAAGAGATGTCGTGGAACGTGCGGCAAACAAATTCGGCAATCAGGCAGCCTTTGAATACGCCATCGGCGGCAAAAAGGTCAGCATAAGCTATGAGCAGTTCAAGACTGATGTCCTTGCTCTTGGCAGCTATTTTTATACTATAGGCGTTAAAAATTCCAAGATTGCACTATATGCAGAAAACAGCTATGAATGGATTGTGACATATTTTGCAGCCACTATCGGCTCAAACATTATTGTTCCGCTTGATAAGGAGCTTAAAACGGCAGAAGCTGCAACTCTCTACCGTTCCTGCGAGGCTGATATGCTTGTTTATTCATCTAAGAAAGCTGCACTTACAGAGGAGTTTGAAGAAGGCGAGCTTACACACACCCTTTGTCTTGATAGCTTTGAAGATGCTGTCAAGAAGGGGCAGTCCGCGCTCACCGAAAGCGGCATTTTAGAAAACGAAATTGACGTTGAAGCACCTTGCTCTATTATCTACACATCGGGTACAACAGGTGTTCCTAAGGGTGTTATGCTCTGTCAGAGAAACCTTATAGCAGATATGATAAGATCAATGGAAATCCTTACCTTCCCGAAAAAGACGGTTGCTGTGCTCCCGTTTAACCACACCTTCGGCTTTATGGCATGCGTGCTTTGTATGATACACGACGGTTCAACAGTATACATAAATGCAGGTCTTAAATATGTTCTTCACGACATAAAGGAAGCAAAGCCCGGACATATCTCTGTTGTTCCGCTCTTTGTGGAAAACTTTTATAAGGGCATATGGAAAAATGCCGCAAAATCCGGCAAGGATAAGCTATTAAAAAAGATGATTAAGGTTTCAAACGGAATGAGAAAGGTCGGCATCGATATGCGTCGCACACTTTTTAAATCAGTTCTTGACGCATTCGGCGGAAATCTTGAAATGATTATAACAGGCGGTGCGCCGATGTCTGATGAGCTTATTAAAGGCTTTGACGATATTGGTATTCAGGTCATTAACGGCTACGGAATTACAGAATGTTCACCGATTGTTTCTATTAACAGAGAAAAGTGGATAAAGGCCGGCAGTGTCGGTCAGCACATTAACACAGTTCAGGTTAAGACAGTTAACAATAACAAGGACGGTGAAGGTGAAATCTGCGTCAAGGGCGACATCGTTATGATGGGATATTATAACAACCCCGAGGCAAACGCACAGGTATTCCTGGAGGACGGTTGGTTCAACACAGGTGACATCGGCAAGGTCGACGAGGACGGTTTTGTTTACATAACAGGCAGAAAGAAAAATCTGATAATTCTCGATAACGGTAAAAACGTTTACCCTGAAGAGCTTGAATATCTGATAGGTCTGATTGAAGGCGTTACCGAGGTTCTGGTTTATGCAGAGGACGATATGATAACTGCTGAAATTTATGCTGAGGACATCAGCTTTAAGGACGCTATAACGGATAATATTAAAAATAAGCTTAATCCGTCAGTGGCACAGTATAAGCAAATCAGAAAAATCAAATTCCGTGCAACGGAGTTTGAAAAGACAACAACAAAGAAAATTAAGAGATAGCAAAAGGGGACGTTTAAAAAGAGTCTGTGAAAGAATTTCTGTAAATAGTAGAAAAGCAAGGTCTTCTATGATAAAATAAAAATCATAGGAGGCCTTAAATTATGGCAAAAGAGAAGAAAACAGTACACAAAGTACAAATGACCGAAGGGAAAAGAAACA
>JAZNIV010000043.1:0-13411 GCA_045577675.1 Clostridia bacterium
GTTCTTAGATTTTGAACCGGAGGTAATTCCCAGTCACAAAATCTCTGATTTTGCTTGCCCTTTACAGTGTGGTAAAACAATGCTACGCTGTTTTTGTCGATGGTAAAATTCAATTTGTTCTTGAGTTTCTCACCATCGGCACATTATTTTTAGCGTTGTTTTGACATCGCTGTCAAGGGTGACGGTAGTTTTTTGCATACTTTGTTTTTCATACGCTACTTTACACTACCCCCTATTTATAATTATATGTTACGACCTCAATTTCAGCAGTCCTTAGCATCGGACATACATAACATTTAAGTTCTCCCGGGTACTCCGCAAGGTGCATGTGCACAAGTATCATTATAACTGTATGTTTCATCGCAGTCTGTTCTGCCATTGAACAGTTTTAGACCAAATATCAATCGCTCATATCATCGCGTATTTGCCTGTGCTGCTACCAAATTGTTGGTCATACAGTTTTACAACCAAAACGAGGTTATTCAATTGTCAAGGTGCAATTTTATAATTATCATTCTGATAATACGCAAAATAAGTTTTTCCTTAATCTAAAATAAATCAAACATAGAATAAGAACAAACATTTATGCCACTACAAAAGTTGATATCACTTCATATAATTTGACTTTCAAAGACATATATAAATCTTCATCAATTTTATATTTCAGCTCTCCATGTTCATTTAAATAAGGAATTTTTGAAAGTTTAATAATATACTGCTCATAATGATCACAGATAGCATCTTGTGCATCAACATTTCCCGCAACTGCATTTTTTATCGTTTCATATGTAAGCTCATTTTTATATTGCTTATTCTTCATTAGCATCCCCTCCTGTTAATTTATCTTTTAAATATGTTCTTAATTTTGTTTTCATCCGTTGTACTGATGAACGCGACATATTCAATTTTTCTCCTATCTCTCTGTCGGTATAGTTTTGACACATACTTAGATATATTATGTCTCGCTGATATTGCTCAAGAGAACGTAACAACTCATACAACAAATCATTTTTTATAATTATGTCAAGATTTAACATCCGGACACGATTTTCAAAGAAATCTATGTCTTCGAATGAATAGGATCCGATTTCATCGTTGCTTAATACTTCTACATCTGTTATCAGTTTGTTTTTTTCTCTATATCTAAACAAACATCTTCGTAAAGATTTCTTCATATAGGAATCAAATCTCTCAGAAACAGAATCATTCCATAGTTTCATATATTTCTTTTCCCCCTTTCAAAGTGAAAGAGGTTTTTTTGCCTTATACTATTAATAAGAGCAGAGACTATGCTAAATTTGCCCACTTTTCTCAATTTTTTTGTTTTTTGTCAATTTTTTATATTTCATCAGATTTCCTCCATTCAAATTTTTGTGATTGAATGAAGCTTCTATGGATACCTGATGTAGTATGCAAACCAGTGTCGTTGCTGAACTATGAGTTTTTTATGGCAAACAAAAAAGACCGCAAAAGGCCAGCACCCGGCTTTCGTGCGATCTTGAAAACGAGTTAAAGTTCCTATATTAATTATCCAGCAAAATTGTGGGTAATCTGTAGTAATTCTCATGCCGACACCTCATAAAGACAGAAAGAGGTGTCTCAGCAAAATTGCTGCGACACCTCCCCTGTGGTTATGCGATATGCTTCTCTTCTATTGAAATTTTTATCGTCAGCTCCTTCTTAGATTACGAAGCACTGTCGCAGCTATGTTTGTAACATCATCAATATTTCTCTCGATTTCTTATTTGTTATATATGAAAAAATTGATTTCATTGTATTTTCTCTCCTTTTGGCATTAACCTACTAAAATCACTAATTATTGATTTAATCACCAATATTTTACCATTTTCTGACAGTGAAAACTGTCAAATGCTGTTGTCGAAAAATAACATATTCTCGACAAATTATCTTATAAAACGCAGTATTTTACAATGATGTGTGCTTCCTCTTTTTATTTGACATTTTGACAAGATTTTGCATAGAATTATGTCGAAAAAATGCACGAAAGAAAAGGACAACATAAACCCATATATAACGGATTTACATTGTCCTTTAAATTTACAAATATTAAATTGTCCAATCGGGCTGATTATACCATTGATGCATGTAAACATTATATTACCCCGTCTGTCTGATGCTTATAATGCTCCTGATATACTCTTAAAGTTGGCAATAAATGCTCACACGGAAGCATTATAACTTTCTATGTCCTATTAAGTTGTTTAATTTCCCAATAACTTATATAAACCATTTAATATTACCTCATTGCATTTATTTCTGCTTTATGTACGAATCTATATTTTCAACTATGCTCAAAATTAGTTTTTGTTCCTCTTCACTCATATAACTCATTTTCAAAACTACATTGTCGATTATGATATTCTTTTTCATATTTATACTATCTGAAAACAAGTGATCAAGCGAAACATTAAAGAAATTTGCAATTGTCACATAATAGTCAAGTGATGGTCTTTTCTTACCTGTTTCTACATCTGAAAGATAATTTTGCGAAGAGTTAATCTTTTCAGCAAGTTCCTTTTGTGTCAAGCTATGCTGTATCCTTAAAAGTTGAATTTGCCTTCCGGCATTTTGGTAAACCATTTTACGTTCACTCCCTTTACAAATATTTTAAAACATAATTCAACAAAAACAAACAAGCATATCTCGGATATAAATATATGCTGATAGCGATATTTACAAAAATAAATATTCTATTATTACATTTTCTATTTCATAATTTATTAAGCAATTCCTATATAAAATACCTTTTTGTTTGCTTTTTTAGTGAGGGAGCAACGAAAAGAAAAAAAGGATAAAAGTACATGACTCTTACCCTTTGTTCAAATATAATTTATTAACTTATTAAAGTTTCAATCTGTTAGTTTTACACCAACATTAAACTTCAGTTTTGACGGTTATAATTTTGTTCCGCATTTAGGACAATAATCAAAATCAGCGTCTGCCATATAGCCGCATCTGCTGCAGCATTTATTAGGATTATTATGAAAATTAGCGGATTCAAAATCTCCAGATGAAAAAGTAATTTCCTCGCCGTGTTCAATCCTTTTACCAATTGCACTATTCAATGAAAATATAGTTCCGCACGATGAGCATTCAGCATAGTATTTTTTTGACCATTTAAAAACAGGAATAAAGAATAGTGACAAACACATATAAGTGCAATATATTCTGTATCGGCAGTATGCTCCGCAACTCTTACATATGTTCATTCCACCACTGTCATAATTCAACTCTTTTTGACCATCAGTAATTCCCATTATAAAAAACATATCTCATTCACCTAATACTTTATTTATCATCAGGAACTAATTCCATAATATCTGTGATGTCACATTCTAATGCATCACATACCTTTACAAGTACACTCACATTAACATTCTCATCTTTTAATAGCTTATAAAGCGAAGAACGGCCTATTCCTGCCTTCTCTTGAAACTGAAATTTTTTAATTCTCTTATCCAGTAAAAGATGTCGAAATTTGTTATAAGATATTTTTCTCATCATATCACCTATTTCTTGAGTAGTTTGTGATGTAATACATTTATATTATAGCATATTAGAACTACGTAATCAAGTTATTTGTCGAAATGATTATATTTTGTGTGCTTTTTCGACATTATAAGGCAATATAGAAGCGACTGCATTTAATAAACACAGTCGCCACTCCATTAAATTATTTGAGTAAATCCTTGAATGCTTTGCCAGCCTTAAATGCCGGAACCTTGCATGCTGCAATTTGAATTTTCGCACCTGTCTGAGGATTCTTACCTTCTCTTGCTGCGCGTGCTTTGCTTTCGAAAGTACCGAACCCAATGAGTTGTACCTTGTCATCAGCTTTAACCGCGTCCTGAACTGATTCCATAAATGCGTTCAATGCTTTTTCAGCATCCTTTTTTGAAAGTCCTGCCTTTTCAGCCATTGCAGCTACTAATTCTGTCTTATTCATTCGTATCCACCTACCTTTCAGCCTTAATCAGTTAGTATTATATCATATTTTCAAAAATTTAGCAATATCTACTGTTACAACAATTAATTTGAAGCATTTACAAGCTTGCCGTCTGCACTTAAATATTTATCATATTCATCTGCCGGTATCATAACAGAACCTATTGGTCTTCCGTTGACAAAATTACCCTCATACGCTTCCCCTATGCTTCCATCTGGTATAACTGCATCAATTTGTCCTGTAGAATTGTTAATAGGAAAGTCCACAATATTTGAATAATCGCCTGGTGTAACGTAGTCCAAAAGACTATCATCTTCATCATCAGAGTTTATTATATCATCTGGAAGATTTAAAATATAATCTTTTGTACCAGGAGCAACTATCACTGCTCCTGAATTATATTTATCGTCATATTTTTTTGATAAAGGCAATGCAACAGGCATCATATCTTGCCATACAAATGCTTTTATAGTTATTGTTTCATCAAGTATTGTTGAAATTTTTAGCTTATGTACTTTTTGTTCATATTTCATAGACTGATCTAATGGTTCTGAAACGCTCTCTAACAAAATTCCTTCTTCACTATAGACTGCAAGGTATAGTGTTGCATCTTCTTCCGTATCAATATTAGTTGTAACCGTAATGCTTATACCATACTCTTTGTATCCTTGAAACATGATGTATTCTATTGTATGAGCATACTCACTCGCAAGTACAGGAGTAGAGAAAATAAATAAACATAAAGAAACAATTATAAGCTTTATTAGATTTTTCATTTTTCTCACCCCTTTTTTGCGTCCGTTATATCACAAATAACAGTATTTGTCAAAGAATCTTTGTATATGTAACCACATTTCTTCTTGAAATCAAATTTGATTACTAAAGACCATAATTAAATTTACTTTTTATTACTGTTCATCTCTCATCCAAAAATCACAACAAATCTTCTTCTAACATAAAATTCTCTATCCCAGATTGTTGTGCCTTTTTTAAATCCTCCGCTGATGAATAAAAAGGGAATTGTTTCTCTTCTTTTGGCGGAAATATCCTCAGTAAGAACTCTCGAATCTTCATTGCATCCGAAATAGTATAATCAAATATGTTTTCAGATGCTTGAATATACACATCATCATTCCATTTTTCAACCTTATAAAATCTTTGTTCTTTTATTTTTTCAAATCCACCAATTTTTTCAAGATGTTTTTGAGTTAAAACATTTCCCCAAAAGTACCCACAAACATATTCATCCCACTTTTCATTCATTGTGTAATATGTGCGTATAAGTTGCGCACCGTTCATAATACGTAAGGTCGATTGGTATGTTCCGCGAGAAATTAATGAATTAATACCTTTCATCATCAAATGCAATTCCTTAAATAACTCACAGAACTTTTCTAATTGCTTATTATTAATAAATAATTCTGTTGGAATTGAAACATCAAGACCATCAAAGGTATTTGTTATGCTACGCCATTTATTTGGGTTGCCTAATTCTATACTACAGGATAAACCAGGGAATCTTTCCTTTGCATCCGTATTCCAAAAGTAATCTTGTTTTTTCATATACTCCATAATTTCAAAGGCAAATATTTTTCCAGACTCTAATTTGTCAAAAACCTCCTGCTTACTTTTTTCCGTTATTTTTTTAGATTTATGACCTTTATCATCGTTAAAAATAAACATTAAATCTATATTAGTGATGGATTTAAGAAAATCTAAAATTTTCGTAATACATAACCTTGTAATAGCATAGTTCTCTCTAAGGTCTTGTGCTGTACTAATTGTAAAATATATTGAATCATTAAATATCTTCATCACAGTTCTCCTTTACGCAAAAAACAAAGCTAAACTTGTTCCCCCACTTGCTGGCGCTAACAGTAATCCAATAGCCCCCTTTAATGCAAATAAAGCAAGAACGACCACTCCTGTTCCAATCAAACCATTGAGCAAAGTTTCTGGTGACGGCATTGTTATGCGTGCGTACTCCTCATTAGGTTTTGGTGCAAAAGAGTATGCGTGAGCAGGCACGAATACAGGCTGATTGTTTTTTAGTGTATCATAATAAACAACACCTTTATTCAATGGATCATTTTTTGAGTAATAAGAAATTTGTTCACCTGGTTTCCACCCAATTGTTCCTGCAACAAAGCCAGATGGGGACGTACATTTTTTGGTATCATTTCTTTTTTTCTATTTTATTGATGTTTTATCTTTATAAAATAGTACCATAGGATGTGCGTCCTCAATTGGTACTATTGTCAGTTTCATAATACTCTTCCTTAATCAAAATAATACTCTATCAGCATATCAACAATATCTGCATCCCAGGTTTCGTGTAAAATATCGGGTATGTCGCTTATAAGTATAAGACCTTTGCTGTAAAAAACTTCTTTTCCTATTGCTTCAGTACAAGCACGGAGCGGAAGAAATGTTCGTCCTTCTCTTATAATTGGTGCAACATCAAGTGCTTTCTTTTCACCGTTTATAATGATTTCCTCCACACCTATTGTTAGCGATATTTTTCGGTCTGCAAAACTGATATTGACAGTTTGTGTTTCTTGTACCCATTCAACCTGTCCATCATAGTTTTCACTAATAAATCTTACAGGAACATAGGAACGGTCATTTTCAACAAACACCTTGACATTTGGATTTTCTGTGTCTATTTGCTGTTCTACATCATTAACAAACGCTTTATTACTTCCAACATATAATGCTGTGTATTCTAAGTCAGCAGCATAAACATTGAGATTAGCCACCATCAAAACAAGCAATAGTATAGAAATTATTTTTCTCATATCTATTCCTCCATTTTTTCAAACACAAATCCATATTCAGAATCTATCAATTCATCTATTGTAGGTTCATTTCTGACAAATTCTTGCTCACCCATTTTAAGTTTTAAGTTATTATCTTTAATGTATGATGCCACTCTTTTTCTTGTTGATATATCGATTTGAAGCAACGCAGAGTATTCTTCTGGTGGATAAACCATCATTTTATAATCAAAGTCATCCTGAACATATATCCGAGAAAAATCTTTTGTGTCTCTTACTATGGTTGTAGATAACTCGTAAAAAATTAACAAAAAATACGTCGTAATAAGACAAATGATAATTAATATTATTTTTTTTAAACCTTTCATCTTTTTACCGCCTCATAAAAATATGTATTGTTTATTGTTTTGATTGACCCGTCATATTTGAGTAATACAGTTCCTTCAGCACTTTTTAAATCTTGTGCGGCATCAGCAGGGGTGTATCCATAAAAATTCCCCATCGTATTCTTTACAGCAAAAGCCGCAAGATTAGGATGTATCAAATCAGGTAGTGCACTATAATTTCTTAGTTGTTCTTCTATATTATCTGGTAATGTCCAATTATGCTGAGAGACAGTCATAAAATTACCAGCCGCCGCACCACCTACTTTTACAGCATTAACAGCAAATGTCGTACAATTATAACTTTCTATGTTGTATTTTGGATTTTGATTTTTCACCTTTGTAATATAATCACTTATCGCTGTGTACTGTTCATCAGATAAAGTGTAAACCTTAGCAACATTCCAATCTTCTTTTCTATCATCATTAAATTTACCCTCAATATCTAATCCCAAAATCATACTTGTCATACTTTTTTTGCAGCAGCAAATCCAATATATTGAACACTTCCGTTTCCATCATCTAATCTAATAAAAGTATGCCCATTTTCCAATTTTCCATTTTTAATAGTTGCAGCTTCTCTTGAATTTGCTACCGGTCTTTTTATAACTAAAGTTATGTTTTTTACTCCTGAATAATTCTGCTGTATATACTCATCTAATTGTTCTTCAAGTCCAAACGGATCAATAAATAAAATTGAATTATTGTTACAATATGTATACCAATTTATTCCTGATTTCGCCGGGTCTTCATTGATAAATCTTCCTGTTAGTGGGTCATACATTCTCGCTCGTAAATACACAAGTCCACTTTCTGCATCGGTGTATTCTCCACGATAACCAAATGGGTTGTATATGGTATTTTCTTCTAATTGATTACCATATGCATCGAATACATAATCTGCGACAGTTGTTCCATCATTGTCAATCAATAAAGAAACATCACCTTGTCCGTTATAGAGATAGTAAAGGTTATCATCATTCTTTATAATCTCAACACCTCTATAATACTTGTTTGTGCCGTCTGCTGTTATTTCTTCAATTACATTAGCATTATCATATACAAATGTTGTTGTGTTTCCATCAACAGTTTTTGAATGTCTGAGACCATCGGGAGCATACGCATAGCTTGAAACAACACCATTTGTATCAACTCCTACAAGTTGATTATAGCAGTTATACTCATAAAGTGCAATAAATGAATCAGATATATTTGAAATTGTATAATCACCTGACATACCCTCTGCATAAGGCTGATTAACCATAACAGCCTTTGTAATCTGATTGCCGTTATTATCATAGAAGAATTTAGTGTTTGTGGTTATATCTCCATTGATTTCGTTACTTTCAGAAAGACGATTGTTCAAATCATAAGTGTAATTAGTTGTTACAGTTCCATCGGTCATTGATATTCTGTTACCAAAATCATCAAAGGAATAGTCAGTATCATTTTCACTTATCAGACGATTCATTTTGTCATATTCATAAGATGTAGTTGTTCCGTTTGATGTTTTTGACTTTTGATTTCCGTTAAGGTAATAAGTGTACTGTTCAGACAGCTTATCGCCTGTGGTTTGACTTGTCAGCATATTTGCAATGTTATATGCGTAGTTTGTTGTTTCACCGTCTGTAACAGTTGTCTGAGTTCTGTTGTCATTAGCATCATAAGAATATGAAGCAATAACAGTTCCGTTTTCGCTAACACTTGTCAAACGGTTTAGCAGGTCATAAGTATAGTTTTGACTTATTTCTGCCGCATCATTTCTTGTAATCATAAAGCCTGTACGATTTCCATTTGCATCATAAGCAAATGTTTTTATTGTTCCAGCAGCAGAATTGCTTTCAGATATAAGCTGTCCTTTATCATTATACGTATAACCTATTGCGGTGGTTTCATTTTGTTTTGAAAGAACCTGTCCTGTCGCACCATAAATGGTTGTTTCAGTATTTGTTCCATCTGACAAAGCTTTTGATGTAATAGAGCCAAGACCATTGTAAGTAAAATTAAATATTTGTCCGTTTCGGTCTGTGGTGGTTTCCAAAAGTCCATTTGCTAAATCATAGGTATTTGTTTCAACTTGTCCGAGCGCATCTGTTGTTGTCAAAAGTCTTCCCAAACTATCATAGCTATATTTTGTGACTGCATATTCTGTATCTGTACCTGTTACATCATCAAGACCATTGATTGTTAGCGGAGCGTGTAGTCCTGTATATACACGAAGCAAATTACCTGTTGCATCATAATAATTTTGAGTGTAATTGGATTTTTCTCCGTCATTAGCCAGTGTCATCACAAGGCGATTGCGATTGTCATAAGTGTATATAACTTCATTATAGCTCTCTGCTTCACCGGAAGCATTTGTAGAAACTCGCTCTTTGACAACATTTCCATTGTTATCATACCAAACTTTCTTAACAGAATAATATACTGTTCCGTCCTTTTCTTCAAAAGGAGTTTTCTGTTCAATAACTCTGCCGAGATTGTCATAGGTAAATTCGGTTGCATAGCCTTTAGCATCGTATGACTTTATCAATCTTCCAAGCCCATCATATTCTGCTCTTGTACTATTGCCAAGCTCGTCAGTTTCCTTTACAGCTTTACCCATAAAGTTGTATTCTGTGGTATGAACATTACTTGAATTTTCGCTGTTAGCCTTTGCAGATTTAATTGTCAGAACATTTCCGTCGTAGTCTGTTGTATAGGTTTCAACATTGCTGCCAATCTCTGTTTTGATTTTGTTACCATATTTATCATAGTAAATGCTTGTAACAACAGACGGATTGTTTTCGCCACCTATTATTGTTGTAGTTTCTTTCACATAATAAGCAGTTATTTCATAAGAATAAGTTTCTTTATAGATTAAAACATTACTGCAGTCATAAACCTCTTTTGTAATCGGTCTTTGGTAAGTGTCATAGGTATATACAGTTTTGCTATGTTCTGTTTGTTTTTCTTCTTCTTCATCCAAATTGTCAGTATATATTACTTCCGTTTCAATTTTCCCAAAAGGATTATAATACATATAATTATAGTCAATACCTAAAGAAGAGTAATTAATTCTATTAATATTTCTATCATCATTATAATACGTTTTTATTATATTCCCTAACTCATCAGTTTCTCTCGTATAATTATAACTATAATTATAGTAATATGATTTATTACTTCCATCAGGATTTGTTTGGGTAATAACTCTATCAACAGCATCATAGCTATAGCTCGTAGTATTTCCGTTAGCATCTGTTATTGTCAACGGATTACCCCAATAATCGTATGTAGCAACAACAGAAACATCGTTTGATGCATTATCGTTGTCTTTTACTGCTTTTGTTATTTCAGATGTAATGAAAGCTCCGTTCTGATAAACAAACTGCTTTTCAATATAATCTGTTAAATTGATATATTTTTTCTCGTTAACAATATTTCCGTACGAATCGTGACTATATTGAATTTTACTTTTCAAAACATCATTTTCATAAAGGTTAATATATTCAATAGATTTACTATCTGTTGTGGAAACATATTCTTCGCGAATTGTTGTTGTAGAATTTTGTTTATAGGTTTTTGTTGTTGGATAATGATATATATTATTATATGTATATGTTATCATCCTTTCATTTTCTCCATTTGGAGTTTCTGTAAGAACATCAGCAAATCCCTCAGCATCATATGTGTATGCAAGAGAATTTAACATATACAAGGATGAATTTTCTGAAGAATAGTTTTTAATACTCTGATTTGTAACTATCTTTAAATCATTATCATACACATAATCCATTACAACCTTATGATCTGTGCCAAAATCAGTCAATCTTGTTAAAAGAATGGTTTTGTCAAGACTTGCTCCAATGTATGTGTATTTATATATATCGTATGAAGTTTTTCCTGTTGCAACATTTTTGTCAGTTACTTTTACAGCATAATCGTAAGTACTACTAATTCGGTCATCTCGCTTGTATCCAATATATCCATCATACTCGCCAACCTCATTTATATCATAACTATATACTTTATGATTTGGTTTATTTCCTATCCCTGAATAATCATACACTGTTTCCTCATAACTTTCATATGCTTTATAAAACATCATAGAACCATTAGGAGTACAATTCTTTACAAAGGGAGAATAAGAAAAATAATAGGATTTATGACCATTTTTTCTTGCGCCATTAAGTAATGCATATCTATTGTGTATCCCGACAAACTCCTCAAAATTATCATCGTTAACATATGAATTACCAACTGTTGTATCGGTATCATTATAGTATTCAGCATAAAACTCTTCATTCCGGTTTTGAAAATTGAATTTTGTTGTCACATAGTCATAAGTATACTTATATGATTGTCCCGTAGGATCCGTAACACTTTTTAGTATCCATTCATCCCCCTCTAAATCCGAACACTCACTGTAACCAAGAATTCCAATTTTCGAATTACTCAACCCATCCATAAGATATGTATATATACGAGGATTTTCCAAATCATTTGGATCTGTAACAGTCATATACATATAGTAATCACTACCAGAAGATTCAAAAGTGAATGCCACTTCTCTATTTAAAGTATCCACAATCTTTGTAATATATGGATAATCTTTCCACTCTCCCCATACATTTTCATAACTATCAACATCACAATAAAACTTAATTTGGGTGCCGTATCTATCTTGTTTTATTAATAATCTTCCGTCAGTTCCAAAATAATACTTTGTTCCATCCTTTTCTGTGACCACATATTTGCTCTGTTCTCCATCATGCATTACTGTTCTATCTATGGAGAGAATTATATCATTAAGTGGATATCCGGCAAGATTATTACTGCCTCCTTCAGAAAAATCAATTAACCAAGTTCCTTTTTCTCCAAAATGAAGATATTCATAGGTGTCATCATACCCATATCTTGTTTCAACATAAGGAAAAGTAAATTCCCAACCAAGACCAAGTTTTGAGTATCTTTCTGTTGCTGTATCATCAATAAGTCCATTTGAGAAATCGGAATAGTATTGGTGCTATACTAAAAAAGTAGACACAATAATGCAAAGTATGATATAATAAAATAAACACAAAAATAGGAGGAAACACACATGGCTAAAAATAATTATACCAAATATGACGAGGATTTCAAAAAATCTCTCGTTTCCCTACACCAAAATGGTAAAACCCAATCCCAACTCTGTAAAGAATACGGCGTATCTCAATCTGCCCTCGGCAAATGGATAAAGCTATACTCTACTGTTGAAATTGACAATGGTGAACTCCTTACCGCCAAGCAGGTTAAAGAAC
This sequence comes from Clostridia bacterium, assembly GCA_045577675.1. GTDB lineage: Bacteria > Bacillota > Clostridia > UBA1381 > UBA1381 > UBA1738. The sequence continues at coordinate 12,410 of JAZNIV010000043.1, forward strand.
TTCAAAAACGCAATGCCCAATTAGAAGAGGAAAACTTAATCCTAAAAAAAGCGATTGCCATATTCACGCCACACTCAAACAAAGATTAGACGCTGTACATAAGCTCCGTTTTCAGCATAGCATTAAGACTTTGTGCAAGGTTCTCAGAGTAAACAGAAGCTCCTATTACAAACATTTCTCTGCCGAACCCGCTCCTCGTGTTAAAGAAAATCAACATATTGCTTCTTTAATTCTCCACATCTATGCTGATTACAACAAACGACTCGGTGCTTACAAAATTACCTACGTTCTTCAGCGTGATTATGGCATAAACATCAGTGTCGGACGAGTGTACCGCTTGATGAAACAATTACAACTACCGAAAATGTCTACGGATAAACCTGCTCTTCACACTAAACCTTCTGATTCCGAAGCTTGTTGCAATCATTTGCAGCAAAATTTTAATCAGAAAGCTCCCAATCTTGTATGGGTTAGTGACATTACTTATATTAAAGCCGGAGGAATATGGTACTATTTATGTATTGTAATGGATTTATACTCACGGAAAGTAATTTCATGGCATATATCCTCAAAAGCCAATGTTGAATTGGTTATTACTGCTTTTAAAAAGGCTTATGAAAAACGAAATGCACCGTACGGACTTATGTTTCATTCTGATAGAGGCTCACAGTATACTGCTTTCACATTCAGGCAGCTTCTTGATTCTCTTAATGTTGTGCAGTCTTTTTCTAAGAAAGGTTATCCTTTTGACAATGCTTGCTGTGAATGTTTTTTCAAGTACCTCAAAAAAGAGGAAACAAACCGTAAGTGTTATCATTCATTGACGGAGCTTCAGTTATCTGTCTTTGAATATATTGAAGGATACTACAACACAAAACGACCACATGGCACACTTAATATGCTTACTCCAAATGAAGCAGAGGATTTATATTGGAAGCAGACTAAGTAATCTGCTTCCACCACCAAAATTGTGCTTTTTTGTGTCTACTTACTTGACTATGG
>JAZNIV010000044.1:0-2371 GCA_045577675.1 Clostridia bacterium
AGATGCACAGGAGCTGATGAAATCCATTCATCTCCGCGGATTACATCGGTTGTTCCCATTAAATGGTCATCAATCGCGTGTGCAAAATGATATGTCGGTATTCCGTCGGTTTTCAGAATAACAATATCCTGAACATTTTCCGGCATTTCAATTTCGCCTTTAATCAGGTCATTGAACTTAATACGCTTATCCTCACTGCCCGGTGATTTAAGTCTTAAAACATAAGGGATACCTGCTTTTAGCTTTTCTTCAATCTCCTCATAGGATAAATCACGGCATTTTGCAAACTTTCCGTAATAGCCCGGATTTTCTTTATTTGCTTCCTGGTTTTTTCTTATTTCGTCAAGCTCCTCCGCTGTGCAGAAGCACGGATATGCAAGTCCTCTTTCCACCAATGACTTTGCATAGGTCTGATAGATTTCCTTTCTCTGGCTTTGTGTGTAAGGTCCGTACGAGCCGATGCTGTCAGTTTCGGTAAGCATTCCCTCGTCAATCTTAATACCAAAATTCTGAAGTCCCTGAACAATTCCGGTTACACCGTTTTCAACTTCACGTTTTTTATCTGTATCTTCTATTCGCAAGAAGAATATTCCGTCTGTTTTTCTTGCAGCCCTCTCTGAAACAAAAGCCGCAAAAAGTCCGCCAATATGCAAAAATCCTGTAGGGCTTGGTGCAAAACGAGTCACCTTTGCTCCCTCTTTAAGATTTCGTTTTGGGTATTCCTTTTCATAATCCTGCGGTGTCTTCGATATGTGCGAAAACAAAAGCTCAGCAAGCTTTTTATTATCCATAAAACTTATCCTCCGTCATCAAATCATAAATATACTATTATATTATACAACCTTTAGCCTCCAATATCAAGCAAATATTAAAAAAAACACCCTTTAATTTGCTAATTTTTCTATAATTTTACTTTAAAAAGAAAAATGAGCCGTCGAAAATGTGAATTTTCTCAGCTCATTTCAGGGGGTAATGTATTTTGTGAGGTTATTTATATTATTACCGTAAATTTTATTGTTATACATAAAAAAATAAAAACATATAATTTTCAGAGGGGGAATTATAATGACAAATTTTCTGATAATGCCGGGAGGCGTTCCTGAGCATTATTTTTACCGACCATACGAGGGAATATGTATGCGTAGCCGAAACGTATCGGGAATCTGGCAGGACAGAGTAACTGTTCTTTTGGGAGGAAAAGACGGATTTTCTGTATACGCAGATAAAAACGGAGCTGTGCATTTAATCTGCGTTGACGGAGAAAACAAGCTTATATACGCTGTAAGAAGGGACGGAATCTGGAAAAAGTATGTTCTGACATCGCTTCCTGATGACATTTTTGTCTCGGATATGCAGCTTTATAACGTAGGCGGCAGACTTAACCTTTTATATTCAGCTCTTTATAACGGCGAAAATATGCTGATACACTGCATTTTAGGTGACCACGCAAAGCCATCTACTGTTGATACTCTCGAGGCTCCGCATTTTTATGTTTATGATAACAAGGTGTACTACACAAACACTGCAGGCGAGCTTGGATACGTGCTTTTGGCAGATGAAAAGCCGTCAGGCTTTAATAGAATATACCCCGACGCACATTGTCCTAACCTTGCAGCATTTGGCGGAAAGGAGTTTTTATTGTATACAAGACAGTCACGGCTGTTTGTTAATAATGAAGAAATTCTTTACGACAGCAGAATGGAAATGCCGGTTTGTGTAAAAGGTAACGGCAAGATTTTTATAATGTGGAAAAGCGGCAGCTTTATCAGATATATCACCACCTTTAACGGAGGGGTGACCTGGAGCGAGCCTATGCGGTTTATGAATACGGGTGCTCCGGTTTCAATTTTTACTGCACAACAGGGTGAAAGCTTTAATTATTATTACGGTTATACCGGCGAAAAGGATATAACTCTTTTAGGTGCACCGGATATTTTTACAGAGCCGGCAGACTATACCCTGCCGCAGCCAAATGAGCTTGAAAAGCTGAAGATAATGCTTGATATGACACGTCAGGAGGTTCTGGACGCAAAAAAAGAAATTGCAAGGCTTAATAAAACAATTGAAAGACTAAAGTAAATGGTAAAGACAAAACTAAAATTTTATATCACATAAAACCCCGTCCGAAACGGAACGGGGTTATTCGTTTTTATTTAAAATCTCTACTCCAGTATAGTAGGTTTTCAAAATTTCTTTATAATCCTTCCCATTTTGTGCAAGGTAATTTGCGCCGTATTGGCTCATTCCGACTCCGTGACCGTAGCCTGTAACATCAAAAGCGACGTTATCCTTGCCGGCGGTAATCTGCACATTGGTTGAACGAAGCCCGTAAATGCTCCTTAATTTTGTACCCTTCACCTTCACTCCGCCT
>JAZNIV010000045.1:0-7458 GCA_045577675.1 Clostridia bacterium
TCTAAGATAACTGTTTCGTTGTGGTTTGTATGTGCAGTAACTCCGCAAGGAACTACTTCATCATCCCACCAGTCAGCCTTAGAAACATCGATTAAAGCTTCGCCATTTTCGATTGTTCCTGAAGACTTAGCTGTTCCAAGAATTTCAGCAGTTACTACATAACCGTCGAACTTGTCTGAAAGGAGAGTCTTAAAGTCTCTGCCTGACTTACCGTCAAGCTGTGTATATGTGTTACCCTGGAAGCTGTACTCATAAACACCAAGCATTGGAGCCTGAAGTGTGTTCCAAATCATCTGAGCAACCTGACCTCTTGTCAAAGCTGTGTCATTTGATACTGCAACACCCTTGTTGATGCCTGTTGTAGCAGCCATTGATGTGTAACCTGTTGGGTAGCCGCCGTTCTTAGCAGCATACTCGCCGTAACCAGCGATTGATGTGAGCATTACACACATCTGAGCGTATGTAACGTTTTCCTGAGGTGCGAATGTTGTATCATCCATACCTGAGATGAAGCCCTGAGCAACACCTACGTTAACGTAGCCTGCAGCCCATGAAGCCTGTGAGTTTACATCAGCAAATTTTGATGTACCAGCTGAAGCCTTTGCGTCTTCTGTCATGTTCAGAGCGCCAACGATCATTGTTGCAGCTTCTGCTCTTGTGATTGTTCCTTCCGGCTTGAATGTGAATGTACCGTCTTCTTCTGCGTAACCGTTAACGATTCCTAAAGCAGAAAGTACATCGATTGCTTCAGCATAAGAAGCTGTATCAGCAACATCTGTAAAGTTTGAAGCGCTTACAAATGTGCTAGCTGAAAGAGCTAAAGCAACTACAGCGGAAATTACTTTTTTGAAATTCTTCATAATTTCAAATCCTCCCTTTTTTCTATTTTGAAAGGGTGTCTTCTGTATTCCGAGTGCACCCTTTCTTTTCACATCGGAATTTTCCGGCGTCAGGAAAGGCTAATAGCCACCCTGACTATGCATTGATTGTACCACTGTTTTTGCGGCGTGTCAATGCAATTTTTGCAGTTGTAATATAACTGTAAAATTGGTGTTAAACAAGAATAATTATGTAATTTTACATTAATTTTGTAATATTGCCACAACATTCCTGACTTTTTCAGCTATGAAACAACCATACACTATATATTTTACTATTTTGTTTGCTAAATGTCAAGTTTTTTGTTTAAATTAGGCATTTTGTTTTTATGACTGCCTCTTTTTTTGTCTTTTTTTATGAAAAGTTGATAAATCGTATTCTAAACAAAAAAGAGGCTGTAAAAAAATACAGTTCTTTTTTGTTGGGGATAGGAAAAATTGTTTGGAATGGATAAAACGAGCCAAGGCTTTGCCTTGGGGTACCCGACGGCGTACGCGTGTACGCCGAGTGGCTCGTTTTATTCATAGCAAAAAGGCATAAAAATAGAGAAATCTCTGTTTTTTGAGATTTCTCTACCTTATTTAATTAAAAGTCATGCTCGTAAAAGTTCTATGTTGTCGCCTTTTTTCGTTCCAGACTATTTTTACATTCCCCAAAAAACCAGAGTTTCTTCCTATTATAATGTATTGTTGGTTCCCCTTAAAAGCCTTGCGGCATATTCTCTGTCAACAAGCTCCCAACCGAAGCTCTTGTATTTAACGCCGCTTTTACCAAGCTCTTCATAAACAGTGTTATATGTCTCCATAGGCACACGCGAGGTATAAACCTGCTGCTCCTTTTTGTCCTGCACCATAAATTCAATGCTGTCGCCTTCCTTTTTCCCGAAGATGCAAACACGTCTGTCCATCTTTTCTCTGTCCTGCATCAGCACAAAAAGCTTTAAAACCTCGATAACCTTATCGTGCAGTCCGTTATCAAAAATCAGCAGCTTTTCAAGAAAGTCGTTGTAGGCAGAAACAAAACGGAGATTGTTGCCCTCAAGCTCTTCAAGCTCTCCCGATTCCTTTGACGCAGTACAGATTTCCTCAAATATCCGCTTTTTTTCCTCAGCATCAGAGCAAGGCGAAAATGAAATCACAAGGCTATGGTCTGTATCGGTATAAAGAACAGGCACAGGCACAAGCGCTGTCTGTCCGCACGACGGGCACCTGAAAATGTTGATTTTTCCCTTTAGCAGGTCGTCCTTTAAATCCGGACTGTCCTTTGCCGTTATCGACTGCCACACCGTCATTTCCTCAAGCTGACCACAGGCAGGGCATTTTATCTGTTGCTTTGCGTTTATACTCATCTGAAAAATTCTCCTATCACACTGTCATAGTTTATATTCATGGGTTCAACCGCAGGAAACATAAAAATCATCCTTATTATATATACCGCCAGAAATATCGCCGCAATTGTAATAAGTACCCATTTCTTTCGGCACGCCCGAAAAAGCAGCACCGCCGGCAGCAAAAAAAGCGGATGCATACGAAAAGCTGCCACTATCTTGCCTGACAGCATAAGCCTCCACGCACGTGTTATCCCGCAAGCGGGGCATGGAATTCCTACAACGTTGTATAGCGGACATTCCACACATCCCAACAATATTAATATTCCTGCAATTAAAACAATAACATACTTCTTCATATTTGTATTATATATTATTTCTGACTGTTTTGCAAGTGTGAGAATTGTTTTTAGTAAAAAAGCTCATTGCTTTTCATGCAATGAGCTTTTTTACTAACCTATTATAAAAATTTTCGTATGTCGATTGCCAGCTTTTCCTCGAGGTTAATAAGCCGCTTTGCGATGTCCTTTGATACTTCGTCCGCCGCCTCGTACTGATTAAGGTACTTGTTAAGAGATTTCACTCCCATATTACACCCGTCGGTCATCAGGTCTGCAATCGTCCGGTCCGACTCCTCCATGGCAAGCTTCATATTCGTCTTCATCCAGCTCATTCCCTTTGCAATCGCCGCCGGTTCTTTGCCGATGTCATCATATTTATTCAGAAGCTCCTGAATTTCCACGTCAAGCTCGTCATGCTCAGCCTTACAGTCACTAAGACGTTTCTTTAGTTCATCATCTTTTACATATTTCAGCACATCTTCTATTGATGAAACGCCCATTTTTACGCCCGCATCACATTCCCTGAGAAGCTTTATTGTATCATTTTCTACCATGCCGTTTTCCTTCCTTTCAGCTTTGATACAATAATTATTCCCATATTTTTTATTTATAATTCATATAATATCGGTTTTATGTAAGCAGGATGCAGCTTATCTTGCATCCTCGCCGCCCGGGCCGTCACGTCGGTCTGACTCATCAATAGGACGAGCCTGTCCCGTTGTAACCCACTTGTTATCTGTTGCTGTTTTTTCTGATTCTTTCTTTTTCTTGTCATCCATACATTAATCACCTCGGTGATAGTATGTCCCCTTTTGCGAGAAATATGAACCGCAAGGGTGCCGTTTTTTAAGCATCAGCTTAAAGTGACTCTTTTTTAGAACATATCAGCCATACGTCTTACCGCTTTCGCCTGTTCTACCACGCCCTCAAATATATTCTCCTTTGTATAATTCACTCCCAGATGCGTGCCCGCTTCAAGAGTTAAATATCCTTTATAATTTATTTTCTTTAGTGCATCAACAATTTCGGCAAAATCAATATTCATTGAAAATGGAATCTGGTGCGAATCCTGCCATTTGTCATTATCATGAATATGAAGCGCCTGAAGTCTATCGCCCAAAGCATATATCATTTCAACAGCTGACGTATTCAATCCACGCATCTCTGCGTGTCCGATGTCAAGACAAGCAACCATATATTCATCCCCGACCACATCCACGTGCCTACAAAAGCTATCAGGATTGGAGCATGCGGCAAAAGCGGCCTGGTCTTTTTCTCCATCCCAGTTCCACATATTTTCCGTGGCAAGCTTGACGCCGCAGCCTTTCGCAAATGGCAAAAGCTCCAGATACATCTCGGCATTTTCCTCAGGAGTCTTGTTATTATCCGGATGAATTACGCATATTTCTCCGCCGGCTTCGGCAGTACACTCAATCGCTCTTTTAAGATGAGAGCGGATTTCTTTAATATGTACTGGGAAGGGAGCGTGCGACTGATTGCAGACAATTCCATTGTCAAGTCCGATTCTTTTTAACCTTCTCGCAAAGGCAAGATAGTCATTCCCCGCAAGCGGATGGCTATTTTCCATAAGTCTTCCCTTTCCCATGTCATACTTGCACATCGAAAACATGGAAAAATCCCATGCATCAAAGCCTGCCTTCGCAACATATTCAATTGCCCTTTCCTCTCCTACCATAGACGAAACAGTACCGATTTCTATTGATGTCTTCATAATGCAAGTCTCCTTAAATCAATTTTGTTTTACTGATTGTATCATAATTATAGCTATTTTGTCAATGACTCTTTATCATAGAAAACCGAATGGTTTAGAGGACATCGTTTAATATAAAATTATGCTTCATCGGGCCTGCGCCTTTTCCTAAATCAAGACCTTCAGCAAGTGCATCAGATATGTACTTTTTTGCTTTCTTTACGGACTCCACAAGGCTAAGTCCTTTTGCAAGATTTGATGCAATGGCAGAGGATAGCGTGCATCCTGTTCCGTGCGTATTTGGATTGTCAATTCTTTTACCATCAAACCATACAAGCCTACCATTTTCATACAAAAGGTCATTTGCATCATTGATGTTATGACCGCCTTTTAACAGGACACTGCAACCATAGTTTTCTCCGATATGCTTGGCTGCTTTTATCATATCTTCCTTACCTTCAATTTTCATACCCGATAAAACTTCTGCTTCAGGAATGTTGGGAGTTACAAGAGTGGCAATAGGTAGAAGCTCTGAAATCAACGTTTTTATCGCATCAGTTTTTATAAGTGCAGAACCACTAGTCGCTACCATTACAGGATCTACAACAATGTTTTTGGCATTATAAAATTTTAATCTGTTTGCAATTACATCTATCAGCTTGCTTGATGATACCATTCCGATTTTTACACTATCCGGAAATATGTCTTCAAATACTGCATCAAGTTGGTCTTTTAGAAACTCAGGCGGCAAATCCAGAATTGCTCTCACACCAAGCGTATTTTGAGCAGTCAGTGCCGTAATTGCACTCATTGCATAAACACCGTTCATTGTTATTGTTTTAATATCTGCCTGAATACCTGCGCCACCACTCGAATCACTGCCTGCAATTGTGAGCGTTGTTTTCATTTTCGTCTCAAAACAAAAGCTTCCAAACTCTGTTATATAATAATCTGAAGTTTCTTTCATTTCCTTTTGTCCTGGCTCGTGTGCATCATAAACTGCTGCAACCTTAAACCCATCTTCTTTAGCAGCTTTTATTGCGTGTAGTGCATCTTCAAAAACTACTGTTTCTGTTTTTGGGGTTCCAAGATATTTTAGGGCTTCTCTGTAAATCTCAGGCGTTTCTTTATTATACCCAACCTCGCTACATGTAAATATTTCAGAAAAATACTCATAGATTTTCAAACGTTTCAAGACATCTTCTACAATGAGTCTGTCTGTTACAGTTGCAATACACATTTTTACATTTGCACTCTGTAGTCTTTTCAAAAAATCACTTACACCAGCTTTAAGAGCTACTTTTGTCCGATATATTTCTGCCACCATATTGTTTATACCTTCGACGATTTCTTGTGTTGACAGCTTAATACCATAATTATTACGATAATATTCAGCAGCTTGCGTGAGTGTAAAGGTCTTAAAAGCTTCTGCAAGATTCTCCTTTGGTTCTTTTCCAAGCGAACGAAGGTAATCTTCGCCGATTGTGTCCCATATAAACATTGAGTCAAGCAAAGTTCCATCCAGGTCAAATATTGCACCTTTAATCATTAGATACCACCCGCTTTGCCAGTTTTTTTAATTCTGCTGTAGCTTTCCCGATATTGTCTGAAGCAAAAATTGCGCTAATAACCGCAACACCGCAAATTCCGCTTCCGGTCAACTCTAAAATATTACCTGCTCCGATTCCGCCGATAGCAACAACAGGAATATTCACAGCTTCACATATTGCTTTAAGCGTCTCAATACGTACATCGTCTGCATCTGCCTTTGAGCCTGTAGTAAATACAGCACCCACACCTAAATAATCAGCTCCCATTTTTTCAGCAAGTAAGGCTTGCTCAACTGTTTGTGCAGATACACCGAGAATTTTATCTTCTCCGATAATAGACCGCACATAACCTGCTTCCATATCTTTTTGACCTATGTGTATTCCATCTGCCTTTGCCTTTACAGCAATATCCACATTGTCATTGATAACAAACGGCACATTGTATTTTCTGCAAAGCTCTTTAATTTCAAAAGCTTCCTTAAGAAATGCTTCCTCGTCTAATTCCTTTTCACGCAGTTGAATAAAGGTTGCTCCGCCTTTGAGAGCTTCTTCCACCTGCTCATAAAGAGTCATATTCCCAAGCCATGTACGGTCAGTGACAGCATATAAAATTAAATCCTTTTTATCGCACTTCATATTTTGCTCCTTTATTCAAAGCCACTGCATCCATATTATAAATAGCATCTATGATATGGTTTCGCAAAGTAGAATTACCTTCACCCGGCAATAGCTTTGAATAACCGATTTCGCCTGCAAGTCCCATCACACAAACCGCTGCTGCAACTGCTTTTGTTTTATCATCGGGATTTGCTACAGCATAGGCTGTTGCAATCCCTGAAAGCTGACACCCTGTACCTGTAATCCTGCTCATTTCCGGTCTGCCGTTACGAATAACATAGCATTTTTCGCTGTCTGCAACAAGGTCAATAGCTCCGGTAATTGCTATAACCGCCTTTGTTTTTTCTGAAAAGCTCTTTGCAAAAGCAACCATATCTTCAAGATTATCTTCTGTTACTGTGTCGGCAGCATCCGTATCCACGCCCTTTGTTGTCCCGCATCCAAGTGCTAAAGTCTTGATTTCTGAAGCATTTCCACGGATAACATCAAATTTAATAGTGTTCATAAGCTTGATTGCTGTGTCCGTGCGAAGCTTGCTTGCACCGGCTCCCACAGGATCAAGCAAAACGATATGGCCAAGCTCATTGGCTTTTTCCCCTGCAACAAACATGGACTCAATACTTCTTTGATTGAGAGTACCGATATTGATATTAAGTCCCCCACAGATAGATGTAATATCCAAAACATCCTCCGGTTCGTCCGACATAATCGGGCTGCCCCCGCAAGCAAGCAATGCATTTGCCACATCATTAACTGTAACATAATTTGTGATACTATGCACAAGCGGTGTGTTTCTCCTTACATTTTCCAAACAATTTCCTAACATTTTTTACCTCTTTCCGCCGTAATTTATCGGCTGTTTATTAACTTAATAACAAACCTTGCCAAACAAAAAAGGAAGCTACCGATTTGGTAACTTCCTAAAAGTTCTTTGTTCCTCCCGATGCTATGTATCAGGCATCCCTACGTTGGCATTATCCAAATCAGGTTCTCGGTCGAAGGTCGCACCTTCCTCTCAGCCTGTAATACAAG
>JAZNIV010000046.1:0-17469 GCA_045577675.1 Clostridia bacterium
GATACCTCTGCCCAGTTTTTCCCGACAGCAGTTACTCTCCCGACTACACCAAGTCCGGTTATTACAATATCATCTACCTCAATACCCGAACCGGTACCTTTATTAAGCATCACAGTATCATACCAGCTGTTCGGTTCATAAGAAACAACTCTTGCCGTCACAGTTTTATACGCCGCCATAGTGCCGTCTTTAAGGTCTAAAAGCTCCTTTAACCGACGATTTTCCTTTATATAGTCATCTCTGCTTTTGTTCTCAATGCGTAGAGTATTCAGTTGTGTTTTTAATGTTTCAATTTCCTTTTCATAGCTGCCTGCCTCAAAAACATATCCCGTAAATTTACGAACAGGTGTTATTACCGTATATGCTGCATTAAAAATAGGCGACATAACAGTATTTAATGCTCTTTGCAAAGGATTATCTCCGAAATAAGCGAGCAGCGACAAGGCTATTGTTATTGATACTACCGAAATCAGTATTCTAATTATTTTTTTTCTTAAAAAAGGCATTCCAATTAACCCTTTCCTATCTTTTATCTTCTTGCCATTGAGGAACGCAGCAGAATGTCACCGTTTTCGATAGCCATACCCGTTCCAAGAACAACACAGTCAAGCGGTTCGTCTGCAATACGCACAGGAACGCCGATTGCAGCTTCAATTGCTTTATCAATATTTCGTATTAACGCACCACCGCCGGTTATTGTAATTCCGTTTTGCAGAATATCTGCAGTAAGCTCTGCCGGTGTTATTTCAAGCGTATCACGTATTTCTTCAATTATTGCATAGATGTTTTCCGCCATTGCTTCACGAACCTCCGCTGCAGATATCTGAACATTTTTAGGAAGCCCTGTCACAACATCGCGTCCACGAACCTCGTAAAAGCCTTCATCAGCATATGGCTGGGCAGAACCAAGCTCAAGCTTGATTTCTTCTGCAGTTTTATCACCGATTGTCAGGTTATACTTTCTTTTAACGTAATTAATAATTGCATTGTCAAAGGCACAGCCTGCACTCCGCATAGAACGCGAAGCAACTACTCCTCCAAGTGCTACAACAGCCACCTCGCACGTTCCGCCTCCGATATCAACAATCATATTGCCGGTCGGCTTTAAAACATCAATTCCCGCACCTAAAGCTGCAGCCATAGGCTCTTCAATTAATGTAACAGATTTCGCACCGGCAAGTGTAAGTGCCTGAATCACTGCCCTTTTTTCTACATTAGTAATTCCTGACGGAACACATACTGTTACCTTTGGCTTAAATATTCCGCCCATTTTTCCAAGAGCAAGAGACATAAGTCTTTTCATCATTGCTTCTGTAATTTCAAAATCGGCTATTACGCCATCACGAACAGGTTTAATTGCAACAATATTCTCAGGTGTTCTTCCAAGCATTTCATCTGCATCGTTCCCGATTGCAAGAACCTTTTGACTATATTTATCAATAGCCACCACAGACGGCTCACGTATAACAATCCCTTTTCCTTTTATATGCACTAATGTATTGGCAGTCCCTAAATCAATACAAACGTCACTGCCAAAATCAAATGCCCTGAATCTCATTCCTATTCTCCTTTTAACACATCAAAATCAAATTCTTTTTCTAAAATTTCTGAAAGCCTTGCGACAGGAAGTCCTACGACATTAAAATAGTCGCCTTCAATTCTTTCTACAAGAAGTGAACCAAGTCCCTGAATACCATATCCCCCGGCTTTATCCATACTTTCACCGCTTTTTATATAGCTATCAATCTGCTTGTCAGAAAGCTCCTTGAAAAACACCTTCGTCTCAACCGAAGCACAGCAGCTATATGCATCCTTAGTACGCATAACACAAATTCCGGTAAAAACACTGTGACCTTTTCCGGAAAGAGCTTTGAGCATCTTAAATGCATCATCAGCGTCTTTTGGCTTACCGAGGATTTTTCCGTCTGAGTAAACAACTGTATCAGCTGAAATTATAAGGCTGTTATTTCTGCAATGCTTTTGACATGCAGAGGCTTTTAAAAGTGCAAGCTCCTGAACATAAACTCCTACCGGTAGCTTGTCTGCCTTAATAATGCTTTCATCAACATCTGAAACCTGCACCTCAAACTCAAGACCTATATTATTTAAAATTTCTTTTCTTCTCGGTGAACCCGATGCTAAAATAAGCTTTTCCATAAATTTACCTTTATTATATACTTTTTCGCAAAAATTACTCTACACCACGGAAAAAATGACCTCTTGTATAAGTGTTTTCTATAGGTGTGTGAACATCTTTTCCCTCTAATGCCATTTTATATTCTTCTATTATTTTACCACATTCTGCAGATTTTTCAACAGTAAATATCAATCTTATGGCACGAATTTGCAATTTTTTAATATTTTCAAGCTTGTCCGCCATATAAATAGGCTTTGAATTTAAAAGCTCTATAGTGCAGCCTTCATTACATTTCAGCGGGAATTTCTCATTTTTTCTGTCTGTAAGGCTGTGCTGCATAGAAAATTTCTGACACTTCCCAAGTGCCCTTAAAGGACAATTTTCCATAAGCATAAGCGGAAGTCTGCCATAGCCAATAATTTCACATCCTGCAGCAGCTTCTTTTAACTCTTTCAAATTAAGCTCGGGAGAAATAGTTATTCTTTCAAGGTTATTATAAAATTTTACACTTTCGCTGTTAAATATATTTAATCTGAAATCTCCATAGCACTCCAAAGAGCTATCAAGCTGTCCGATATTAGAAATCAAAACTGCATTTGTATCAGGCTTTTCGTATCTTCTGTCGTCACGCATAACCGGAGGCAGCTTTGCAATTACTTTTACATTATCAAATTCCTTTACAAGCCTGTTTGCCAAAGGAGTGTCTGCATATATTTCAGTTATTCCATTTTTTATACATTCCTTTGCCTGCTCGTAGGTAGTAACCTGTGCTGCCAGAATAGGTGTATAAGCTTTTAATTCGTTTATTTTCTCAGGGCTATACAAGTTACTTCGCCTTTTTGGCACAGCACATTTTTGCTTTGAAATTTCTTCTATAGCCTTTCTCCTTATGCTGTTTACCTCTGAAACCGGAATTATAATTCCTTCACCAATATCAATTTCCACATTCTCTATATAAAAAGGTGTATCTCCGGTTTTTATAAGCTGTTTTTTCAGTCTGTCGTAATCAAGCGGTTTGTTAACTGCAATTTCAGCGGGAACTTCCCCTAAAGCTGTAGCAAAATTTCCTTCCTCATCCCATACTGACACCCTAAGCGGCATATCCTTTTTAAGCTCAGCCGACATAAAAAGCTCTGTTTTTTTGTAATTCGCACCATCTTTACATCTTCTTACTACATCATCAGAAAACACATTTTCAGCAGAGTTTGCAGGATTATCGTAACACATCATATGTTTTCCCGGCTTATCGTCAAAATATCCGCAGGTAAAACCACTTCTGCTGAAAGCATCAGAAAGAGTTTTCATATCACAAGGTGTCACCTTTACCGGATTATCAATATACTTTCTGTATATTCCGCTAACTGCCGCAACATATTCACTTCTTTTCAAGCGACCTTCAATTTTTAAAGAAGTAACTCCTATTTCTTTAAGCATCTTTAGTCTGTCCACCATAGAAAGGTCTTTAGGACTTAACAAATATCCGCTTTTTTCATCTATTTTATACGGGAGCCGGCAAGGCTGGGCACACATTCCCCTGTTACCGCTCCTACCCCCTATTATGCTACTCATAAGGCATTGACCGGAATAGCTCATACAAATTGCACCATGAGCAAACACCTCCGTTTCAACATCCACCGCATCACATATGCTTTTTATCGCCGAATATGATAATTCTCTTGCAAGAACTATCCTCGAAAAGCCCATATCGGCAAGAAGTCTTGCACCCTTAATATTTGTTACAGTCATCTGCGTGCTTGCATGAATTGGAAGGTCGGGATAAAGCTTGCGTACAACCGATGCCATTCCTATATCCTGGATTATCACAGCATCAACACCGGCAGAATTAAGCTCGCTTATATATTTAAGAAAGCTTTCGGTTTCCTGTTCCTTTACAAGAATATTTGCTGCCACGTGGAGCTTTACATTTCTTAAATGACAGTATTTTACTGCTTCTTTAATTTCATCGGACGAAAAATTAACTGCACTCCGTCTTGCAGAAAAGCTGCTGCCGCCAATATAAACCGCATCCGCACCGCTTTGTACCGCTGCACACAGTGCTTTAAATGACCCTGCAGGAGCAAGTAATTCCATTTTTTCTTCCGTCCTTTCGTTTTGCATTTTCGGCTACTTCAGCCATTATATTCCTATTATATAATAAAATCTACAAAATTCAACATTCTTTGTGTTTCATTTATGATACATTTATTTTACATATGCCCCAAAAAGTGAATTATTATATTTGACATTATTGTTTTTATTTGTTATAATGGGAATGTTATGAATAAATGCACCCGTAGCTCAGTTGGATAGAGCAATAGCCTCCGACGCTATGTGCCGCTGGTTCGAATCCAGTCGGGTGTACCACTTTCGTCGCAGCAAACTGTGCTGCAATCAAAATGACCGCTCATTTAGCGGTCATTTTGATTATAGTGTTACATTGATTTCCAAAATTTCTCCGTCTCTGTAAACGGTAAGCTTTATTATATCACCCTTTATATGTGAGTCACGAATTTTATTAAGCTCAGAAATTGATTTGACTGTTTTGTCATCAGCCTTTAAAATAAGGTCATTTGTTTTAACTCCGGCTTTTTCGGCAGCACTGCCTTCAAGCACAGTTTCGACTAAAATTCCATGCTCTGAATCACTTCCCGATATTCCTATCATCAAAGCTTCGGGTGCAGAGCCTGTGTTTATTAGCGACTGCGAAACATTCTTAATATCATTTGACGGAATAGCAAAGCTGATATTTTCAACATTTGCAGAGATTGCATAGGTTATCATACCCACAAGCTGACCTTCACTATTTAACAGACAGCCGCCTGCATTGTTTGAATTAGTAATTGCATCAGTCTGCAAAAGATTAATTGTTCCGCCGTTCTGCAAGGTAACACCGCTGTTTACTCCGCAAATTATGCCCTTAGTGATTGATGTCCCCAAATTTCCACCAAGTACATTACCGATAACTATAGCAGTATCCCCTGCTTTTACTTCATCAGAATTACCAAGAGTTACAGCCGTCAGGTTTTGTGCGTCAATTTTAAGTATTGCTATGTCCTTGTTTTCATCAGAACCTACAAGCTCTGCTTCATACTTACTCTTATCAGGAAGAATTATTGACGTTTCTCCGTTGTTTCCTACGAGCGAGCTGCTGGTAAGAATATATCCGTCACTTGTTAATACAACACCTGAGCCTGTATTGGTTGAGGACGAGAGTCCGAAGAAGTTTCTGTATGATGCTTTTGTCTCGACAGAAACAATACTTGGCGAAACAGCAGAATTTATGCTACTTATGCTTAAAGCTTCCTCACTAATCTCTTGCTTTGCCGCAGGCCTTTCAACATATGATATCACCGCTGCCGGTTTAAGGCGTGGGACAACAAAAGCCGAATATATCGCAAAAAGAATAATACAGGTAGCGGCTGATGCAGCTACAGACCACACCCATTGCGGCAAGGGCTTTTTTATTTTATCGGTATTCTGTTCCGTAGGAAGATAATTTTCAAGCTCACGCTCAAATTCAGATTTTTCCTCAAGAGCAGTATTGTTTTCCTCAGAATCATCAAAAGCTTGCGGCTGCTGACCGAAACCATAACTCTGCTCTTCATTAACAGCTTCAATCGGTTCTGAAACAGGCTCTTTATCCTCCTGCTTATTATTTAGTTCATAATTTTTTTCATCCATATGTATCAACTCCTATTTATCCTGATTATATTATAATACTATTTTAGCGAAAGTGTATGAACAAAATGTAAACTTTTATTGACAACCGCCCTTAAAAGTGATAAATTTATTATAGATAAAAATTTTGGAGCGTAATATGTATTCAATTAATGAAACAATTATAGTAGAGGGTGTCTATGATAAAATTAAGCTGTCGGGATTTATAGACAGCCTTATTTTTGTGACAGGCGGTTTTTCTGTTTTTAACAACAAAAAAATGCAACAGTCCATTAAAACCTTTGCAGAAAAAACAGGCATCGTTATTTTAACCGACTCAGACAGTGCAGGAATCAAAATAAGAAATTTTGTAAAGCAGTTAGCTCCGGAAGAAAAGGTAAAGCACGCGTACATCCCCGAAATATGCGGAAAAGAAAAAAGAAAAAGAATTTCCGGAAAGGAAGGACTTTTAGGAGTTGAAGGAATCAGCGAGGATATAATAATTACTGCTTTAAAGGAATGTGGCTGCACAATAAACGGTCAAAAAGAAACACCAAGGTCTAAAAGGCAAATAAATAAGGTTGACTTTTATAATTTAGGACTTTCCGGAGGCGCTGACAGCTTCACGCTCAGACAAAAGCTTGCACTTAGCTTAGGGCTTCCCTCCAAGCTTTCGGCAAATATGCTGCTTGATGCAGTAAACAGACTTTTAACCTTTGAGGAGCTAACAGAGCTGGTTGAAAGTATTAAGTAAATATGATAAAATAATAAAAACTATTTGAAAAGAGAGAAAACTGTGAAGAATAAAGAAATTTGGAATTGGATTTACAAAAACGGAAAAAGAAGCCTTCCGGTAATACTTCTTCTTACCTTAATCAGCGTGACTATGTCACTGGTTCAGGTTCGTTTTGCAACGGCATCAAAAAATGTAATGGATATTGCTACCGGTACAGCAAAAGGTACCTTGATATCTGCTTTTGCCGTATTGGTTATATTACTTCTTGCACGTCTTTTAATATCAATCAGTATAAGCTATCTTAACGTACATGCGTCATCGCAATTTGAAATAAATTTAAAACGTCATCTTTTTAAAACTCTTATCAACAAAGATTATCTTGCCGTAACAAAGTTTCACTCAGGAGAGCTTTTAAACAGAATAAACAGCGACGTTTCTGTAATTGTGAGCGGAATTATTGCTATTGTTCCCTCTGCGGCTTTATTTATTACAAGTATAATCGGTGCGTTTTGCGTCCTTTATAACATAGACAGTACCCTTGCACTAATAATTCTCTGCATTGGTCCGTTTGTTGCAGTAGGTGCAAGACTTTATTCTGCACATTTTAAGGTTATGCACAAAAAGTGCCAGGAATATGACGGCAAAACAAAATCCTTTATGCTTGAAATACTTCAAAATCTACTGGTAGTTAAATCCTTCAACTGCGAAAACAATATGCTTGATAAAAGCGAAAGCCTGCAGCTTAAAAGCTATAAGCTTAGGGTAAAAAGAGTGAGTGTATCTGTTATCGCTCAGATTGGAATGTTTTTAATATTCAATGCCGGCTACTACTTTGCCATGGCATATGCCGCATACAGGCTTTCTAAAGGTGAGCTTACATACGGAGATGTAACTGCAATTTTAGCACTTGTTTCACAAATACAGACACCCTTTAAAAGCGTCTCAAGCCTTATTCCCCAGGCTTTTGCAGTTTCCGCGTCAATTGAAAGACTATTAGAGCTTGAAAAGCTTAAGGATGAGCCACAAACAGAACTTATACTCCCTGAAAATACATATGAAAATATGCAACAAATCGTATTTGATAACGTTACCTTTTCATACAGCTCTGATTCCATGGTTTCAGGTATTAATATGCGTATAAACAAAGGTGAATGTGTTGTTATCGCCGGAGAATCCGGAGCCGGAAAAAGCACTGCTATTAAGCTTATGCTCGGCATAATGGCACCGGATAGCGGACGCATTTATCTAAGCGGTAATTTTGATGACATTACTGTTAATAAAGACACACGTGAGCTTTTTGCATACGTTCCGCAAGGAAATCTTATTCTATCAGGAACTATTCGTGAAAACATTGCTTTTTCACATGATAATGCCACAGAGGAACAAATCATTCAGGCAGCTAAGGTTGCACAGATCTGGGACTTTATAAAGACTCTTGATAAAGGTCTTGACACCGAGCTTGGCGAAAAAGGACTTGGTCTTTCAGAGGGACAAACGCAGCGTATTTCCATTGCAAGAGCAATTCTTCACGATGCACCTGTTCTTCTCCTTGACGAATCAACCTCTGCACTTGATTCGCAGACAGAGCTTGCACTTTTAAAAGCAATACGTGAAATGACCGATAAAACGTGTATTATCGTAAGCCATAAGCAGGCTGCATTTGATATTTGTGATAATGTGATTTACATCGAAAAGAGGAATCAAAATGGGTAAATTTGACGGAATTTTGCTTTGCACCGACCTTGACGGAACTCTTTTAACAGAGGACAAAAGGGTTTCCGATGAAAATAAAAGGGCAATTGAATATTTTAAAAGTGAAGGCGGATATTTCACCTTTATAACAGGCAGGATCACATATGGTGCAAGGCTGATGCTTGAATATGTTCAGCCAAATATCCCTATCGTATGCTTTAACGGTGCAGGAATTTATGACTTTGACAAAGATGAGCTTATATGGGGACGTTACCTTGACAAGGATGCTGCGAAGGTTTTAGAATATGTCGAGAGCCGTATGGATATTGGCATTGTCGTATGTATTGATGACAGTGTCCGTTTATGTAAAATCAATAAATGGGTTGAAAAATACTTTATGGACGAGAATCCGCCGTTCGAAAAAATTGATTATAGAAACATTACAGAGCCTTGGAAAAAGGTGCTTATGATGCTTGACTCTGACGATATGAATAAAATCAAAAAAATCATCGCTGATTCTGAGTTTGCGGATACGTATGATTACACGCAAAGCAGTCCGAACTACTATGAAATACTTCCAAAGGGTGCCACTAAGGGTACGGGACTATTAAGACTTGCCGAGCTTACAGGTATTGACAGAAACAAAATCATCGCCGTCGGTGATAACGAAAACGATATGAGTATGTTTAATATCGCAAAAATCGGTGTCGCTGTTTCAAATGCTTCAGACGATGTAAAGGCTGCTGCTGACATAATTACAGTAAGCAACGAGCAGCACGCAATCGCACAGATAATATCTGACCTTGATAATAATATAATAACAGTTTAAAATCTATAAAGACCTGCTAATGTGTAATTAACAATAGCAGGTCTTTTATAAACAGTTTTGGTTATTCTTATCATTCCTTCCATTTGGATTTTTGTGTAAAAAGCATTACCGCTCCTATGGTGTAAGTATAACATCAACAGGTGCCATAGCAGCACCCATATTATTTACATCACTAATACCCATATCAATGATTTTGCCTGTAGTTACCGAATGAACATACGGCCCATCTCCGTCTGCCGTCAAAACTGCTGCACCTGAGCCTGTAACCGTCCATTGTGCAGACGGTGCCCGCTGGCCGCCGTATTCAAGCGGATAACGATACTGCTTTTCCGCTGAACAATAATGACTTGACGTAACACATAATGCGTTATCCGCCATATTTCCGCCAATTAACATACTACCAAGCATCATACTTTCAGCCATGGTAGAGCATGCTCCGTAAAGCCCTAAAAAAGGGATTTTTAGTTCCCGCATCGCATAATGTGCTCCTACGCATTGATTTAAAAGGTCGCCGGCTAAAACGTAATTCATATCACTTTCACGAAGCCCTGCTTTTTCAAGTACTTTTCTGGCAGTTTGCTCCTGTAGCTTGCTTTCAGCCTTTTCCCACGATTTTTCACCGTAATAATCATCCTCTAAAACAACATCAAAATCGGTAGCAAGAGGACCTTCTCCCTCTTTTTTTCCGACAGTTGATGCTGTTTCCAAAATTGTTGGCAAAAGCTCAAACCTGACTGTCTGTTTTCCCATTCGCATCAAATTCACTCCTTTTTTGATATTTTTATCAATAAAGCAAGTTTTATGCAAGCAAAAAGGGCTTTAAAACAAAGCCCAATTTTTTCTAAATTATAATAAATCTGCTATATCGTAAATCAGCTTTTCTGTCTTTTCCCAACCAAGACAAGGGTCAGTTATCGACTTACCGTAAATACATTCACCGATTTTTTGTGCCCCGTCCTCAATATAGCTTTCAATCATAAAGCCTTTTACAAGCTTTTTAACTTCACTATCATGACGACAGCTGTGAAGAACTTCCTTTGCAATTCTTACCTGTTCTAAATACTTTTTACCTGAGTTTGCATGGTTTGTATCAACAATAACCGCCGGATTTTCAAGACCGCTTTCCTTATATGTTTCCGCTAAATGTACTAAATCTTCAAAATGATAATTAGGCATAGACTGACCATGCTTATTAACATACCCTCTTAATATTGCATGTGCACACGGATTACCGTCTGTGTTTACCTCCCAACCTCTATAGATAAAGGTGTGTTTATGCTGAGCCGCAGTTATAGAGTTCATCATAACGGTAATATCTCCGCTTGTAGGATTTTTCATACCTACAGGAATATCGAGGCCACTCGATGTAAGTCTGTGCTTCTGGTTTTCAACCGATCTTGCTCCGATTGCAACATATGCCAAAATATCACTTAAGTATCTGTAGTTTTCAGGGTAGAGCATCTCGTCAGCACAAGAAAAACCGGTTTCCTTCAGTGCCCGCATATGCAGGTCTCTTATAGCCACAATTCCCTTTAGCATATCCGGCTTTTCATTCGGGTCCGGCTGGTGAAGCATTCCCTTATAGCCGTCTCCGGTTGTCCTTGGCTTATTTGTATATATTCTCGGGATTATATAAATTTTATCCCCTACCTTATCCTGCACTTTTCTCAGTCGTGATATATAATCAATAACACTATCCTCATTGTCTGCCGAGCAAGGTCCGATTATCAAAATAAATTTATCTGATTTTCCTGTAAAAATATCCCGTATTTCGCCTGCTCTTTTTTCAACCACCTGTGAAAGCTCTAAAGACAGCGGATACTGCTCCTTAACCTCCTTTGGTATTGGCAGCTTTCTTTCAAAATTCATTCCCATTTTAAAATTCCTTCTCTCTTCTTTGTTGTAAATTTATTATTGCTCACAGACTACTGCAAAAAAATATAAATCATTTTCAGAATCATTTATAAGGCTATGAGAATGTCCCTTCGGACAATAGTGACACTGTCCCGCTTCAACACGTTCTTCAGCATCATCATAAAGAACCTTGCCACATCCCTTTATTACATAAATGATTTCGCTGTTTGTTTCATGCTTATGATAGCCTATAGATGCACCCGGCTCTAATCGGTCGCTCATAATATTGTTCATAGAATCCTTATGGCTTCTTACATAGAAATTCCCTTTACCGCCGTAGAACTCTGTCTTTTTATCAAAGCCTATGCTTTCAAAATCAATAATCACAGTCTTTCCTCCTCTAAATGAAAATCAGCAGACACTAAAGCCTGCTGACACCGAAATTTTACATTAATCAATGATAAATCTGTTAACCTCAGCCATAAAGTTGTCACAGTTATCGCTGTGTACTTCAACCTTTATCGGCTTTGAAAGGTTAAGACTGAATATACCCATTATAGATTTAGCGTCAACAACGTATCTTCCCGATGTAAGGTCAACATCAAAATCATACTTAGACACGATATTCACAAAATCTTTAACGTCGTTAATTGAGTTCAGCATAAGATTAAAAGTTTTCATGTTAAAATTCCTCCCAATAACATTATATCCATTTGTTTACATTCTTATAATACACTTTTTTCAGGATTTAGTCAATAGGGGTATTGCACTTTCCGAATAAATTTTATATAATAGTTATAATTACAGCTTCTACAATTTGTATAGCATAATAAAATATCACAAAAATCAAGAGGTAAAAATGAAAAAAGCAGCGTTTTACACCTTAGGGTGCAAGGTTAATCAATATGAAACCGAGGCAATGACTGAACTATTTAAAGACCGCGGTTATGAAATCACCGACTTTAACAGCTATGCTGATGTTTACGTTATAAACACCTGCACAGTAACAGGAATGAGCGACAGAAAATCAAGACAGATTATACGCCGTGCAAAAAAATATAATCCGGACGGCTTTGTTATTGCAGCAGGCTGCTATGCCCAGACAAAGCCTGATGAAGTATTGGAAATTGACGGAGTAAATCTTGTCCTCGGCACAGGTGACAGAGAAAAAATTGTTGACCTTTATGAAAAGTATATATCTCAAAAAGGAATTAACTGTGTGGGTGATATTATGCATTCGCACAGCTTTGAAAATTTGAATATTACAGATTATTCAGAGCGTACACGTGCATATATCAAAATTCAGGAGGGCTGTAATCAGTTTTGCTCATACTGCAAAATCCCATATGCAAGAGGGCCAATCCGAAGCCGCGCGTTTGATGAGGTTATAGAAGAAACAAAAGCTCTTGCAGAAAAAGGCTTTACCGAAATTACCTATGTAGGTATTCATATTGCCTCCTACGGGCTTGATACAAAGTCAAAGAGGCTTGAAGACCTTCTTGTTGCTGCAAACAATATAAAACAAATAAAAAGGCTACGACTAAGCTCAATTGAGCCAATGACACTTGATGAAAGCTTTATAAATAAAATCAAAGACTGCGACAAGCTATGCCACCACTTTCACCTTTCACTTCAAAGTGGCTGCGACGAAACTCTTAAGAGAATGAACAGAAAATATACAACTGATGATTATTACAAAATTGTAGAGGGACTGAGAAGATTTTTCCCCGACGTTGCTATTACAACCGATATAATGGTTGGCTTCCCCGGTGAAACTGAGGAAGAATTTGAGGCTACCTGCCACTTTGCGGAAAAAGTGAGCTTTGCATCAGCACATATTTTTCAGTATTCTCCACGTGAGGGAACTCCGGCAGCAGAATACCCTGACCAGATCGAACCGCAAGTGAAGGAACAACGCAGTAAAATTATTGACGCAATCTGCAAAAAATCAGGTCAGAAATTTATGGAACGTTTTCTCGGCCAGACAGTCGAGGTGCTTTTTGAGCAACCTGCAAAAGGCGGTTATTTTGAAGGAAAAACAAATAACTATCAAAGCGTACTTGTAAAAAGCAGCGAGAGCTTATCCGGAGAATATAGAAGTGTACGGCTTGATAAAATAAAAAACGGCTCATATATTGGAGAAATAATGTAGCTTTTGTTGTTGACAAACAAAAAAAATAGTGATATAATTAATAGAGCTTAAATAAACCGTTGAAGCAGAAAAAAATCAGACCTTATCTTACCGAGCGAGCGGATTATGGTGTGAGTTCCGCAAAGATGACCTGAATAATATGGACTGCTGAGGGCAGTGTTAAATGCACTGACGATTTGGCTTTTCGTTAAAAGCCGGGAGTATGATTGTACTTCAGATAAAGTGCACGGATTTTCGTGAATTCAAGGTGGCACCGCGGATATTGTTTTTTATTCGTCCTTGACAGATAGAATATTTCTGTCAGGGGCGTTTTTAATTCTTATAAATCAGGAGGTATCTTCTATGCTTTATACAAAACGATGGCGGTGCGTAATGCTCTTTAATTCTTAAATTTAACGATTATTTTGGAGGAATTTATTATGAACTTTAATGGAATTGATTTTGATACATATTTTTCAAATTATCCGGATAAAAACGGCTTCTTCGGTAAATACGGCGGAGTGTATATTGATGATAAGCTAAAAAATGCTATGGCGGAAATAACTGAGGCTTATTACTCTATCTGCCAGTCGAGAAAGTTTATTGCCGAGCTTCGCAGAATAAGAAAAGAATTTCAGGGTAGGCCTACCCCTGTTTCGCACCTTGAGAGACTTTCTGATGCTCTCGGCGGCAAGGTTCAGCTTTACGCAAAACGTGAGGACTTAAATCATTCGGGCGCTCACAAGCTTAATCACTGTATGGGCGAGGCACTGCTTGCAAAATATATGGGCAAGAAAAAGGTAATTGCTGAAACAGGTGCCGGTCAGCACGGCGTTGCTCTTGCAACTGCAGCTGCCTATTTCGGACTTGAATGTGACATTTATATGGGCTCTGTGGATATAAAAAAACAAGCTCCAAACGTTGCAAGAATGAAAATTTTAGGTGCAAATGTTGTTGAAGTAACTCATGGACTTAAGACTTTAAAAGAAGCAGTTGATGCAGCTTTTGATGCTTACAGCAAGGAATACAAGGACTCAATTTACTGTATCGGTTCAGTATTAGGTCCGCACCCGTTCCCTATGATGGTCAGAGACTTCCAGAGCGTTGTCGGCATTGAGGCAAGAGACCAGTTTATTGATATGACAGGTCACCTTCCCGATGCAATTGTTGCTTGCGTTGGCGGCGGCTCAAATGCAGCAGGTCTTTTTGCAGGCTTTTTAAATGACCCTGTTGACATTTACGGTATTGAGCCTTTAGGAAGAGGTCCAAAGCTTGGCGACCACGCTGCAAGCCTTAAATACGGAACAGAAGGTATTATGCACGGCTTTAACAGTATTATGTTAAAGGATGAAAACGGCGAGCCTGCTCCGGTATATTCGGTAGCGAGCGGTCTTGATTATCCGTCATCAGGTCCTGAGCATGCATTCCTGCAGGAAATCGGCAGAGTTAAATATGATGTAATAGACGATGACGAAACAATTGATGCGTTCTATAAGCTATCTCGTCTTGAAGGGATAATTCCTGCAATTGAAAGCTCGCATGCTGTTGCTTATGGTATGAAGCTTGCAAAAACAATGGATAAAGGCTCAGTTCTTATTAACCTTTCAGGCAGAGGCGATAAGGATATGGACTATATTATTGAAAAATACGGAATAAGATAATTTAAAAAGTGTCGCTGAATTTAGCGACACTTTTTATTTATACTCTTTCAAATATTATCATTTTACTTGTAAAGTCACCATCATTTCTTAGCGAAATTCCGAGATTTTCAAGTACATCTCCGGCATAAACCTTACCTGTATCAATATCACGGTATAAAGCCTCTTTATCAAGTCCCTTAAAATGGAGTCTGTCATACTTTTCGTTTGGTTTTCCAAGAATTGTAGCATATATTACTATTACATTCTTCTTGTCCTCGGAAACAAATTCAACAGCGAAATTATTTGTTTCAAACGGAGATTTTAAACGATACATATCACTATTATGAATTACCTGCCCCCACTTTTTATATGTAACGATTTGCTCACGTACCGTATTCTTTTCTTCCTCTGTCAGTGTATTTAAATCAAGCTCATATCCAAAACGTCCCATCATTGCGATATTTCCGCGTGTTTCAATGGATGTAACTCTTTGCACCTGATGATTCGGAACTGCAGAAACATGTGCACCCATTGTTGTTGTAGGATAAAGCATACTTGTTCCATACTGAATATACATTCTTTCAACCGCATCGGTATCATCACTTGTCCAGAACTGAGGATAGTAATATAACATACCGAGGTCAAAACGTCCGCCGCCGCCTGAGCATCCTTCAAAAAGGACATCAGGGAAATTAGTTGTAAGAGTTTCCAGAATTCTATAAAGACTAAGCATATATCTATGTGCCGTTTCCTGTTGCCTTTCTGCCGGCAAAAGCAGTGAACCTGGTTCTGTCATATTTCTGTTCATATCCCATTTTACATATGAAATCGGGGCATTTTTAAGAATATCGGTCATAAATCCGATTATGTAGTCGCATACATCATCGCGGCTTAAATCGAGAATAAGCTGATGTCTGCTAAGACTCATCTCTCGTCCCTTTGTTCTGATTGCCCAATCGGGATGTGCACGGTATAAATCGCTGTCAGGAGATATCATTTCCGGCTCAAACCACAAGCCAAACTGCATTCCCAAGTCGTTAATACGCTTTGCCAGACCCTCAATACCGTTTGGAAGCTTATTTTTATCTGCATACCAGTCACCCAAAGAACAGTTATCAGCATCACGTTTACCGAACCAACCGTCGTCAAGCACCATTAGTTCAACACCTAATTCCTTAGCTGTTGATGCAATATTCACAATTTTTTCTTCATTGAAATCGAAATATGTAGCCTCCCAGTTATTTATAAGCACAGGACGCTGACTATCACGGAATTTACCTCTGCATAGGCGCTTTCTTATGAGCCCGTGGAAATTCTGTGACATTTTATTAAGTCCTTCGCATGAATATGTCATAATTACCTCAGGCGCCTGAAATTCCATACCCGGCTCTAAAATCCAACGGAAATTAAAGTCATTAATTCCTAAATAAGTACGAAGAAAATCTTCGCTGTTCATTTCAATTCCACCAACAAAATTGCCACTGTATACAAGACCAAATCCGTAAGCATCACCTTCATACTCAGTTGCATTTTTTCCCGCAATACATATAAACGGATTATGATGGTGGCTGCTTGCACCTCGTTTTGAGTCAATATACTGTCCGCCGTTTAAAACAGGACGCCTTTCGATGTGACGTTCGTTCGCCCATGAACCCTGTAAATGTATAAAATCATATTCTCTTCCCTGCATTATATCAAGGCTCATACTCATAATGCGAAGTATCTCTGCTTTATCTTTTCCGGAATTTATAACCTTAACACTTCTTGTAATAATGTCACGATCGTTATAAACCGTATACATAAGTATTAGCTCAATGCCGGTAAGCCCGTCCATAAACTCAACATAAAGGGTATCTGCCTCATCATCCGACTCAACATAAGCTGCTGGAAGTCCTGTAAGCTTAGGTTTTCCCGGCTCTATTTTATACCCTTTATATTCAAGCTTTGTAATCGTACTGCCGTCTTGATAACGTGCATGAAATGCCGGAAGCCTTAAATCAGGACTTCCAAAGCACGGATATTCAAGTGGAAGATCGTTATCAGGAATATCATCACAGGTAGGCGAGAATGCACGATTTACATATGTATAGACATCATTAATTTCACCGCATATTTTCTTTCCGTAATAAATATGCACCGGCAGCTTTCTGCTGTAAAGCCCAAAAAGATATGTTGTATTCGGTGTACTTAGATTAAAAACATAATTTTTCTCATCATATTTTATTGACATTTGTTTTTCCTCCTTAGATTACAATTTTCAATAATATTATATATTGACTTTTATACATATGAAATGGTATAATGTTGTTATTATTTGTCATTTTGTTGTATCAAGAGGTGATATTACATACTATGGAACATCATATTATTGTTAATGATGAAGCCTACAACGGCTTAAATCCTGTCCAGTTCGGCTTTCAGAACTGCGAGGCAGCATATGACTTTGGTCCTGCTGCAAGAACATATTATCTTATTCATTTTGTTGTTTCAGGCTCCGGCTATTTTAAAACAGGCGATAAGGAATATACTGTAGGTAAAGGTGAAATGTTTATTATCCGCCCATATGAAGAAACCTATTACCGGGCTGATGAAAAACATCCGTGGAGCTATATCTGGATAGGCTTTACAGCAAGCGAGGGATTACCTTTCAATCTGCCTGACACAATCAAATGCCCCGAAGCCTTCAACATATTTAACACGATGAAAAACTGCGAAAAGTATAAATCAGGAAAAAGTGCATTCCTTTCTGCAAGGCTTTGGGATTTATTTGCACTGTTTCTTGATAAGGAAGAA
>JAZNIV010000047.1:0-2114 GCA_045577675.1 Clostridia bacterium
AAGAATAATTCCACCGATAACCTGAACATAAAAATGCTTCATTCCAAGAACTCGCCATGAAGCCTCACGCATAACCGCAAAAGCCTCCGGAAGGATACTGTCTAAATCCTCTCCGCCTGCAATTCTTTCCTTAAATTCATTGGTTTTGGCTTTCAGCTCACTGTCAGACAGTGCCGCCATTTCTTCTTCAAGAGCCATAACCTTATCCGCAATCGGACGAATACGTTTTAACTCACGTTCTGAGTATGTGCCGAAAAGCTTATCAAAAAGTCCCATCTTTTCACCTCATATAATTAGTTTGCGTATGCAATAATTGTCCTTATTATACACCTTATTTTACAGTATACCACAAACCAAAGAAAATTACTATACTTTTTTCTAAATTTTTCTAAAAATCATTTGTCGGCAAGATTTATTATGGTTTTATTCTTTTTTCTTGCATATGATAAAGCTTGTGCTGCACCACCAAACGAGCTTACAACATAGCTTATAACAAAATCAGGACAATCTCTATGCCCGAAAAAGGTACAAATCATATCAATCACCTCAAAAGTTCATCTTTAGAACTAATTATATTCCATTTCCGTATTAAAATCAACAGAAAAGTTCATCTTTATAACAAGGAGAAGTATATGAAAATTTATTGGCAAGGTGACAGCAAAAATATAATTGGCAAAAAAATCAAGAAAATACGCCTTCAGAAAAAAATGACTCAAAATGATATTGCAGTAAAGCTACAGCTATTAGGACACGAATTTGATCGAATTACAATTTTAAGAATTGAAAATGGTTTAAGATTTGTACCTGATTATGAAGTAAAATGGCTTTGTGAAGCATTGGAGGTTTCGTATTCAGATTTGCTTGATTAGCCAACAAAAAATACACCTCGGCTTCGAGGTGTATTTTTGTGGTGGTATATATGATAAAAGGGTAAATGATAGTATGCTGTATGCATACTATACTATCAGTATGCACTTCTTTTTCTGATTTATTCAATACTTCTAAAGAATATTTTCCGCCTTCACCTTATAGTTTGCCGGAAGATGCTCAAGAAGATGGTTAAGCTTTCTGCACCGAACCCTTGCCTCTGCCGTTACCTGACTTTGCGTGTATCCTAAAAGCTCAGAAACGCAAAGCTCAATCTCATCAATATTTTCGTGATTGATAATTGATGCAAGTACAATTTTCTTATCGTCCACATACTCAAGCATTTTTGAAATTTCTTCTGATGCAGCCTCAAAGTCACCGCTGTCTACAAGTCGGGTTATTTCATCACATTCACCTATAAGCTCCTTTGCAACGGCATCAATGCTGTAATTAAACCATATACCGCCTCCTATAAGTCCTGTCGCAATAATCATTGCGGTTATGAAGGTTTTCATTTTTTATCGCACTCTCCTTTTTTCTGCACATAAAGCTTGCCCGTATCGTCTAAGGACGCAACAAAAATATTATTCAGGTCCTCTGAAATCTGTTCTTTAAGCCATTGCTTATTTTTGCCGGCACGTTTAAGCTCGGAATAATTCACCTCGCCGTCCGCAACCAGCATATACGGCAGCTCCTGCGGTCCCTGATGCTTCTGGATAACGCTGAGCTGTCCGTTGGTTTCCAGAACTGCCACCTGCACCTGCGAAACATCAGGGCAGCCCGAAAGCCTCAATTGCTCCATCAAATCGTTTAGATTAAACCTGAGCCTTTCAAGCTCACCCTCGTTTATGTGACCTTTGTAAACCACAATACTCGGCTCGCCTGTAATATATCTTCTGAGAGTTCTGCTTTTAAGGCTTATAAAAGACATCGTAACTTCTCCCACAAGCAATGTAAGAACAGGAATTATTCCGGTAACAAGCGGAATATCAATCGCCTGCATCGGCACTGATGCAAGGTCGGAAATCATAATTGCCACCACCAGCTCGGACGGCTGCATTTCACCGATTTGCCGTTTCCCCATAATTCGCATTGACAAAACCACCAAAAGATATAAAATCGCAGTTCGTATAAGTAAAATCAGCATATTCTTCTCCTTCACAGAAATTCGCTAAGTATAAATATTTTTACAAATTTATGCAATATTATACTTTACTTACTGACCTTTAAATGTTACAATATGAAGG
>JAZNIV010000048.1:0-20801 GCA_045577675.1 Clostridia bacterium
CGAGGGAATGGGCGAAAAGCCGGTTATTATAAGAACACTCGATATTGGTGCGGATAAACAAATAAGCTATTTCAAGCTTGCACGTGAGGAAAATCCGGCACTTGGTATGCGTGCAATCAGAATTTGCCTTACACGAACCGATATTTTTAAAACACAGCTACGTGCAATTTTGCGGGCATCGGCTTTCGGAAATATTATGATTATGCTGCCGATGATAGTGTCGGTTGAGGAAGTAACCAAAGCTAAGGAAATTCTTGAAGAATGTAAAAAAGAGCTTTCTGCAGCAGGAATTTTGTATGCAGAAAATATTCAGGTGGGAATTATGATTGAAACCCCTGCCGCGGCGGTTATTTCGGATAAGCTTGCAAAGGAAGCAGACTTTTTCTCAATCGGAACAAATGACTTAACGCAGTATCTTCTTGCGATGGATAGGCAGAACGACGCAGTAAGCGATATGATGGATATTCATCACGAGGCCATTATGCGTACAATTAAGATGGTTATAGACAATTCCCATAAAGAAGGAATCTGGACGGGAATCTGCGGCGAGCTTGGCTCTGACCTTGAGCTGATACCGAAATTTTTGGAAATGGGAATTGATGAGCTTTCCGTAACGCCCGGAAGAATTCTGGAGATAAGAAAATTGATTCGGGAAAGCTATGCAGGAAAAGGAGAATGAATATGTTCGGCAGAAAAAAGGAAAAATCAAAAATAGTTGCAAGCCAGACAGGGGAATGTGTGGCAATTGAAATGGTACCGGACCCGGTGTTTGCAGATAAGATGCTGGGGGACGGTGTTGCTGTAATACCTGAGGAGAATGAAGTAAAATCGCCGGTAGACGGCACCGTTGTGCAGGTTTTCGATACACTGCACGCATATTCGATAGAATCGGAGGACGGCCTTGAAATTCTTGTTCATATCGGTCTTAACACTGTTGAATTAAAAGGGCAGGGCTTTACCCCTAAGGTAAAAGAGGGCGACAAGGTAAGGGCAGGCGATGTTCTTTGTGAGGCGGATATAGCATTTTTGAAGGAAAAAGGCTATAAGCTTCACACCCCTATTGTAATTACGAATATCAGTGAAGTGAAAAGGTTTGATATTTTAAAAGGTCGGGTTATAGGTGGTGAAACCCCTGTAATTGAATATGTAAAGTAAAGGGATGTAAAAATAGTCTGGAACGAAAAAAGGCGACAACATAGAACCTTTACGGGCCTGACTTTTGACTGAATAAGGTAGAGAAATCTCAAAAAAACAGAGATTTCTCTATTTTTATGCCTTTTTGCTATGAATAAAACGAGCCACTCGGCGTACACGCGTACGCCGTCGGCTAACCCAAGGCAAAGCCTTGGCTCGTTTTATCCATTACAAACAATTTTTCCTATCCCCCAAAAAAGAACTGTAATTTTTTTTGCAGCCCATTTTTCTTGACAATCAAATGCAGATATAATATACTGATAATATTAAAAATGTATCTGAATGAGAAAAGGATATAACCAGATGAAAAATGATTTTGAATATATGAAAATATATGTGCGGATACGGGAGGAGATTGTTAAAGGAATATACTCCTTTGGAGATAAGCTGCCGTCAAAAAGAGTGCTTGCAGAGGAAACCGGAACAAGTGTAATTACTGTTGAGCATGCGTACGGGATTTTGTGCGAAGAGGGCTATGCCGAGGCAAGACAGCGGAGCGGTTATTTTGTAATTTATAATGAGGAGGAGTGTTTTCCGGTAGCAGAAAATGATGAGCTGCACATAGAAAACAGCAATCACCACAATTTTGCGGATGACTTTCCTTTTTCTGTTTTCGCAAAGACAATCCGACGGGTTTTAGCGGACTATGGTGAGCAATTACTTGTAAAGTCACCAAACTTCGGACTGGCAGAGCTAAGAGAGGCTGTAAGTCGTTATCTTGGCAGGAGTCGGGGACTTATAGTAAACCCGTCCAATATTATAATCGGTGCCGGAGCGGAGTATCTCTACAGCCTCATTGTGCAGGTATTGGGAAGAAACAGAATTTATGGTCTTGAAAATCCGTCTTATGAGAAAATTAAGCGTGTTTATACGGCAAACGGTGCCGAGTGTGAAATGCTGGATATGGGAAAAGACGGTATTAAATCAAGTGAGCTTGTACGCACAAAAGCAACAGCGCTACATATTACGCCCTTTAACAGCTTTCCCAGCGGAATTACGGCATCGGCATCAAAAAGACAGGAATATCTGCGATGGGCAAAGGAAAGAGACGGAATTATCATTGAAGACGATTTTGATTCCGAGTTTTCCATGTCCACAAAAACGGAGGATACAGTGTTTTCAAAGGATAATGGTAATGTTATTTATGTAAACACCTTTTCCAAAACAATCGCCCCGTCTATCAGAATGGGGTATATGGTGCTGCCCGATTCGCTGATTGGTGACTTTATAAAAAATGCAGGGTTTTATTCCTGTACCGTGTCGGTGTTTGAGCAGTACATAGTTGCGGAATTTATAAATAACGGCGACTTTGAACGGCATATTAACAGGATAAGAAGAAAAAGACGAAGGATAAAAAACGAAAAAAACAAATGCTGACAAGAAATAAAAAATGAGCGGCTTATTAGTCGCTCATTTTAACTATTCCAAATCGTCCGGCATATCCCAGTTATGGTAAACGTCCTGAACGTCATCGTCGTCCTCCATATTTTCAAGCATCTTAGACATCATCTGGATTTGCTTTTCATCTGTAAGCTCGGTCATTGTCTGCGGAACCATTGAAACCTCTGCAGAAGAAAGTGTGTATTTTGCCTCTAATGCATCACGAACTGCGTGGAAATCCTCCGGAGCGGTTGTAATTTCAATACACTCTGTTTCAACAGAAATATCCTCAGCACCGGCTTCTAAAGCGTCCATTGTTATTTCGTCCTCGTCGATGCCGTCGTTTTCAATAACGATAACACCCTTCTGGTCAAACATAAAGCTTACGCAGCCTGTTGTACCCATATTGCCGCCGAATTTATCAAAGTAATGACGAACGTTTGCAGCCGTTCTGTTGCGGTTATCGGTAAGAGTGTTCACAATTACTGCAACACCGCTCGGACCGTAGCCTTCATAGGTAACTGTTTCGTAGCTGTCCCCGTCTGTTGAGCCGGCAGCCTTTTTAATGGTGCGGTTAATATTGTCATTCGGCATATTTGCAGCTCTTGCCTTTGAGATTGCATCTTTAAGGCTTGAGTTGTTGTCGGGGTCGGGGCCACCTGCTTTTACTGCAACAAGAATTTCACGGGAAATCTTTGTAAATATTTTTGCTCTTTGAGCATCATTTGCACCTTTTTTTCTTTTAATAGTGCTCCATTTTGAATGTCCTGACATATAAATTATCTCCTTTCCTGCATAAAAATTGATGCCGTAATGACATCAATTTTTGAGGGATTATCAATCCTCTGTATTTTCCGACAAAAATTCATCAAAGCTCTTATGCTTGTTGTGATTGTGCTGTCTGTATTCAGATGCAATCTTTGATGAGATATGCGGTTTTGTGGTTGTTTTCGGTGAAATAACAACCTTTCTGTAAGGCTCTTCGCCGATTGAAAAGGTTGTTACATTGTCATTAGCCTGAAGGCTTGAGTGAATAATGCGTCTTTCATATGGGTTCATCGGCTCAAGTGTGTACTTTTTACCGGTTCTGTAAACCTTATCGGCAAGTCTTTTTGAAAGTGCCAGAAGTGCTGTTTGACGTTTCTCACGGTAATTTTCTGTATCAAGAATAACACGTACTCTTT
Source organism: Clostridia bacterium (assembly GCA_045577675.1). Classification (GTDB taxonomy): domain Bacteria; phylum Bacillota; class Clostridia; order UBA1381; family UBA1381; genus UBA1738. The sequence goes on from JAZNIV010000048.1 coordinate 3,759, forward strand.
CATCAGCTTCGTGGTTTACAACTAAAGATGTAAGGTACTGGAGTGCGTCAAGAGTATCGCCTCTTTTTCCTATAACAATCCCCATATGGTCGCCGGACATTTCAACATCAAGGCTTTCCTCACCGGTTTTTGCGGTAATTTCAACCTCCATACCCATTGCATTAAAAAGCTGAGAAAGGAAGGTTTTTGCAACAACTGCATTTACATCCTTTGCTTCTGCCGAAACCCTTGCACCCTTTGAGCCTAAGCCTAAAAAGCCTTTAGAGCCTTCGTCAAGAACCTCAATTATTGCATCCTCCTCGTTTATACCAAGCTCGGAAAGTGCGAGCATTTTAGCCTCATCTACGCTTTTTGCTGTTTTTTCTGTTTTTTTCAGGTAGTTTAACAACGAAATCATCCTCTTTTCTATCAAAATATTTGTTTAATATAAATTGCTGTGCCATCTGCATCACACTTGAGATAATCCAGTAAATACCGATACCGGACGGAAGGGTAAATGTGAAAAATCCTGTCATAATCGGCATCATCAGGTTCATTGATTTAGACATAGACTGTGCAGGGTTGTCCTCTGCCGAGGTATTATTGTTTGCACCGGTCATACTCTGTGAATATTTCATTGAGAGCCATGTAGTGAACATTGCAAGTGCGGGGATAAGTATAAGAAGAACCGTTCCCATATCACTGAAATTACCCGACATAATTGCCGAAAGTGACGTGCTTGGAAGACCGGACAGGTCAAGTCCTAAGAAATTGAAGTTAATATCCCAGGAGAATTCTTCTGCCTTTCCGAGAAATGCCGACCAGTTGGAAAGCTGAATCTGATAGGTTTTCTGAATCTGCTCGACTGTCATAGATGCAATGTTTCCAATAGCCTCAGGTGCCTTTTCCTGCATTTGTGCAACAATATATTTAACATTTTCAATAACAGCGGCATTTGTAAAATCAATGCCTCTTATATAGGTAAGCGGACGCTGAATTACATGGTACAGTGCAAAAAGAATAGGCATCTGTATTAAAAGAGGCAGACATCCGCCGGACATACTGACGTTATTTTCCTTGTAAACCTTCATCATTTCCTGCTGAAGCTTTTGCTGGTCATTTGCGTACTTCTTCTGGAGCTGGGCGATGATGGGCTGAACCTTCTGCTGACGTTTCATTGCTTTTTGAGATTTAATCTGCAGCGGCAATAATATCAGCTTAACAACAATTGTAAAAAGTATAATTGCAAGACCGTAATTTTGAACAATATCATAAATTGTACTTATTATAAATCCAAGAGGTCTTGTAATACAAAACTCGAATATATTTATTTTCATAAGTATTTCCTTTCTGTGTAGGTAAAAAGTGCAAAAGTGTCACGGAAGCGGGTCATAGCCGCCCTTGTGAAACGGATGGCATTTAAGAACTCGCTTCAGGGCAAGATAAGTACCTTTTACGGCACCGTATTTCTCAAGTGCCTCCAAAGCATACTGCGAGCAGGTAGGTATAAACCGACAGCTCGGTGCGGATTTTAAGCCCGAAAAATGCTTTTGATAAAATTTTACTGTAAAAATAAGAATTTTTTTCATAGCATCATACCCAACTTTGAAAAAGCATAGCGAACATCCTTTAAAACGTCACCGCATTTTTTATCAATGATGCGTGTACGTGCAATTATAACTATATCGTAGCCAGATTTAAGCTCAGGAGAAAGAAGCCTGTAGCTCTCACGCATCAGTCGTTTTGCACGATTTCTTTTAGTAGCCTTACCGACGGTTTTGCCGCAGGTTAAGCCGAGGCGATTTCTGCCGAGCCGGTTCTTGCTCATATAAACTACGCAGGAACGGGTAACAACGCATTTGCCGCGGTAATAAAGCCGTTTAAAATCCTTATTAAGCTTTAATGTATTTGCACTCTTCATAAATATAATTCCAATCCGGCATTATCCGGCAAAAACAAACGCAAGCCTTGACGTAAATTTGCAGTAAATGCCAAAAAAGCGGGGCATACCCGCTTGGGGAAAATTTTTAATATAGGGCAAGCTTCCGTTATATCAAAAAAGGCAAAAAGCATAAGGTAAATAGCCTCTTTACTTCTCGCCTTAATTTTATGCTGACAATTTTTTTCTGCCCTTTAATCTTCTCTTAGCTAAAATTTTTCTGCCGGAAGCAGTAGCCATTCTTTTTCTGAAACCGTGTTCTTTAGCTCTCTGACGCTTTTTAGGCTGATAAGTTCTCTTCATCTTTTGAACACCTCCCGATATTGTGAAATCTATACATTCCGCTTGTAAAACAGCGGACATCGCTCTTATTATATTAGTTTTATGCCTGTTTGTCAAGAGTTTTTTTAAATTTTTTTGTAATTTTTTTGAAGAACAAGAAAAAAGCATTTCCGAAAAGACGTAGCTTTTCAGGAAATGCTCTCTCCTTAGAAGTTGTAAAATCCGCGAATTTTTACCACAAAAATCCCCCGTAACACAACACTTCATATCAACTTATTTCATTATAGGACATAAAGATGAATCATACAATACTTTTTGCTGCTGTTATAAAATGCAAAAAAGCATTATAAAAAAATCTCAACAGATGTGTCAAATGTGTCATAGGGAAAAAGGGCATATATACGTGCAATTACGTTATTCTGCAGCATATATTAAAATGCTTTGGGAAATCTGTATGGTTTTGTATGGCATTACTGCGAAATATACTATATATTGTAGAAAAAAAGTAAATTATAACTATATGATGTATTATACATCACAAACAGCGGTTTTTAGCTTTCCGTTTTCGATCTCGATTACTCCAAAGGTCTTAGTGTATTTTATACTGCCTGGATTTAAAAGAATAACCTTGGATGTAATGTCGTTAAAGCCAATATGCGTGTGTCCGAAAACAACGCAGTCACAGGCGAGCTTTTCCGCATACCGGCGTAGGGTAGTATAATTTTCTTCCGACTTTACATAGTAGCCATGACCGTGAGTAAGAAGGATTCTCTTGTCTTCCGCCTCGATTACAAGCTCCTGCGGTGCGGTTGCAAAGTCGCAGTTACCCGATACATATTTAACAGGAATGTCAGGGAACATATTTTGCAAATCCAGTGCGTCCTTTGCGTGGTCGCCGGCGTGTAAAATCATATCGACACCGATAATTCTTTTAACAATTTCAGCACACCCCAAAACGTCCTTGTGTGAATCGGAAAAAACTAAAATACGCATAAATAATTATACCTCCTGTCAAAGTACAGCACATTATAACATTATTTACCATAAATTACCATAATAAAGGGTGAAATGTAATATAATTGTATAAAATCTGTCGAAAACTTTTCATATTCCGACAGCGCAATTCAGCATAATATGTAAGCAGAGAGTGGTATTATATATGTGTCATATGCTTATTAAAAAGCAGAGAAGTTACCTATTATATATGAAAGGACTAAGAAACAAATGAATATTATCATACCTAAGATACCTGAAAAAACCATAGTACTGCCTGCGAAAAAGGACATTTTAAAAGGGCTTGCTTTAATTGCACTCTCTCGTGCACAGCTGCCGGGAATGTATCCGCTTGGGCTTGCATTTGCGGCGACGTTTCCGATGGAAAATGCGTATATTGCATTAATAGGGCTGTGTGCCGGAATGGCAAGTGCAAGGCTTTCGGCACTAAAGTATATCCTGTCCTTTTTTATTTATTATATGCTTGTGTATCTGAAAAAAACAGAGGATAATATGGTAAAGGCGGTGGCACTAGGGGTGTCGGTACTGTCGGCGGGCGTTATAAGCTTTTTCTGGACAGGCTTAAAACTGCAGCCCTTGTTACTTTTGTGTGCGGAGACCTTTATCGCAGGAGGTGCGTATTATTTATTCACCTTTGCCGGTGAAAGGACGGACAAAGCACATTTTGCGGAGCTAATCATTCTTGGCGGAATTTTAAATGGTATTTCAGGAGTGATTTTGCCATATATAAATGTAAATATTGCGGTTTTTGCGGTGATATTTATATCAATGAGCCTCTGTTATGCCTGTGAGCTGCCGCAAGCCGTGCTTGCTTGTGCCGGTCTTGGGTTTGTGATGAATATGCAAAGTCCGGAGGCGGTTATGCTGGCAGGAGCCTTTGCGGTGTCAGCAGTGCTGTCCTCAATGCTTTCGGGAATGGGACGCTTTGGAACGGCGGTGGGGTTTTTATGCGGAATAACGGTCAGTGCGTTGTATAGGGGAAGTCTTACCGGATTTTCGGCAATAGATTTGTTTATGCCGCTTGCGGTGTTCGTTCTTCTTCCCGATATGGTACACTTCAAAATTGCCGGATACATAGACAGTAGGCTTGAGTCAGAATATGACGAGCAGACAGTAAGCACGCGAATTGCAACTCAGCTTAAAACGGTTGCTAAGGCGGTATGCGATTTGGCAGATGGGGTTACGCTGCTTTCAGAAAAAGACCGTGATGATGCAAAAATGCGTGAAATGTTCGACACTGTTTCCTCAAGAGTATGCAGAGGCTGCTCGCTTGAGGCAAACTGCTGGAGGAAGGACAGCAGAAAAACCTATAATAATATGTATGAGCTATGGCGGACTATGGAGGAGGATGGTTATTGTGATTACAGCAATATGCCGCTTGCCTTCCGTCAGGTTTGTATGAGGTCGGAGAGCTTTTTAAGTGAGTTTAAGCATGCGTATGAGCTGTATAAGCAAAATGCCCTGCATTACGGGGAGGCACTTTGCGGGAGAGATATTATGGCAAGACAGTACAGTGAAATTTCAAATGTTATAAATATGCTTTCCTGCGAGGTGGAAACGGGCTGCTGCACGAAAGAGCCGGCAGAGGCACACTGGCGTGCGGCGGTTACGGTGTGTCAGGAGCCAAAACAGGGGCAAGCGGCGTGCGGTGATACGATACTGCATTTTCAGCGGGATAATAAATATTTTGTAATCCTGTGTGACGGAATGGGCTCGGGAGCTGCGGCAATGTCGGAAAGCCGGTTGACGGCGCGGCTTTTTTCCGAGTTTTTAAAGGCAGGCTTTGAAAAGGAAACGGCTGTGAATATGATAAACTCGGCACTTGCATTAAAGGCGGACCAGGAAAGCTTTTCTACCGTTGACCTGCTGGAAATTGACCTTGAAACAGGGGTTTGTGAATTCTTAAAAATCGGCAGTGCACAGAGCTTTTTAAAAACAAAGAGCAATATTGAGGTAATTTCTTCAAAAGCATTGCCTGTGGGGATACTGGAAAATATTGAGGTTGCAGGTGAGCAGAGGGAGCTTAAGCCGGGAGATATGATATTGATGGTTTCGGACGGCGTAGGTGAAGCCGGCAGCGGTGTTTTAAAAAATGACTGGATTAAAAAGCTGCTTATGATGGAAAATCGCAGCGATGAAGAGCTTTCAAGGCTGATTTTGGCAGGTGCAAAGGCACGTATGAAGTTCAGCGACGATATGACCTGTGCGGTTATAAGGATAAAAAAGTAAGGGAGGAATAAAATTGAAGGTACCGAATGAGCTTACGGCAAAGGTCTTGGGGGATATTTTATCTAAGGGAATGAATATATGCGATGTGGACTTGTCGGACAGAGTGAAAAGTGAAGCAATAAATGCCCTTGACGAGATTAAGCTTGTAATGCACTGTGCCGAGGCGGATGAGAAGATAAAGCTGAATACCATAAAAAAGATTATGGATAAATATAATATAGGCGGTGCGGAACAATTTAAGTAATTCAAATATGTTAGCCGAACCTAAAATTAAGCGACAATATAAAGACGGAGCACATCAGTGTACTCCGTCAGTTTTTTATTTTGATTTTTTACCGGCTTTCTTCCTATTTTCTTCCGGCTTGCTTTTTTTGAATATAGACAAAAGACTTTGTTTTTCAACCGGTTTTTTATGCGTGCTGCCGGATTTATCCTGCCCGGATTTTTCTGCACGCCTTCTTTCTTTATAGCCATAACCGTAGCTTCCGTAATTGTTTCCGTAGCCGTAGCCGTAACCGTAACCATATCCATAACCATATCCGTATTCGTCGCCGTAACCGCCGTAGTAGCCTTTTTTATAGCTGTAACGTCTGGCTTTTCCGTATTTTCCGTATTTTCCGTAGCCATAGCCGTATGAAGCAACATCTACGTCATTTAGGATATAGCCCAGTATTTTTGCGTTTGCAAGATTTAAGCTTTCCCTTGCACGGTCAATTGATTCGTAAATTGTGTTGTTCTGTCTTATGACAAGAATAACGCCGCTTGCCGCCTTTGCCATAGCCACAGCCTCTGTAACTACAGTAACAGGCGGGGTATCTATAAAGATATAGTCATAAGTCTGTCCGAGCTCAGAAAGAAGCTGCTCCATTTCCCGTGAGGACAAAAGCTCGGCAGGGTTTGGAGGGATTTGACCTGAGGTAATACAGTCAAGGTTATGCTCGGGACAGTGCTTTATAGCAGTTTTGATGTCAATAAGTCCGCATAAAAGGTCGGAAAGACCGTTATCCCTTTCAACAGAAAGATGTCTGTATATTCTCGGCTTTCTCAGGTCGGCATCGATTATAAGGACTTTTGCTTCGGTTTGTGCAAAAGCGATGGCAAGATTCAGACAGGTGGTTGTTTTACCCTCGTGCGGGCTGGCACTTGTAATAATTATTTTTTTGCAGCCCTTTTCTGAGGACAGGGAAAAACGAATATTCGTTCTTGCTGTTTTATATGCCTCTTTAACAAGGAAGTCGGTGCTGTCCGTAAGAAGTGTGTTTATTCTTCTGGTTGTGGCTTCTTCACGTCTGTTGTTCGCTTTTTTGACGTTAAAATCACCGATGAGTTTTAATATATCCATTATTCTGCACCTGCCTTCCTTGATGGAATAAGCTCAGGTATTTCACCTAAAAGCGGCTCTTGGTATCTGCTAACCACATCGTCTCTTGACTTAATTCTCGTGTCAAACAATTCAAGAAGCAATATTAGCAAGGCTCCGAGTATGATTCCTATTGCAAAGGAAAGAAGAGTATTTATCTTTACGTTAGGAGAAACAGGAGAGGTAGGAATCTGTCCGTCGTCAAGAATCTTTACAGAGCCTGCGTTTATGACACGAACAAGCTCGTCAGATGCATGGATAAGAACGCTGTGACATATTTCATAAACATCCTCAGGCACCTTGCCCGTAACCGTTATTTCAAGTATCTCGGTTTCGTTAACCGAATCCATTGCAATCATATTTTTAAGTGTTTGTGGCGAGTAGCGGTTATCCAAATCGGCAGAAACACGGGAAAGGAACGTACGTCTTCCCAATATTTCCTTATATGTAGCAACCAGCATTTGCGACGAGCTGATGTTAGCCGAAGAAATATCGCTTGTTTGAGTTCTTTGTGCATTTACATACAGCGTTCCATCGGTTCTGTAGAGCGGATCTACAAAAATTTGCGTATATACAAATGTAGTAACGCTGAGAACAACGGCAGAAATTGCAAGAATCCACCATCTTCGCATCATCATATCTATAATTTCAGTAATACTGAACTGTTCCTTCAAAAAATCATCTCCTATTTTGTCCTGATTGCTTGTATTATATCATATTTTCAAAATAAAAGCAATAGCTTTTTTAGTATACGTGAAAAGTCAAAGTAATTTTATAAATATTATTGAAAAGTTTAAAAAAAAGCAGTATAATAATTACGCAAGGACGGATTTTGTTAATTGCATAATATGTTAAGAAAGGCTGTTAATAAATGAGGAAAAGGGAACGGGCGGAAAAAATTGTTGATGCTTTAAAGTCGGTGTATCCGGAGGTTCGGTGCAGCCTGAATTACGAAACACCTGTTCAGATGCTGCTTGCAACGCAAATGTCAGCACAATGTACTGACAAAAGGGTGAATATTGTAACGGAGAAGCTGTTTAAAAAGTACCCGGATGCAGAAGCATTTGCAAATGCAGACTATGAGGAGCTGTGCGAGGATATACGTTCTATAGGATTTTTCAGGAACAAGGCAAAGAATATGATAATGTGCTGCCAAAGGCTTATGGAGCATTACGGCGGCGAGGTTCCGGACACTATGGAGGAGCTTTTAACACTTGCCGGAACCGGCAGGAAAACGGCAAATCTTGTTTTGGGCGATATTTTTCACAAGCCGGCTGTGGTGGTGGACACTCACTGTATGCGGCTTGCAAGACGTACAGGGCTTACTAAAGAGGAAACACCGGAAAAAATCGAAATGGATTTGAAAAAGCTGATTAAAGCAGAGGAGCAGCTCGGTCTTTGCCACAGGTTTGTAAATCACGGCAGACTGGTTTGTACGGCACGCTCGCCGAAGTGTGAGCTTTGCGAGATAAAAGATTTCTGTAAGGAATATGAAAGGAGAAAATAAAATGGAGGATTGTTTGTTTTGTAAAATTATAAATGGAGAAATTCCGTCTGAGAAGGTTTATGAGGATGATATGGTTTATGCCTTTAACGACATAGCTCCGCAGGCACCTTATCACGTTGTGATTATTCCGAAAGTTCATTTTGAGTCGGCAAATGACATAACAGAGGAAAATTCCAAATACATTGCACGCATTTTCGAGGTCATTCCAAAAATTGCAAAGGAGCTTGGATTTGCGGAAAACGGTTATCGAGTTGTAAATAACTGCGGAGAGGACGGACTTCAGACTGTAAAGCATATACATTTTCATTTAACCGGCGGTAGAAAATTCGCCTGGCCGGCAGGCTGATTTAAAATTTAAAGTGGCTGTAGCAAAACGAAATTCATTTTGCTACAGCCACTGTTTTTTGAAAATCAATGCTTTGTGCGAAGGCTAACGGAACGCAGCAGTTTGCGAGCTTAAATACGACCTGCAAGCCGCACAGCGAGAGGTACTAAAGTACGATTAATTTCGCCCTGCCCGGTTGTAATATTTGATAACAGTGTCGGTAAGCTCTTGGTTTGTATCAGTATTTTTCATAAACTGCAGAAGTCTTGCCATTGTATCATAGCTGTTTTGTGAGTTAACATTTCTGCGTATCGACCATACCGCATCAAGCTCTGCTTCGTTTAAAAGCTCTTCCTCCCGACGTGTGCCGGACTTTAAAATATCAATGGCAGGGAAAATACGTCTTTCCTGTAGCCCTCGGTCCAGCTTAAGCTCCATATTTCCTGTGCCTTTAAATTCCTCAAAAATAACCTCGTCCATTCTTGAGCCTGTTTCCACAAGTGCCGTTGCAAGAATAGTAAGGCTGCCGCCTTCTTCGATATTTCTTGCTGCACCAAAAAACTTCTTTGGCTTAATCAAAGCATCAGGGTCAAGTCCGCCGGAAAGGGTTCTGCCCGTTGGCGTAACTGTAAGGTTGTAGGCTCTTGCAAGACGGGTTATTGAATCCATCAAAATAACTACGTCTTTTTTCTGCTCCACAAGCCGCATAGCACGCTCCAGTACCATTTCAGCACATTTAGTGTGGTTTTCGGGCGTTTGGTCAAAGGTGGAGTAAACCACCTCGCCGTTTATGCTGCGACGCATATCGGTTACTTCCTCCGGACGTTCGTCTATTAAAAGAACAATCAGCTTAACGTCAGGGTGATTTTTTGAGATAGACTGTGCAATCTGCTTTATCAGTGTTGTTTTACCTGCCTTGGGCGGTGCAACAATCATTCCTCTTTGCCCCTTGCCGATTGGTGCAATAAGGTCTAAAAGACGTGATGCATACTTGTTTTTTTCGCCGGTGTCAAGCAAAAGTTTCTCCTTTGGATAAATAGGAGTAAGCCGCTCGAAATTTTTACGTTTGAGGGCAACCTCGAGGTTGTCACCGTTAATTTTTTTTACAAACAACAGCGGCGAATATTTGTCCTCCTCCTGTGAAGGACGGGCGTCACCGGTGATTTCGTCGCCGGTTTTTAAGTTAAAACGGCGGATTTGCGTAGGGGAAACATAAATGTCGTTCTCGCCCGAGCGGTAATTTTCAAAGCGAAGAAAACCGAAGCCGTCTGCAAGCACATCCAAAATTCCGCAAACCTCAATAACATCTGCAGGCCGCTGGCGTTTTTTTGGCTTATCGGCTTGTTCCTTAAGCCTGTTTTCCTCACGTTTTTTTATTATAGAATCTATTAATTCTTCTTTCTTCATCGCGGAGATTTTAGGAATTTCCAGCCCTTGTGCAAGCTGCTTTAGTTCTTCCTTGGTCTTACGCTGAAGCTCTGTAATTTCTTCCAAATTTACACCTCAATTCTATACAAACAACGACATAAGCAGGTTGTTGTCATAAAAATATTTTAAAACATATGTAGAGTCGATTGCGGTTTGCACTGCCTGGAGCTTGTCCAACGGAGTTAAAATACTTACAGCTCCGCAAATTATGTAGACGCTAAGCAGTGCGTTGAATATGCCGATTGCCGCACCTAAGGTACGGTTAATGGTTTTTAGTCCGGGAAGCCCGAAAAGGCTTTCTAAAAGCTTGAGTATAAGGAAAACAAACAGCCGGACGGCTAAAAACAGCAGAATTATTGAAAGAAGCCGGAGTATTAAAAGTGAAATGGAGTCGGTAATAACCTCCATAACGTTGTTTTTTATTTCCGACATCTGCTTGATGCTTGTTTCGATGCTGTCCGATAAAAAGGACGGCAGTGACAGTGCCTCGCAAATTAAAAGAGACTGCTCGGTGTCGGTGGTGTCTGTATCCTGCGGAAGGTTTTCCTTTTCGTAGGTTTTGGTCACATTTTTGCTTACCATAAGCTTAATATTGTCGCCAAGCGGTGACTGCTGCAGAAAATTTAACACAACAGGCTGCAGCGAGGTCAGAAGAATTGCGGTTAGTAAAAGTGCCACAATACTTCTTGACGCGCGGATAAATCCTTTTTTTGCAGAAGCCGCAACAAAGCAAACGATAACTGCAATTAAGATTGCATCTAATATAAGTCCGGCCATAAGTTATTCTACCTCCTGCCCGCTATTTGACTGCACAGGTGCAGAAACGGTTTCTTGTTTTTTCTGCTTTGACAGCTTCTTAAACTGCACACTCTGGCTGTATACGCAGAAGGTATGCTTAGAGTCTGTTGCAAAAAGCTGCTGTATGTTTGAATCGCAGGACGCACGCAGGATTTTTTTGCCTTTAAAGTTGGTTATAATCACGTCACGTCCGCTATTGTATGCGATATAGTCCGATTTTATGCTGACGGAGTCAGGCATAGCTTCGGTCTTAATAGGATTGTATGCTTTGCCTCCGGCGGACAGAACAACAATTTCTCCTGTTCCGCTGTTTTCAAACAGCAATAGCTTACTGCCGTTTGCGGCAATATCATAATTTTTAAGAACCTTGCCCTGATAGCTGTAGTTCCAGAGGATTTTTCCTTTGCCGCCGATGCCGATGCATTGGCTGTCGGATATGGCATTTAGCCTGTCCTTGCTGTATTCAAGGTCAAAAATGATTGAATCCTTAAAATTCTTGGTTTTATAAATAGTTTTTCCGTCCACACCAAAGCAGGTGATAAAGCTGTCTGCACCCTCGTCTGTGTTTAAAAGTGATATGCTGACGTGTCGGCTATCTGATATTGCAGCATCTAAAATATTATATGAGCCGGAATCCCAGACAAAAACAACTTTTCCGCTTTTGTTAAACACGACCACCTGACCTTTAAAGTAATCCTTTTCGGTTACTGCAACGACATCTCCGTTTTCCGACAGGTCGGCGGTTATTATATTTCCTTCTGTTTTAGAGGAGAACAGCAGCTTTTTACCTTTATAAAGGCTCAGTTTTTTTGCACCGGTTTCGTTTATCAGGACGTAGTTGCCTTTTACTGTAACAGACGGTGCCTGCATTTGAATAATATTATCCCACAAAAGCTTGCCGGAGGAGTCAAATGCCCGGTAACGAGTTTCGTTGACACAAAGCATTGTGCCGCCGTAGTCGGCATAACGTGCATTTTCAGCAGCGTCAAGTGCGATTGGAAGCTCGTCCTTTGCGGTGGCCTTTTCGGGTTCCTTTGCGGTCAGCTCAGTAGTGCCTTCAACAGGAATGATTTCCTCCTGGCCGGCATACCCTAAAGCCTTTTCAAGCTCTGCCTGCTCGGATGCCGGCATCATAGTCGGCTTTGGTGAAGGCGGAGTCATATCGTCAAGGTAAAGCTGAGTTTCGATTGGGAGAGTAATGCCGAGCATATTGCATATACCGCTGATGTTATGCTTGAAATTATTTTTATATGTCTCGATAAACGGAACGTTGGCTCCGGAGGCGATAAGTGCAAATAACACTGCCGCTAAAAGGCAGAGGATAACAACTAAAAGCTTTGCAAAATTGCCCTTTTTCTTCATTAATAATACACCTCCGTTAAAAATAATCCCTGTGGCGGAGCGGTTATTCCTGCCCGCTTTCTGTCGCGGGATGCGATAATATCCGCCATTTCGTCTGCATCTATTTTGCCACAGCCTGAAAATGCAAGCGTTCCGGCAATAATGCGTACCATATTATATAAAAATCCGTTTCCGGTTACAGTTATTTTAATCAGGTCTCCCTCTTTTTCCACATCGAGGGAATAAATTGTCCGTACTGTGGTTTTGACAGTAAAGCCGCTTGCCGCAAAGCCGATAAAATCATGCTCTCCCAAAAAGGCTTTTGCCGCCTTTTGCATCTTAGCTATATCGGTTTTATAGGGGAAATGCCAGGCATAATTAACTTTAAAAACATCGGGAAACTGTGAATTTTGAATATAATAGGTATAGCATTTCTTTTTTGCTGAATATCTTGAGTTAAAATCCGGTTCGGCATCCTCTGCAAAAAGGCAGATAATATCCGAGGGCAGGCGAGTGTTTAGTGCAAGGGGCAGCTTGTCAGACGGAATAGATGTTTCTGATTTGAAATTACACACAAACCGTCTTGCGTGAACACCTGTGTCGGTGCGGCTACAGCCGACAATCTGCGGCTTTTGACCGGTAAGGCTCATTATTGCCTTTTCTAAGGTTTCCTGCACTGTTACTGCATTTTTTTGTGTTTGCCAGCCGTGATAGGCTGTGCCGTCATATTGAATGGTAAGCTTTATATTTCGCATATACTCACCTCTATAAAAGCCGTCCGAGAACGATTACCAAAACTGCAAAGGTCAGCATAAATCCGCTTGCCAATGCGTCGCGGTAGGTCATCTTCATCTGTTTCATACGCGTGCGGTTTTTGCCGCCGTGATAGCACCGTGAATCCATGGCAACCGCCAAATCGTCGGCTCTTCTGAATGCACTTATAAAAAGCGGTACCAAAAGAGGTATCATTGCCTTTGCACGCTTTAAAATATTTCCGCTTTCAAAGTCTGCACCTCTTGCCATCTGTGCTTTCATAATCTTTTCGGTTTCTTCCGAAAGTGTCGGGATAAAGCGGATAGCAATGGTCATCATCATTGCAATTTCGTGTGCCGGTACCTTTATAACCTCAAAAGGTCTTAAAAGCTTCTCAATTCCGTCTGTAAGCATAAGCGGAGAAGTGGTTAAGGTCAGTACCGATGTGCCGATAACGAGATATATAAGCCTCAAAATCATTAAAACAGCCGTTACAGCACCCTCTCTTGTGATTTTAAGTGCACTCCAAAACGGGCATACCCACAAAACCGTACTGCCCTGTGTCATAAACAGGTTAATTACGGCGGTAAAAATAAGAATATACAGCATAGGCTTAAGGCCGCGGAGAATAAATTTAACCGGCACCTGTGATAAATACACCAAAAATAGTGTAAAAGCCGTGAATGCAATATATGCAGCAGGAGTTCTTATCATAAACAGGATAACGATATAAAATAATGTTAATAAAAGCTTTACTCTTGCGTCCATTTGATGAATAAAGGAACTGCCCTCAACATACTGTCCGATTGTAATATCCTTAAACATTTTCTGCCTCCTTAATCAGTCCGGCATAAAGCTCGGCAGCATACTTTACGGTGTAAACATCTGGACGGATATTTATTCCGTCCTGTATGAGCCTGTGGGTAAGCTCTGTAATTTGAGGAACATTAAGCCCCATACTTTTAAGTTCTTCGCTTCTTGCGAAAACCTCGGCAACGCTTCCCTGCATTGCAAGACGGCCTTTGTTCATAACAAGAATGTTCTCAGCAATTCGTGCAACGTCCTCCATAGAGTGCGAAACAAAAAGGATAGTGAGGTTTTTATTCGTTTTGTGAAGCTCAACCAGCTGGTCTAAGATTTCGTCTCTGCCTTTTGGGTCAAGCCCTGCTGTAGGCTCGTCCAAAATAAGCACCCTTGGCTTCATTGAAAGAACACCGGCAATTGCCGCACGGCGTTTCTGACCGCCGGAAAGCTCAAAGGGGGATTTGTCAAGTAAATCCTCGGAAAGCCCTACAAACTGTGCGGCATTTAACACCCTCTCATGAATTTCGTCCTCGGAAAGCCCCATATTGGTAGGACCAAAAGCAATGTCTTTATAGACGGTTTCTTCAAAAAGCTGATGCTCGGGGTACTGAAAAACAAGCCCCACATTTTTGCGGACACTGCGAAGGTCGGCTCCTGGTGCGGTAATATCTACACCGTCAATTTCGATTTTTCCGCTTGTTGGGCGTGTAAGTGCGTTAAGATGCTGAATAAGTGTGGATTTTCCGGAGCCTGTATGCCCGATAATTGCGGTAAAATCACCGTCCGGTATTTCAAAGCTAATATTGTGAAGTGCCGTTTTTTCGTAGGGCATTCCCTGCTGATATATATATGTCAAATCTGAAACCTTAATCATTTTACCAGTCCTTTTAATCTGTCAAGAAGTACTTTTTCACATTCTTCAACCGTTATAATATCCTCCGGCATATCAATTCCCATTTCCCGAAGGCGGAACATAAGCTCGGTTACCTGCGGAACATCAAGCCCGATTTTCTTGATTTTCTCGACCTGCCGGAAAACTTTTTTTGGAACATCATCAAGAATTGCTCTGCCCTTTTCCATAACTACAATTCTGTCTGCCATTGCTGCCTCTTCCATATAGTGTGTTATAAGAACGACAGTCATACCCTTGGTGCGGTTCAGGTTCTTTATTGTTTTCATAACCTCGCTTCTGCCCTTGGGGTCAAGCATTGCAGTTGGCTCGTCAAGAATGATACATTCCGGCTCCATGGCAAGAACGCTTGCTATGGCAATTCGCTGCTTCTGCCCTCCGGAAAGACGGGAGGGTGAGCTTTTTGCGAACTCGGTCATATTTACTATTTCAAGACATTCGTCTACTCTTTTTCGTATTTCAGAAGGAGCCACTCCGAGATTTTCAGGAGCGAATGCCACCTCATCCTCGACTACTGCAGCCACAATCTGATTGTCGGGGTTTTGAAACACCATTCCTGCGGTGCTGCGGATTTTGTAGGTAAATTCCTCGATTGATGTATCCATACCTGCCACATAAACCTTGCCGCCTGAAGGCAAAAGAATTCCGTTGAAGTGCTTTGCAAGCGTGGATTTTCCTGAACCGTTATGTCCAAGCACAGCAACAAAGCTGCCCTTGTCTATGTGCAGGTCAAGGTCTTTTATTACAAGCTTTTTTTCGTGTGTTTCCTCATCATCATATGAAAAGGACAGGTTTTTTGTGTCTATCATAGGTTTATCAGTCCTTGTTCCAACGGCAGCTGATTCCGCAGGGAAGAATCATTTTTTTGTCCTGCATCATAAGCCCGATTTCGTCACAGCTTACTTCGCCGCCGTATTTTTTCTTCATTGTAAGTGTTAAAACGTTGTGCATAATGGTTTGTGACAAGCCGGTTGTGTATGAATTTATCAAAAAGAACAGCGGCTCGTCCGACAAAATTTTCATACAATCCTCAATTAAAGGATAAAGCTCGTCCTCGATTTTCCATAGCTCTCCGCCGGGACCTCTGCCGTAGGAGGGCGGATCCATAATGATTGCATCGTATTTTTTGCCGCGGCGAGCTTCTCTTGCGACAAACTTCTTTACGTCGTCAACAATATACCTGACAGGCCTGTCTGAAAGTCCGGAGGCTGCCATGTTTTCCTTTGCCCACGTAACCATTCCTTTTGATGCGTCAACGTGGCAAACCTCAGCACCTGCTGCCGTTGCCGCAACTGTTGCACCGCCTGTGTAAGCAAAAAGGTTCAACACCTTAACGGGACGGTCTGCCTTTTTTATTATATCGGAAAACCAGTCCCAGTTAACCGCCTGCTCGGGGAAAAGCCCTGTGTGCTTAAAGCCCATAGGCTTTATGTTAAAGGTAAGGTTTTTGTAGCGGACAGTCCAACGCTCAGGCATTTTCTTGTTAAAATACTCCCAATGTCCGCCGCCGGATGTGCTGCGGTGATAGGTTGCGTCTGTTTTGTTCCATAAGCTGCCGCCGTGTTTTTCGGTCCAGATTGCCTGGGGGTCAGGACGGCGGAGCAGAATGTTACTCCAATATTCCAGCTTTTCACCGCCTGCTGCATCTATTAAAATGTAATCCTTCCAGTCTTTAGAATACCACATATTTTTCTCCGGTTATTTTTTTATTATCTTTTACATAACTGCTGCAAAAGGATACACTAATTCCATTCTACAGTTTACCTTGTATTTTACCACAATTTGCGGAAAAGGTCAATAACCCTGTGATATTATAATAAAAAATATAGTCGCAATGGTTGACGTGTGTGATGAAAAATTGTATACTGATATATAAGAGGTGGAAATGATGAAAAGAAAAAAGACCTGCTGCGAGGAATGTGCATACTATGTGTATGATGAGGAATATGAAAGCTATTTTTGCGATATGTCCCTCGATGAGGACGAAATGATGCGGTTTATGCAGGGCAGCTTTGATAACTGTCCGTATTACCGTCTGGGTGATGAATATGCTGTTGTAAGAAAACAAAACTAAGACCTTTGAAAAATGTCATAAAAAGTATGTTATGTTGTAAAAAGGGTTTTAAGATAGCTTATTTTAAGAAAAACATTGACACAAAAGGTGTTTTATGGTAAACTTGACGAGTAGGATAAAATCCGTACACAATGGGTTTTATCCTTGAATTTTTATTCAGAAACAGGAGGAGAATAGGGTGGGAATCTGGAAATTAACAGAAGCTGAATTTGTAAAAGAGCATATTCCGCACTTAGGAAATAAATATCTCATAGGAAACGGATATTTCGGGGTTCGCGGAACTATGGAGGAATATACAAA
>JAZNIV010000049.1:0-4199 GCA_045577675.1 Clostridia bacterium
GGCTGGAGAATAATTTTTATAATTTTTTTATCGAGGATGTCCGGTGCGATGTCATATGTAACGTTAAAGGAATCATTTGCCCTGAATTGCTCAATAGCCACATAATATTTAACATGCTGAAGCTCCTCAGCAACTGTGATATGCTTATTTCCTTTGGAAAGGCTAATCCTGAAGAAATTTGCAAGTGCGATTGCGATTTTTCTGATTTCATACTGTCCGTTCTCAAGAGCAAGGCAACTGATACTGTCTATTGAGTTGTATATAAAATGCGGATTTATTTGTGCCTGCATAATCTGCAGCTCAAGATCACGTTGTTTTTTCTGATTAATTTCGATGTTTTGCATAAGCAGATTTATTCTGGAAATCATATCATGCAGGGTTTTATCCAAAAAAGCAAATTCGTCCTGCGGATTTGCCGCTATAGCATAATCGTTTTCGATTTTGTTGGGATAGTCGCTCATTTTGCGGTATAAAAGGCGTATATGGCTTGTAAAACTACTGCTCAGTCGTAATATGATAAATATTGATATGAGAAGTACTAAAATTTGAAGCACCGTCATAATTCTGTTGAGAGTATGAAGCTGATTTCGCAGTACCGAGTTAGAAAAAGAACATACCAAATACCAGTCAAGGGTAGGAGAAGAAGAGATTTTCAATTTTTTTGAATAGTATGCATTTTTTTTCAATATATCGTCTGTGACATAACGATTCTCTTCTGATAAGTCAGGAATCGCTAAGGAAAGCACATTTTTTGATGTATTGCCCGAATCACTGAAAATTATTTGATGATTACTGTTTACAATCATACAGGAGTCCTCGTCAGAAAGGATTTTATTATAGCATTCATAAATTGCAGCATTGCTTATATAAATACATAAATATCCGTATCTAAATCCTGTCGAGAAGTCAATAAGCTGACGTACCTGAACATTATCGTAGCTATCTAAAGAGGCTGTCGGAATCTGCATAATAATCGGAAGCTTTTCAACCTTTTTAAACATTTCGCAGCGTAGATTACTGCTAATTCCATCGGAGCTATACTGCTTGTTATCATAGGTAACAATGGTCATTTTGCTTACGGTAGAATTTCCCTCTACAATTTCCGAAAGCTTTTGTTCTATGTAATTATTCTGGTTTTTATAAATCTGTGAGTTTGGGTTCAAATGATTAAAAATAGCTCCGTCTTCTAAAATATTAAATGCGTAAAAGTCAACCTGCTTTATCATATTTGTCAAATTGTTGCTGATAATTTCCTGACTTACATTCCAATAATTATTTTTTTCTTCGATGAATAAAGCTGTCATCCTATTAGTAGCAATTGCAGATATTATATGGGTAGAAAGCACAGTGGAAATGATGAGCAGGGTTAAAAGACGTGTCCGTACACCGAACCGTCTCAGAAGATTAATAATAGACTGAGTGATTTTTTTCATAAATTATCCCTCTGCTCAAAATTATAAGTGCTTTTGTTTTGCGTAGTCGCGTGGGGTTAAGCCTGTTCGTTTTTTGAAAATAGTGGAAAAGAATTTAACACTTTTATATCCCACCATTTCGCTTACCTCATATATTTTTTTCCCTTCTGAAAGCAAGCTACAGGCAATAGATATACGATAATCAATAACGTAATTATAAAATGTCTCGCCTGTATCCTGCTTGAAAAGATACATAAGATATGACGGCGATAAAAAAAGCTTGTCGGCAACCTGTTCAATGGTAACTGTTGCGTAGTTTTCCTGAATGAAGGAAATTGCTTCTCTTACAGCCTTGTGGTATTTTTGAGTTTCTTCATTTTTTTCCTGAATGACATTTTTTACAATTTTGCGAATGTATTCCTTAAGATTTATAATATCTTCAAATTTATCTACGTCAACCTGGGTTGAGGTGGATATTGTATCAAAGGTTGTGTTGTATTTATTCTCAAGGTGAAAAATAAATCGCATAATAAGAATCTTAAATTTAGCAAAATCATTGAAAAAGAAGGCGTCAGCAAACAGCAAATCCAATACTTCATTGCATTTTTTAACATTGTTAGCTTCAATATGCTGATAAAGTGCATTAAATCTTTCATACAGATCGTTGATTTCCACCTTTCGGTCAGGAAGCTGGCTGTCTGTAAAGCAACGCTCATCCGGAAATAATTTTTGATATTCGACACATCTGTACGCACCAAAAAGGGCAGTTATTATATTTTCATCCTCCGATGTCGGAATACTTATGCCTATATGGTTGAAGTGTATATTTGACGAGTATTCGCTGTAAAGGTCGTCAAAATTAAATTCGGTTTCTGCGTTATGTATAATAAAAAGTCCTCTTGGCGGAAGGTTGATAATATCGAAGTCGGGAAAATGTATTTTGAGTGAGGCTTGTAAAGCAGCGGTCTTATCCTTGCTGCAGGTCAGATATACTGCTGCAAAATAAGGGTGCTGTGCATTTTTCAGAAATGTAAGAAAAATATCAGGATTAACAGTCTTGGTATTATTCCTGAAAAGGTCGTGCAGATAATGAGAACGAATAAAATCAAGAGTATCTGTTTGAAATTCTGTCTGTTTGCCCGAAAGCTTTTCCTTTATGGAATTGAGAGTACCAAACAAGTCCTTCTCATTTATAGGCTTTAATAGATAATCGGTAACGCCATATTTAAGTGCTAATTTAAAATATTGAAAATCATCATAAGCAGAAAGAACAAGCGTTTCAAAATGGTATTCCGATAACTCATCAAGCATTTCAAAGCCTGTCATAACAGGCATAAATATATCGGTTATTATAACGTCAGGTCTTATTTTTTTAGCCATCTGTGCACCTGTAAGCCCGTTATCGGCCTCGGCAATAACAGCAAAGCCGGTGTTTGAGTTGTTAATCAGATTTCTCAGATAGTTGCGTATATTAACATCATCTTCAACTAAGAGAATATTTATATTACTATTCATCATCTTCATTTACCGGCCTTTCTGTTTGGGTTGCAGAGCTTGTATAGCTCTGTATCGTTTCCTGCATTTCGTCAATCGGCTGATTAATGCTTTGATTCACGCAGTATGCAAGATATTTGAGCAGCAGTATAAATATCGTTAAAGCTAATATGAATAAAAGAAACAAGAATACTACTGTTTTAACAATCGGCATAATGCTTGTCTTTAATACAATATCAACACCGTTGCCCGGAACGGAAATTCGATTTTCATCAATATAGAGAAAGTGTAATAGCCTGTTTTTGATGCTATTATAGGAAGGAACCGGACCCTCAATGATTATCATAGGGGGATTTTCCGTATTATATGGAATACTTTTTAGCAGCAGCTCTGTATTAAAGGTGAGAACAAGCCCGCCCGAAAGCCTGCCGCCGCTGTCGTGCAAGGGATATATTAGTGAAAAAAGCTCGTCGGAAAAGGTGGCATTCTTCGAGTACAGTAGTGTGATTTCGCCATATTTGGCTATATCCTCATAGCTTATCAGCTGTGAAGCATCTATATAAGATGGTAGTCTGAATACTTCATTATTTTTGTTGACAATATATACATGTGATATTTGACCATAACTTGAAGTACGGATGGTGACCAAAGCCTCTTGTATTAAAGAATAATTTTCTGTTTTGAGGTTGTCGGTAATTTGCGTGTTCTGCGTTACCGGAGCAGCCTTACTGTGCAGGGTTGAGAGAAATAGGTTTACAGAGGTGTCATACTGCTTGCACTGACTGTTAAAATTTGAGGTCAGCTCGGTGTAATGAGAGTTTGCCACAAGCGCGAGTGCACAGAGCATCAAAACAATAGCCACAGCACATGGTATTTTAACAATAAGCAGATTTATATTTTTTTGGTAGGTCTGCATAAAATTACCCCTCCCGAAAGCGACTTAAATATTAAACGCATAACTAACCCCATTGTACTAATTATATCATAAACCGGCTAATAATCAATAAACAAAAAATAACTTAAAAAGAAAAAAAACCAAAAAGTAAAATAACGAACCATTTCGTAGGATTGTGGTATTACTGCCAGGGACTATATAAGGTTTTTGATAATCTCATTGAGCAGATACTTCTGGATGAAAACGTTGATGTTCAGGCAATGCCTGATAAGATGGTAAGAAAGCAAACAATTGAGCTTGAAAAAAGAATGATTGACAAAATTGCAGAGTATGATATGGGAATTTTTACGGGAATTTTTCAAATAACACTTGACAAATACTTATTTGACTGTTATAAT
>JAZNIV010000050.1:0-32023 GCA_045577675.1 Clostridia bacterium
CGTTACCGCCGATGTCCTTTCCGAGTGCGACGGATAGCTTTGATTTTGCGTTTTTAAAGCTTTCGCTTTCCATAAGCTCGCGTGCCGTAACCGTACCAACAGTATTATTCGGCACCTCAATTCCTACAGCCGCTTTTCCCGGTACTGCCGCAACCAAAACGGTAGGAACCGCAAGATTAAGTGCAATATCCTCTGCAAGACCGGTGATTTTTGCAAGCTTTATTCCTGTTGACGGTTGAATTTCGTATCTTGTAACTGTCGGTCCTTGCGTTACCTGCAAAAGCTTTGCATCCACTCCGAAATCCTTTAAAACCTGCATCAGCTTATTGGCTGTTTCATACATCTCACGACGCTTGTCCGATGAAACCGCCTCCACCTTTTTAAGTAGTTCGATAGGCGGCATTTTGTATTCAATCACAGGCTTTTCAATTGACTCTGTAATTTCCTCTGCAACCTCCTGTTTTTCCTCGTCAGTTGCCTTTGACACTTTTTTCGGCTTTTCATTTTCGGCATTTTTCTTTTTCTGCTCGTCTAAAAGCTCTTTAACGCCTTCTGTCTGTGGAAGCTGTGCGGCAACCTCCTCTAAGAATACATCAGGGTCAAACTGAACAGCATTTTCAGCTTCCTCTGGTTTTATATCCTCTTTTTTAGCTTTCCTTTTATCCTTTGCCTCTTCGGTATTTCCTGTAGAATAAACATCTATATTCGGAACAGGCTCTGCCTGAATTTCAGAAAGCTCGCCCATCCTTTTCTTTGCACGGACAATTCTTTCGGAAACTCCCTTACCCTTATCCGAAACATCTATATCTTCAATTTCGTCAAACTCATCACGTACATCCTTAAAGCCTCTTGCAAAGCTGTCAAGAATGCTTACAAAGGAAATTTTCAAAATCAAGCTCAGAATAACGGTAAAGGCAACCAGCACTACAACAACCGACGCTGCTCTGCCAATCAGTTTTTCAAGCAAAATTGCAACAGTACCGCCTAAAAGTCCGCCGCCTGTGCCTTCGATTCCGTAACCCCAAAGTGAACTTATCATAGGATATTCACTCTGCCAGAAAAGTGTGACAAGACTGCCTATCAATACTACTTCAAGCAAAGACAGACATATTTTCAGCATTAGCTTATTTGTGCGTTTAACCTTGAAAACATAAATTCCCAACGCAAATATCACAATCGGCACTAAATATGCCGTAACCGAGAACAGTCCGAACATTGCGTCGTTTATCCACGCAGCAACAACTCCCTGTGCGTTGCCATATGTAAATATACCTATCAAAATCGCCGCAAGGATTGTCCAGATTCCGGACATCGCAAAAGCATAACGGCTTTTTCCGTTGTCCTTCTGATTTCTTTTTGCAGCAGTGCTTCTTGTATTCTTTGTATTTTTTGCCGATGCCTTAACAGGTCTTTTTGCGGAAGTCTTTTTAGCCATTCCCTTTTTCGCCATTATTTCACACCTCAAAATTCATATATAATTAAAAAATCTCACATTTACATCTATTTTAACATTATATCATATTTTTTTAAAAATTACAACCATATTTTATAGTATATTTTTACATAACAAAAACTCCGCCCGAAGGCGAAGCACTCTTTTGTGTCGCAGAAATAACAGACATGCGTTTTTTTATGTAGCCAAAGGAAACACCTCCCCAATAAAAAATGTGCGGCACAATAACCGCACATGAAAAACGTACGCTTATTGCACCACACAAATCTTTTAATAGCACAGTTATAGCATAGGCGTACTAAAAAATACAGCGTACATTTTTGCCAAATCAAAAATGACGCCACAACTATACTGGCTTAAATATAAAAATTTGTGTGGTAACAACATTATAACACATATTTTCCTCGTTGTCCAGCAAAATTATGCAGAAAATCCGCTGATTTTATACAAAATCTCCTATATTTTCTTAAAAACAGAAAAAAATTTGAAATTACTATTGAAGAATTAATTTAATTCTGTTACAATAATAATGTATATATTTTGAAAGGAATGAGCAAAAATGGATGAAAGATGTGTTCTGATAATTGAAGATGAACAGGCCATTGTAGATATTCTTAAATTCAATTTCACCAAGGAGGGCTACAAGGTCTTAGAGGCAATGGACGGCCTGACAGGTCTGGAACTTGCACTCTCAGAAAATCCCGACCTTATCCTGCTTGACGTAATGCTCCCTAAAATTGACGGCTTTGAGGTTTGCAAAAAAATCCGTGAAAAGTCATCTGTTCCGATTATTATGCTTACAGCCCGCGAAGAAGAGGTTGACAAGGTTTTGGGCCTCGAGCTTGGTGCTGATGACTATATGACAAAGCCCTTCTCAATTCGTGAGCTTACGGCACGTGTTAAGGCAAACCTAAGAAGAATGTCAATCGACCGTGCACAAAGCAAGGAGGAGCCTTCAAATTCAATTTCTTCAGGCGACCTGACCATAAACGTAGAAAGATATGAGGTTTTAAAGCACGGTAAGGTTATAGACATTACACTTCGTGAATTTGAGCTTTTGAAATTCCTCGCAACTCAGCCGGAGAAAATTTTCTCGCGTGAAAACCTTTTGGAAAACGTCTGGGGATATGAGTATTACGGCGATGTTCGTACTGTTGACGTAACAGTCAGACGTCTACGCGAAAAAATCGAGGACGACCCAGGTATGCCGCGGTATATTATAACAAAACGCGGAGTCGGCTATTACTTTAACAAGGCGTGAGAAAATGTTTAAAAGCATACAGACTAAAATTGTAGCTATTTTTATACTTACTATACTGTCGGTTGTAGTTGTAATCGGTTCCTTTCTTACCACAAACATCGTCAAATTATATAACGACGAATTTTCGGTTATGATGGAACAGGTTTTCACTCCCGGACTGGTTTCCGAGCTTGAAAAAAGTGCACAAAGCGGCAGTGTTGACGGTGTGTGGGATATTATCAGCTCCTTTATCGGTCCGTTGGGAATAGACACATATCGTTTTTATGGTATTTTAGATGCCAAAAACGGCAGTGTTATTAAATCTTCGGATCCCACCAAAACAGATGGTCTTGAAAAAAGCGATAACATTATTACGGCAATGACCGGCAAAATCGGTAATATTTCAAATACCGAAAAAAGCTATATGGATTTTGCCGTTCCTGTGAATGTTGATAACACTCCTGCATATATTGTATATGTAAAGGACACTAAAAACGAAATTAATTCAATTACAAGGAATGTACTTTTTATTCTTATTGAGGCACTTTTGTTTTCAATAATAATTGCGGTTATTTTAAGTTATTTCTTCAGCCGCACCATAACAAAGCCAATCCGTGACCTCACAAAAAGTGCCGAGCTTATCGCATCGGGTAAATTCGATACTGTGGAAAGAGTTAAATCTGATGACGAAATCGGTATGCTTTCCAACACCTTCAGCTATATGTCCTCTGCTCTTCACGACACTATTGAAGAGGTGAACTCGGAAAAAAACAAGGTTGAAACAATTCTTAGTAATATGACAGACGGTATTCTTGCCTTCAACCTCGCCGGTGAGCTTATCCACATTAACCCCGAGGCAAAAAAAATGATTGGCAGACAGTATTATGACGATATACGTTTTGATGCATTTTTCAAGGAGATTGATGCCGACATCACAATTGGCAGCCTTATATATATCAAAACTGACGAAAAAACTGAACGTCAGGCAAGCATCGGAAACAAGGTTATCCGCTTTTCCTTTGCTCCCTTCTCGATTGAGAACAAAATCGGCGGTATACTTGTAGTTATGCACGATATTACAAGCCAGCAAAAGCTTGAGCTTTCACGGCGTGAGTTTGTTGCAAATGTTTCGCACGAGCTTAGAACTCCCTTAACAACTGTTAAGTCCTATGCAGAAACTATGATGGATATGCCTATGGATACGCAAACTCAAAACCGTTTTTTAGCAACAATCGCAGCAGAGGCCGACAGAATGACAAGAATCGTAAAAGACCTTTTGACTCTTTCACGTCTTGACGAAGGACAGTATGAGGTGCGTCCGTTTGAAAGAATTGAGCTTTCGGAATTTTTATCGGGTATTGCAGAGAGAATGTTCTTTTCCGCAAAGGAAAAGCATCAGACCCTCCGTTATACTCCGTCTGATGCACCCCTATATATTATGACCGACCGCGATAAGCTGGAGCAGGTTGTAATTAACATTATTTCAAATGCTGTAAAGTATACTCCGGAAAACGGAAATATTGAGATTTACTCAGGCTCTGTATATAAAGATGCTTTCATTAAGGTTCGCGATAACGGTATCGGTATTCCAAAAGAAAACCTGCCGAGAATTTTTGAAAGATTTTATCGGGTTGATAAAGCACGCTCACGTGAAACCGGCGGAACCGGCTTAGGACTTGCTATTGCTAAACAAATTATGAATCAGCTCGGCGGTAATATTACCATAAACAGTGAAAAAGGAAAAGGCACTGAGGTAATAATTTCAGTTCCGCTGTAAATGTTATCCTATTTTAAATCTGCCGTAACAGCTTTGTAATACTGATGTGTTATAATAAGAGCATAAAGTGAAAACTTGTCTACCCCACAGACTACATGAAAGGATTGTTCACAATGAAAAAGAGGCTTATATCAATGCTGCTTGCAATATTGGTTCTGTTTTCAGTTCCGTGCGTATCTTTTGCGGCTTATGAAACATCAATACCGCTTACGCAAGAGGGCAGCTCATCAGATTTGATTTACATAAAAAGACCGCAGTCACATTCTGCGTCTACCTCTGATAAAACCTATACAATTTCCGCAGTCGGCTCTGCCGGCACAAAGGTAAGGGTTTACAGATATGATTCATCTATAAATACCTGCAAGATTATTAAGTCTGAAAAGCAAATCGGTGCAAGCGGACTTTACAGCACTGTTGTAGACCTGCCTGACAGCAGCAATACATTTATCGTTTATGCGGAAAATGCAGGAAATGACCAGGTTGT
Source organism: Clostridia bacterium (assembly GCA_045577675.1). GTDB lineage: Bacteria > Bacillota > Clostridia > UBA1381 > UBA1381 > UBA1738. The sequence continues at coordinate 4,955 of JAZNIV010000050.1, forward strand.
GAAAATCCAAATCTCAAAGGTTAAAAAGAGTACTGTTGACAAACTCAAAAGTGTTACTGTCAACATACTGAATTTCTTAAAATAAGAGGTTAAACAATGAATAAAGAACGAATTAAAAGCATCATCTTAGCATTGCTTGTAATCGTTAATCTCATGTTGGCCGAAAAAATACTGGTAAACAAAAAATTATGGCCTTCCGGCTATAATTTTTTTAATATGAGAAATACGGTTAAAAAGAATGACTATTCTGTTACAGGTCATTTGGCGGTTCCGGAAAAAATAATCATAAACACAGGCTATCAGTCCAGCCGGTTTGAGTATTTAAGAAACAGCAAGGACTTTGCCGGTATTTTTTCCGCTGCAAGCGATGTTTTGAAAAAGGCTTTTCAGGGGCCTTTAAAAACGGTTTCTACAGTATCTTCGGATAGTTGGTATTCAGCACTTACGGCAAAATCTATCTATCTTTCCTACCCTTGCAGCTATTCGGCACCCATTTTTGCAAGCCTTTCCGGACTTTCTTCAACCGAGCTAAACATTGAAAGCTTTCAGGATATTGTTATCAGCGAAAACGGAAATGTATATATAAGCGACAAAAACGGCACTGCCTTCTACAGAATTGACGTCTCTTCCGACGACATCAGCCCCATCATCAAGGCAGTCGCAGAAGAGCATTCCGATGAAGAATCTGTAATTAACTATTCCTTCGACCTTAACTTTGATAAAAATCTCGGTGAGCAGAAAACAATTTTATCTCCTATGATTCCGGTATATTCAGAACCGGTTTCAGCCGAGGCTATTATGTCTCATAACCCAACCATTAAGGACGGCGAATTTAACCACAAAATAATATCAAATATTCTGACTTCTTTTTCAATTAACCCAAACACCCTGCGAAGGCATACCGAGGCGGACGGTTCCTTGGTTTTTGTTGAAAATAACGGCATTTTAAAGCTTTCTCCCGGTGGAACACTTACCTTTACAGCTACCGGTACGGGCATTAAGCTCTCCGGAGGTGCAACCTCCGATACCGGTTCCAATCTTTCAAAAATCGCAGAATTTATCGACAAAGTAAATTCAGCCACCGGAACTGATATTGATATGTGCGTCACTTCACCGCTCGTTTCAAATATGGAATCAAGCTTTACCTTTGACTACATCGCAAATGGTCTGCCCGTTAAATTCAGCGGCAAAAGTGCAGTCACAGCAACGGTAAAGGACGGATATATAAAGGAATATACACAAATTTTAAGAAGATATACAGGGCTTGGAATTATTCAAAAGACACCGCTTTATATAGAGTCGCTTGACTCAATAATTGCACAGTATCAATCGTCTATGAATGAAATCAGTATCACAAAAATGCTGCCTGCTTATCTTGATGACCTTACAATCGGGCAAAAATCTCCCGATTGGTTCATTGGTATTGATAACATAATTGCACAATAGTTAAGGAGGAATTTATGAACTGGTCAAGAGTAAAAACCATACTTATTATACTTTTTCTGCTTTCCGATGTATTCCTTCTTGTAAGCCTTGTAATGTCAACCTATAACTCAAACACAATAACTCCGGAAATTATTGAATCAACCGCAGAAATTCTAAAAAAGCAAAACATAATAATTGATAAAGAGCTAATACCTGCTAAAGTATCCCCTGTTCCTTATGCAGAGGCAGACAATGCCATAAGCAGCTATGAGAATTTTGCAAAAAAGTTTCTCGGGAATGAAATCACAAAAACCGGTGACAATTTATACGAAAGCAGTAATGGCACCATAAGCTTTGACGGTGACAGTTTTACATACACTATGAAAAATCCTGCAAGTAGCAAATCTATAGACGAAAAATCTGCTCAGGCTTCTGTGATAAACTATTTAACAGATAAGGGCTTTGACCTTTCAAATGCAGATATTACCTCATCAAAAAATTCAAACGGATTTACTGTCACACTAAAAAACCTTGTAAATTCACTTCCTCTTTTTAATTCTGTGGTAACCGCCGAGGTTTTGGGAGATACAGTAGCTTCCGTTTCAGGAATATGGTTTAATCAAATCAATGTGCGTGGACAGGCAAATGAACTAAAAACCGTAACATCTGCCCTGATTGATTTTATTCCTGCAGCTACCGGAATTCCAACTGAAATTGTCGGTCTTACTCTCGGCTATACAGTACCGGAAAGCAAAGTATATCATAAATCCGCAATACTTATTCCTGTATGGCAGATTGTCGAAGGAAACGGAAACAAGCATTATCCTGATGCACGTAATCCGGAATGACAAATTATAAAAACAGTGAGCCAGACTAATCATAGTTTCAGCTCACTGTTTTTTATTAGTTTACTTCTGCCGCCTCTCTTGGTTTTTGCGAAACCTTCAAAATATTTCTTGCTCTCCGCTCTTCTTCCTCCGCCTGTTTTTCAAGCTTTTCAAATGCAACAGCAATCATCAGCTTAATTCTGTTAAGCTGGTTAACCTCGCTCGCACCCGGGTCGTAGTCTACAGCAACAATGTTACTTTCAGGGTATTGTCGGCGGATTTCCTTAATTACACCCTTTCCCGTTACATGGTTAGGCAGGCACGCAAAGGGCTGAACACAGGCGATGTTTGTAACACCATGTTCAATCAGCTCTATCATTTCTCCTGTTAAAAACCAACCTTCGCCTGTGGTATGTCCAAGCTTTAGTATGCTTTTAGCACCCTCGGCAATTTTTGATATATGGGATGGTGCACGCTCTCTATACCTCGGGCTGTTAAGAAGTGCGTTCTTCATATGCTTTCTGTAGCTTTCAAGCAAGCTTATACCCAAATTGGCTATATCTGCAGATAACTTTTTCGCACCAAGCTGTTCATACTTAAAGTTAGAATTGTAGAAACAGTACATCAAAAAGTCTAAAAGCCCCGGCATAACCGCCTCGCCGCCTTCTTTTTCGATAACCTCGGCTATATTGTTATTTGCATCAGGATGAAATTTAACCAAAATCTCACCAACTATTCCAACCTGTGGTTTTCTCCTGTTCATATCGGCAGGAATTGCATTAAAATCAGTAACAATCCTGTCTATCGTTTTTTTGTAGCTAAACCTTTTCTTCTGCACAAGCTGAGCATAAACCTCACCAATCCACTTACGGTAAAGCTTTTCTGTCTGTCCCTTTTTAAACTCGTACGGACGTGTTGCTAAAAGCAACGTCATCAGCAAATCTCCTATAATACAAGTCTTTACAAGGTCTTTCACAAGCCCTAAGGTAAGTTTAAAGCCGGGATTATTTTCAAGCCCGGAAAGATTAAGGCTTAAAACCGGCACCTGCTCATAGCCGGCTTCCTTTAATGCCTTCCTCAAAAATGCAATGTAATTAGTGGCACGGCAGCCTCCCCCTGTCTGAGTTATCATCAGAGTTGTATTATCAGGGTCACACTTGCCTTCAGTAAATGCATTTATAAGCTGACCCACGACCAAAATCGACGGATAACAGGCATCATTATTAACACTTTTAAGTCCTGCCTCAATATCTGAGGATGACACAGAATCCAGAACAATCGCATTATAGCCGTGTGCATTAAACACCGCTTCAAAAAGGCGGAAGTGCACCGGACTCATCTGTGGGAACACAAGTGTATGCCGCTTTTTTTCCTCTTTTGTAAATGGTATTTTGTTTATTGTATAAGGCTCAAGCTCCTGCGGAATAAAGTTATTTGCGTCACGTTCTCTGACAGCAGCCTTTAGCGAACGTATACGTATTCTTGCTGTTCCGAGGTTTGAAACCTCATCTATTTTGAGTGTAGTATAAATTCTCTGGTTCGACTGCAAAATTTCCTGCACCTGGTCGGTGGTAACTGCATCAAGTCCGCAGCCAAAGGAATTAAGCTGAACAAGCTCGAGGCGGTTATTCTTAATAACCTCTGCAGCAGCTTCATATAGCCTTGTATGATACGCCCACTGGTCAACCACACGTATATCCCGCTTTAGCTTTCCCAGATGTGCAACAGAATCTTCGCTTAAAACGGCAAAGCCAAGAGAATTAATAAGGTGCGGAATACCGTGATTAATCTCAGGATCTATATGATATGGCCTTCCGGCAAGTACAATTCCTCTTTTGTTGTTTTCTTCAAGCCATAAAAGAGTTTCCTCTCCCTTTCGGCGAATATCCTCTTTATAATTATTCAGCTCGTCAAATGCTTTACCAGCGGCATTTTTTACCTCTGCAAAGGTAACACCAAAGTCTTTTAAGGTGTTATACATCTGCTTTTCAAAGGAGGCTCTGTCCGAGAGGTTAATAAACGGGTACATATAATTAATATCCGGGCTTTTAAGCTCCTCCACGTTGTTTCGTATAACCTCCGGATAAGATGTAACAATCGGGCAGTTATAGTGATTTCCTGCCTCGGGGTATTCTACTCTTTCGTACGGCACACAGGGATAGAAAATGTTCTTTATTCCCATTTCAAGTAAGCTCTTTATGTGTCCGTGAACCAATTTTGCAGGATAACATGCAGACTCAGACGGAATGGAATCAATTCCCTTTTCATAAACAGTATGCGATGACCGCTCCGAAATCTGTACCGAAAAACCAAGCTCGGTAAAGAATGTAAACCAAAGCGGATAGTTTTCATAAACATTCAGAACTCTCGGAATACCGATAGCTCCTCTTGGAGCTTTTTCATTATCAATCGGTGTATATAAAAATGTACGGTCATATTTATATTGGAATAAATCCGGATATGTATTCTCCGCCTCTTTTATTCCTGCTCCCTTTTCACAGCGATTGCCGGAGATAAACCTTCTTCCGTCAGAAAAGGTCGTAACAGTAAGTTGACATCGGTTTGAGCATTTTCCGCACCTGACTAAGCTGCCGTTATAATTAAAATTATCAATTTCATCAAGTCTTAAAATATCTGCCCGTTTCCCTGTATATCTCTCTTTTGCGATAAGTGCCGAGCCGAACGCACCCATAAGTCCTGCAATATCAGGACGAACAACCTTCTTTTTCGACACCAGCTCAAATGCACGCAAAATTGCATTGTTATTAAAGGTACCGCCCTGAACAACCACCTTTTCACCCATAAGCTCGGGGTCTCTTAGCTTTATAACCTTATAAAGAGCATTACGTACAACCGAATAGGAAAGCCCTGCCGATATATCGCCTACAGTAGCACCTTCCTTTTGTGCCTGTTTAACACGTGAATTCATAAATACGGTACACCTTGTACCCAAATCAACAGGATTTTTACCTGCAAGTGCTTCTTCTGCAAAGTCCTCAGAGGAATATCCAAGCCCCTCGGCAAAGGTCTGGATAAATGAGCCGCATCCTGATGAGCAAGCCTCGTTCAGCATAATTGAGTCAATCACGCCGTCACGGATTTTCATACACTTCATATCCTGGCCACCGATGTCGATAATAAAATCAACGCCGGGCCTGAAAAAATCTGCCGCCTTATAGTGAGCAATAGTTTCAATTTCTCCCTCCGGAATACGGAATGCTGTTTTCATAAGCTCCTCTCCGTAGCCCGTACAGCAGGCATTGGCAATAAAAGCCTCCTTAGGAAGCTTAGTATATAACTCTTTTAAAATCCTGAGGCCCATAACAATTGGGCTTGCTTCATTTTTAGAATAATAGTCAAACAAAATTCTGCCGCTATCATCAATCAATACAGCCTTAATTGTAGTTGAACCTATATCAAGTCCTAAAAAGGTTTCTCCTCTTGCACTCTCAATGTCGCCACGCACTGCCTTTGCCCTTTTATGGCGTTCAAAGAACTTTGCCCTTTCCGTTGCGTCCTTAAAAAGAGGCCGCATACGTGTAACTTCCGTATCAACATCAGGTGCACTCTTTAATATATCAATAAGTCCTCCAAGATTACGGCTTTCATTGTTTCGCACAAGTGCAGCTCCCATAGCTATGTAAAGCTGTGCATTATCCGGTACGGTAAAGCTTTCGGCAGTACTTTTAAGTGTATTTTCAAACTGTCTGCGAAGCTGAGGAAGAAAATGCAGCGGTCCGCCCAGAAATACAATATTTCCTTTTATTTGCCTTCCCTGTGCCAGGCCCGAAATAGTCTGATTAACTACCGCCTGCAAAATTGATGCAGCTATATCTTCACGTTTTGCACCTTCATTTAAAAGCGGCTGAACATCTGATTTTGCAAACACTCCGCAGCGTGCAGCAATCGGATATATGTTTTCATGCTTTTCCGCAAGCTCATTAAGTCCTGTAGCATCAGTTTTTAAAAGAATCGACATCTGGTCTATAAAGGAGCCGGTTCCACCTGCACAGGTACCGTTCATTCGCTGCTCAAGTCCGCCGGATAAATACAGAATCTTCGCGTCCTCACCGCCAAGCTCAATGACAACATCGGTATCAGGCAAAAACTCGCTAACCGCCTGCTTTGTAGCAATTACCTCCTGAACAAATTCAAGGTCAAGAAGCTTAGATAAAAGAAGTCCTCCCGAGCCTGTAACGGTAACGCTAAGCGAAATATCTCCCAGCTTCTGCATCACCATTTCAAACAGGGAAATTACTGTACTTTGTATATCTGAATAGTGACGCATATACTCTGCAAACACTGCTTTGTTATTCTCGTCAAGAACCACAGCCTTAACTGTTGTAGAGCCTACGTCCACTCCCATTTTCAACTTCATTTCTGTCACCTCAATTCACTTCTTATTATAGTAATTTTACGTCGCTTAGTCAAGTTAAAAAATTAACAAATTTCTAAATAATAACTTAAAATATGACAAAATTTTGCTCTGCAAACCTCCGCATACTCGTCAAATAGAAAATGTGAAATTTACTTTTTTAGCGTATACTTTTATTAAATTTCTGTAAACTTTTATATTTACTTGAAAATCAAGGCAAATCGTGTTATAATTACAAAAAGAAACGGAGGCTATAGCTATGTTTGACAGAAAAATACTAAAAAACCGTGCAAAAACAGTTTTGTCGCGTTCCTTTCCGACAAGTCTTTTGGCATGCTTTTTGGTTTCTCTTGCCGGCAGCGGCGGAGCAGGAATCAGTACAAGACAACTAGAGGGGCTAAACCTTGCAAATATGTCTAACCTACGTATTGCAGCAATTTTTGCAGTTGCCGGTCTTTTAGTAATCGCAGGACTTGCATTCCTGATTTTAGTAACATCACCGCTTTCGGTGGGGCTTAAATACTTTATGCTAAGGGCTGCAGACGGAGACGTACGTATAGAAAATCTTCTGTATCCGTTCAAGAACGGATATAAGAATATTATCTGGGTTCAGTTTGTGAAAAATCTTTATATAATTTTATGGTCGCTTGTAGGATTAATACCTCTTATAATCGGACTGTGGAAATTTGGATTATATGAAAAAATTCAGGAGCTTACCGCTAATATGAACGGCGAATCTCTCCTTCCTGCATTTACACTGCTTGCAATAATGAGCCTTCTGTCAGTTGTTACGCTGATTTTTTCAGTTCCCGGATTAATTAAGGAGCTGCAGTATTCGATGGTTGAATATATTCTTGCCGACGACCCTTATATGCCAAGGAGTAAGGCAATCGGAAAGAGCAAAGAAATGATGGTTGGAAATAAGTGGGCACTCGTTAAGCTCGCATTCTCCTTTGCCGGCTGGTATATAGCCGCAAATATGTTTTGCTGTCTTGGGTCGATAGTGCTTCGTCCGTACATCGAGGCAACCTATGCTCAGCTTTACTTAGAGCTTAGCGGACAAAACAAGGATTACTCAGACTATACTAATCCTCAGCCTAATAACCCTTTTGACGGTTTTAGTGGATTTGGCGGATTCTGATTTTTAATTATAAACAGACAATGAGCATTGATATTACTCAATCAATGCTCATTTTTTCTGTTCATTAAACTATGCTTTTTTATCTGTATCATAGGAATTATTCAGAAATTGTTTGACTTTTATACTTCTTTATGTTATAATGCCATAGTGACAATTAAACATTTTCGGGATGTGGCTCAGCTTGGTAGAGTGCTTGAATGGGGTTCAAGAGGTCGCAAGTTCAAATCTTGTCATCCCGACCACGTCGCAGCGGACTTCGCTGTGTTCAAAATACCCACTCAATAGAGTGGGTATTTTTCGTTTGCTACGTCGCTGCTCCTTTTTCGTAAAAAGGCACGCTCGGCTTGCCTGTTCGTTTGTAAACGCACTCACGACGGCTCGCTATCGCTATCACCTTTTTACGAGAGTGCCTTCGGCACTGTTGCATCTATATTGTTCTGCATTGCCAGAAAAATGACAGTAATCAACGGATTGCTGTCATTTTTTGTATAAAAAAAAGCCGAAGCAAAGCGAACTTTACTTCGACGTGGCAGCGGGAACAGGATTCGAACCCGTACAGAGTGAGTCAGAGTCACTAGTGCTACCATTACACCATCCCGCTATATTGAAGTTATGTTGGTGCGAGGGACGAGACTTGAACTCGCAAGGTAAAAACCACACGCCCCTCAAACGTGCGCGTCTGCCAATTCCGCCACCCTCGCCTATTCACAACTTCATTATTATAACAAATTATTTCCCGTTTGTCAATAATTATTTTAAAAATTTTATATTATATTTTAAAATTTTATATATTTAAGCCAATTTATAAGAAGTCTGCCCCATTGTGTTACATGTTTCGAAATTAAATCATCACCTGTTGCAAGACCAAGTCCGTGATGTCCTTCCGGAAAAATATGACATTCAACCGAGCCACCGACTGTTTTTAAGCGTCTTGCATAGTCGAGGGTATTAATTACATTCACGCAGTCATCACTGAAGGTATGCCAGATAAATGCCTTTGGCGTTTTTGCAGTCGCAATAAGGTCAGGGGATAATTCCTCTCCCATTTCTACCTGTTTTTCAGCAAGCAAGTTCTGTCCTGAACCAAGATGTCCAATTCCTTTTCCTAAAAGCTTTATAACAGGATAGCATAAAATCTGTGCGTTTGGAATGAAATCTTCGTTATCTATTTCATCTAATCCTTCAAACTCAATCGGTTCATAATATGTAGATGTCATTGCGGCAAGGTGTCCGCCTGCTGAAGATCCCATTATAGCCACCTTATTTTTGTCAATTCCGTATTTTTCCGCGTTATATCTTACATACCGGATTGCCCTGCGCGCATCTAAAAGCGGCAACGGAAAACGGTGCGGCGAAACACGGTAGTCCACAACAAACGCAGTAATTCCATTGTCTGCCAAAAATTCTGCATAGTCCTTTCCTTCATGCTCTGCACGCACTGCATATCCGCCTCCGGGACAAATAACAACCGCCACATCAGAGGTTTTGTTTTCCGGCACATATGCCGTAAGCATAGGTGTTTCTTCACACATCCCCGGGACATTTTCCCATAATTTTATCTTTTCCATTTAATCATCTCCAAATGTATTTTTGTTAATTATGCATGCTCCGACAAGCCGCCCACTAACGTTCTTTATAATAATTAATTTGTTCAAATATATCGGAATTTGGTTCCTGGATACACAAGCTGACTTCTTTTGCGTTTTTGATATATTCACCAAGCTCACAGCTATTGGTTATGGTGTCTGGCAAATACATTCCGCACTTAGGTCGATAGGTATCTCCGTGGAAATCTCCGCCACAAGTTACAGCCAATCCGTTTTCTCTTACAATACTCAATATTTCATTTGAATGTGAATTGTTATATAGTGGGTGACAATTAATTTCAACACCATCTAAAAGGTTCGTCTTCAAAACTGTTGTACCATTCCTGAAAGGGTGCGCTTGTATAAGCACACCATTGTACTCTTTCACTGCAGCATATAGCTCTTCATGGGTATAATCAAATACTAGAGAGTGACTTGTAAGAAATTCCTTATCAACTCCGTAAATCAGCATATGCACATTAGGATAAAGCTCCATCGTAACCTCAATCCCAAAAAACACTTTCATCCCTAATTGCTCGCCAAGAGCTTTGGTAGAATAAAATTCTTCTATATATTTCTCTACAAAGCTATTTACCCCTTCTGTACCGATATAATTTTTTTGATAATGATTGGTTAGCACTATACCATCAATTCCTGTTTCATATGCAAATTCTAAAATCTTAGAACCCGGATAACGGCAGCATCGACTTATCCCGGAAGTGTGTGCATGTAAATCAATTAACATTTTTTCTCCCCAAGTAATTTTATAAAGATTATATTGTTTTGTCGATCTAAGACCAAAAAGGAAATGTTTTCAATATAGGCAATAAAATCCACTTTAAAACATTGATATGACTATCAATTTATTTATTCACCACAAGACATATTTAAGGTCTGAGACCCATACCCCCTTCAAGGGTTAAGGTTTCTCCATTCATATATTTAAAATCAGGGGATGCAAGCTGTACGCATACTCTGCCGATTTCAAGCTCAGAATCTCCGAAATGACCTGCCGGCGGGATTTTTACATTTGCCTTAAATGCATCAGGATATGCCTTTTCAAAGTTCTCAAGCTGTGCGGTCCATGCAAGAGGACAAATAACATTTGTATTTATCCCATCCTTTGCCCATTCGGTTGCAGCAACACGGCTTAATCCACGGATAGCCTCTTTTGCAGCTGCATACGAGCATTGTCCGTAATTACCAAAAAGTCCTGCCCCCGATGCAAAGTTTATAACGCTTCCCTTTGTTTCTTTAAGATATGGATAGCATGCCTTCATATAATAAAATGTTGCATATAAGCCCGAATACATAGCAAGATTAAACTGCTCTGTTGTATGCTCCTGAATAGTAACTCCCGATGCAGATGCCTGGGCATTATTAATAAGAACATCTATCCTTCCGAAAGTTTCAATCGTTTTTTCAACAACCTCATTAGCTATTTTTTCGTTGTCATTATTCTCTGAAATATCTGCAGAAAGTGCTAATACCTTTATGCCATACAGCTTTTCAAGCTCTTCCTTTGCCTTTTCAAGCTTGGCAGTATTTCTTCCTGTAATAACAAGATTTGCACCCTCCTTTGCATAAGCAGTCGCAATGCCGTAACCTATCGAACCACATTTTCCGTCCGAAAGAACTGCATATCCTGCACCTGTAATAATTGCTGTCTTACCTTTTAAAAAACTCATTGTTAATTTCTCCTTTTATTTTTTATAATGTTATCTACATTATTAATTTACTACAATTTGACAAAATCCTTTATATATTTTACGTCAGGTTAAGTCAAAAGTCAAGAAAATTGTTCCCATCAAAACGGTATAAACCAATCTCCGTTCCCCATTCATTATTCTCGCAGAAGTCTCTCGAAAAATAAAAGCATCCGTCACCAAGAGAAATCATACCTGTTGCACCATACGGAAAATCTATACCGTAAATGCCTGTTGCTTCATCTTTTTGACCAAGCATAGCAAGCTGCATAACCTCGCCGGTTTCATTTAAATTTATGAGCTTCACTTTTTCTGCTTCTTTTTTCATATCTACTGCATACATAGGAAAATTCGGGAAATTTTCTTTTACCCCTTTATATACTGCCATAAACATACATTTTGTCACTTCGTCATATTCAAGGTTCTGTATTCCGAAGGTTGTATTTCCGGTATAAACAAAATACTTTCCGTCCGGATTTTCCGGCCCCTGTCTATGCATATTCTTTTGATTCAGAGGCTTAGCAAATTCTCCCCACCCCTCGATATCATATCTTAAGATAATCTGGTAATCGTTGTCATTCCTTTGTGTATCACTGTATATTCCGTAAGCGACATATAAATATTTTTTTCCGTCACAATCACCCGGGATAGGGGCAAAGGTAATTCCGTCTATGCCGCTGCAACCATATCTGTGGCCTTCTGCGTTGTAATCCTCCAGCACCTCTTTAAGATTTACAGCAACCATAATACCGTCAGTCTCCGCATCCATATCCATACGATCAATCCTTGATACATCAAACACGGCAATATAAAATCCGTCTGTTACATCAATTTCATTACCGCTTCTTTCCAGTATACTACTTCCAATCACGTCATGCTTATACTCTAAAGAGCCATATACCTTGCCGTCATCATAATTATACGCAATACAACCCAAATGTCCTGCCAAGCCCTTTACCGATCCGATTATGTTTCCATCCATATCGGTCTTTATAAGAGCAGTAGTAAATGAATAGTACATATATTTTCTCTCTTTATCTGTTGCTATTCCCTGGACATGTCCTGTTGTAATTCCACTGATTTTTATATTGCTTTTATGCATAAATATCACCTCATAATAGCCCTTTTATAATATTCTGTAATTATAGGATTTAAGTCCGCTTTAAATTCAGGGAATACTTACCGTGCTTGTATGAGGTCTGTGGTCAGATGCAACAATCGCAGGAATATCCGCAGAAACAACCTCTATGTCCTGACTTACAAATATATAGTCAATTTTAATCTCCGGCTTATCTGACGGAAAGCTCAATAGTGGCTTATCAAAACAATCTGCAACATCCTTCATACGTGCTCTAATCGGCTTTAAAATATCTCTTTCAGGGGTTACATTGAAGTCCCCCATAAGAATACATTTCTCGTTCTCAATATGTTTAAGTACTGTTTCAACTGCATTTTGTTGCTCATCACGGTTTAACCCGAAATGTATAACCAAAACCGTTATCCCGCCCTCTAACTTAGCTTTAAGCAAGCAACGAGTTTCATAATAGCCGGGTTCAGTCTTTTCTTCAGGGTCAGGTACTAATATGGTTTCAGCTTTTACAATAGGGTATTTTGAAAGAAGTGCGTTACCATATGGATTTTTCCCGTCAAAATCAATGGCTTTAGCAAAATAATGATTCTGCAGACCCGTCAGTTGTGATAAAATAGCAGTTTGTGCTTCATAATCAGCATCTGCACCCTTATCACGCATTTCATTCAGTCCGACAATATCTGCTTCACACTTCTTTATGGCATCAGCCATAATTTCAAAATCAATTTTTTGTTCAACAAAATTTAAACAATGTTGAGTGTTAAAAGACATGATTTTCATAAATATCACCTCGTAATAGTATAAAATTTCACCATAAGCAGTACTCTCAGATAACCTGCTTAATAATGCCAAAAGAAATCAACGACACAATAAGTCCTGCTACAACAACTCCCATAAATATCGGGAAAATAGAATCCTTGAATTTCATACGAAGCAGCGTCGCTGCAAGTGCACCTGTCCATGCACCGGTTCCGGGAAGCGGAATTGCTACAAACAAAAAGAGTCCAAACCTGCCGTATTTACGAATTTGGTCTGACTTTGAAAGCGCCTTATTTTCAAGCTTTTCCACCATATTTTTAAGCCCAGTTTTTTTGAGGCATGCAAATATTTTTTCTATAAATATCAATATAAACGGAATTGGGAGCATATTTCCCAATACAGCAATTATAAAAGTGGATAAGAAATCCATTTTAAGAAGTCCTGCTGCCAAAAGACTGCCCCTGAGCTCCAGAATCGGAATCATTGATATTACAAAAACAATAAGCTCTTTTGCGACTTTTCCGCCGAAATTTTCAACAATTGCGTGTACTATACCATCCATTTTTTATTCTCCTTCTTAAAACCGCAGATATTTGGGAAAGTGATTTTTCAGTATTCCCTCCGATGCCTTTCCCCAGCCAATCGGATAACCTTTATATACAGCAGCCGTCCAGCCCTTTTTATCTGTCGGAAATGTTTCGCCCCTGAAAAACCGTTCAGGCTCTTTTATTTCCTCGGTATTTTTAAAATCCTTTACACCGAGTGCAAGGCAAAGTGCATGCGATGGCAAAAATCTGTCCTTTTTGCACACTCCAAGCTCAAGTCCCGGAAGTATTGTTTTGATTTTATCGATATCTAAGCTCTCAGGCATCATAAAAAGTCTGTCACCAAAGCTTATTATGCTGCCCTTTAGCTTTGTATTAAGGTTTTCCTCCTCAAATGTACGAAATAATTTTTCATTATCGCATTTATAGGTTTTTTTATGGTCTTTTGCTCCGCCAACTTTTTTATGGAAAAGTGCAACAAAGTGTCCCTCACCCTTGCTTTTATGCGGAAAAATACGTTTTGCACCGGATAAGTCATATTCACTCTCTGCCCACAAGCTGCACGCATCGGTCAACCCTTCTAAGTTAATCGGCACAAGCTCCATATCAGGGTAATTTTTAAGAACCCAGGCTACAACACCCTCATTTTCACAGGGTGCAAACGTACAGGTAGAATATGCAATATATCCGCCGCCCTTTAGCATTTTTACAGCAGACGCCAATATGTGTTTCTGACGCTCACTGCAAGAATAGGTATGCTCCCTGCTCCACTCACCGATAGCTTGCGGTTCTTTTTTAAACATTCCTTCACCCGAGCAGGGTGCATCGACAATAATCTTATCAAAAAATTCCTCGTACTTTCCTGCCAGTCTTTCCGGTGACTCGTTTGTTACGACAGCATTTGTAATTCCCATTCGCTGAATATTTTCAGCAAGTATCTGTGCACGCTTTGGAATAATCTCATTTGCAACTAAAAGTCCTGTTCCGGAAAGCTTTTCTGCCGCCTGAGTAGCCTTTCCTCCCGGTGCGGCACAAAGGTCAAGCACAAAATCGTTTTCTTTTATGCCAAGTGCCTCCACCGTAGACATTGCTGACGGCTCCTGAAAATACACAAGTCCGCCGACATGGTACGGGTGCTTGCCGGAAATTACGCTTTTATCCGCATAATACCCGTTTTTGCACCATTCTATTCCCTCAAGTGTACCCGTTTCTGAAAACACTGCCTCTTTTGCTCCGCTTTTTAATGTATTAATCCTCATACCCTGATATGCAGGTTCATTTTTAAATGCTTTCAAGAACTCAGGATATTCGTCTTTTAGCATATCCTTCATTCTTATTTCAAATTTCTCAGGAAATTTCATTACTCTTCACCCTGTGCAAGCTTTAAAATATATTCGCACACATCATGCGTCGAATTTGGCTTGGCAAGCTTTTCAACGCTTTTTTTCAGAAGTTCAAGCCTCCACGGACTTTTGAGGATTTCAAAAAGTGCCTCGTCAAGACTGAATGTGTCCGTTACCATAATAGCTGCACCGTTATTGACAAGAAACTCTGTGTTTCTGTATTCCTGCCCCGGAATAGGATTCATAATAACAGCCGGCAGCTCCTTTGCAAGAAACTCTGATGTTGTCAGACCTCCCGGCTTTGTGATAATAAAATCGGCAGCATCCATCATCACGTCAACATTATTCACAAAGCCAAACGGAATAACCGTCTTTTCCCAGCTTGATGCTTCAATTTCACGGAGAGTTTTCTCGTTATTACCGCATACACAAAGAATCTGAAAATCTGCATCAAATTCATCAATTGCTTTCATATCCCGTGCAATATTACCAAAGCCCATCGAGCCCATCATCAGTAATATTGTGGTTTTATCGGCAATTCCAAGCTCCTTCCTCGCCTCAATCTTTGGCATTTTATTTGAGAAGCTTTTCTTTATAGGAATGCCGTATGGAAGCATTTTTTCAGTGGGTATACCCTTTTTCTTAAGCTGATTTTCAAGCATTCTGTCAGCTGTAACATAATAGTCAAGCTCGGTGCTTTCCCAGAACGGATGCACAGTAAAATCAGTTACAATTCCAATCAGAGGACAATTTACAATCTCTTTATCCCGAAGATACGTCATCAACATACACGCATATGAATGAGTTCCCACAATTACATCAGGATTATATGCTTTGATAAAATCCTTCAGCTTATGCGAAACTAACTTTGAAAGCACCGCAATAAGCGAACGCTTATCATATTTTTCTTCACGCTTGTCAAGCCTGTCATACGCCCTTCCGTAAAGCTCCGGAATGTATTTTGTAGAAAAAAGATACCCGTTATCAATAGAATCCGCAAGAACAGGATTAATATATTCAAAGGTGTCCAGCATTTCACAGTGAACATCCCTATCTTTAAGATAGTCCATTATTGCGTGGGCTGTTGAATGATGCCCGAATCCCGCTTTTACCGAAATAATGAGCACTCTCATTTTTGTAATCACCAAATCCTTTCGCAAAACAAAGGTCTAAAGAGCTTTTCATACCTATCGCCGTAAAAAAACACGTTTAACAGGCTGATACGGCAATACAGGGAAATTTCTTCAGACTTACCCTTGAAATCTCTTTTGAAGTATGTTATAATTATAACATAGCTGATACTTTTTTTCAAGAGCAACTTGGCAAAAAAAGGAGGTGGCTCCGATGATACATTATATGGGCGAACGCGGAATATTTGATTATCTTGCCGGCATTGGTATTCCGGTTATTTTCTCAAACAATCTTGCTCAGGCCGAAAAGGTTATAGTAAGCGAGTATTCTGATCAGGCAGTACGTTTAATCCGCGAGGCACTGCTTGTCAATATTCCGGTGCTTGGTATTCTTGACGGATTTAAAAGCATTATAAAGGCCTTTGACGGCAAATGCGAGGATATAGATTGTGCCGAAGGCAAGCAGGAATGGGCTGTTATTGACACAGCCGTCCCTATATACAGAGGGCTTGAAACAACAATCCAGATTTGCCGCGGCAAACCGTATGGTGTTCTGGAAACCGTAATGTCGCAGGAGCTTGACTGCATTTCACGTTCAAGCGAGGGCGAAATCATCGCTGTCGCAAACCTTATTGCTCCCGAAAAGCACGGGAACATTTACGGCCTAAATTACTACATCGCGTCAGGTCTTACTCCCGACGCAGAAAAAATAATCAGCAATTTTATCAATTTATAAGGAGTAATGCACAAATGAATAAGAAAACACGAGAAATGGTAATGGCTGCAATTCTGACAGCACTTTCAATTTTAATTACATATTCGCCGGTTAAGCTTGATTTACTGTTCTTTACATTAACCGTCGGAGCGCACGTTCCAACCATGCTTGCTATGTTTATCAGCCCATGGGTAACGCTTATGACGATAATAGGAAGCTGCATCGGCTTCTTTATGGTTATTCCTGCACCAAACTCAATAATTGTTGTAACACGTGCTGCAACTCACCTCGTATTTGCATACGCAGGTATAAAAATGATTAAAGACGGAAAGATTAATCCTTTTGTTATTATCCTTATTACTGCTCTTCTTCACTCTCTTACCGAAGGAATTGCAGTATATACAATGACACCTGTTATCCTTCCCGATCAGAATACAGCTGCACTTTCAGCAGCAGGTATTGCATTTGCCGGAACATTTGTTCACCACTTAATTGATTGTGCAATCTGTGCTCCGATTATAACCGCTCTTGACAGGGCAAAAATAGTACATCTTCCGCAAAAGTTTAAACTCAGGAGCAAAACAAATGCATAAGGACGCAGAAAAAATACTCGTAAGCGAAGAAGAAATAGAATGTGCAGTAAGCAAAATTGCAGAAAGCTTAAACCGTGACTTAGGCGGTGAGCCGCTTTTGGTAATTATTATATTAAAAGGCTCAACACCCTTTGCAATGGATTTGATAAGAAAGCTCAATATGCCTGTCGAAATTGATTTTATGCAGGTTTCAAGCTATGGACAGTCTACTTCATCAAGCGGGTTTATAAATGTAAAAAAGGATTTGGAGCAGGACGTTACCGGTAAGAATATACTCATCGTCGAGGATATTATTGACAGCGGCAACACGCTCCACAAAATAAAAACACTTTTTGAATCAAGAAACGCAAGGTCTGTAAGAATTTGTACCATGCTCGACAAGCCCTCACGACGCGTTGTAGACGTGAAGGTGGATTATGTCGGTAAGGAAATTCCTGATGAATTTGTAATCGGCTATGGTCTTGACTATAACGAGCAGTACCGAAATCTTCCGTACATTGCGGTTTTGAAAAGAGAAGTATATGAAAAATAATATTTAAAACGGATGGCATTTGCCATCCGTTTATTTTTATTCGTCTTTCCATCCAATGTATTTTGCACAAACTCTGTAAATCGGCATTCCCTGCTCCGAAAATTTGGTTTCATATTCAGTCATTACATTATCCGAAAAACCTGAATTATGCAGGTCAAAGGTAATATCGGACATTTTAAAGTTTTCCTGTGCAAAAGAGTTAAGCGAAAATTCAAAAAGCTTTTTATTATCTGTTTTAAAACAGATACAGTCACCCTCCAAAAGCACCTTTTTATAAATATCAAGAAAATTTTTATGCGTTAGCCTGCGTTTTGCCTGACGGCTCTTTTTCCACGGGTCTGAAAAATTAAGGTATATTCTGCGAGCCTCGCCCTTTTCAAAATACTCGGTAAGCTTTGCCGCATCAGCTATTATAAAACGAAGATTTTTAAGTTCTAAAGGCTGTGCCCTTTCCATAGCAAGCACCATAACGTCCCTTACAACTTCAATCGCTACAAAGTTTATATCAGGATACTTTTGTGCCATTTCGCAGATAAAATTCCCCTTTCCGCAGCCGATTTCAATATGTATGGGCTTCTCATTTCCAAACTCACTATTCCATTTTCCCTTCAAAAGCTCTGGCTCTCGTATCCATAAATTTCCGCTTTTTTCAAGTCTTATCTCACAGTTTTTCTTTTTACGCATCCGCATAAATCAAATTCCTCCTGTTATATCTATGCAAAATTTAAGGGCGATGCCTTCACCGCCCAAAATAATTAAAGTGTACCGAAAAGTCTGTCTCCGGCATCTCCAAGACCCGGAACAATATATCCGTTTTCATTCAATTTTTCATCAACCGCACCGCAGTATATATCGACATCGGGGTGTGCCTTTCTAAGTGCCTCAATCCCTTGTGGAGCCGCAATAATACAAACAAACTTAATCATATTCGCACCACGTTTTTTTATCATCGTAATTGCGTCAATTGCACTTCCTCCAGTTGCAAGCATCGGGTCAAGAACAAGCACCTGCCTCTCCTCAATATCAGTAGGCATCTTACAATAGTATTCAACAGGCTCTAAGGTTTCTTCATTTCTGTAAAGACCGATATGTCCGATTTTTGCAGCAGGAATAAGGTCCATAAGTGCATCTACCATTCCAAGTCCGGCTCTTAAAATCGGCACAAGTGCAACCTTTCTTTTTGTGCGTTTAGCTGTCATCTTTGTAATCGGAGTTTCAATATCATAGCTTTCAAGCTCCAAATCCTTTGTTGCCTCATAGCCTAAAAGCAGCCCGATTTCATGAGCACACTCACGAAAATCCTTTACAGATGTATTTTTATCACGCATAATTGACAGCTTATGCTGAATTAGCGGATGGTTCATTACAAATACTTTTTCGTCCATTTTATGTAGATCCTTTCTAAATAAATTAACATTATCTACAATTATATAACAAAATTCCCACTTTGTCTACATTTTTTTAAAATGATTTTTCTATCTCGCTGAGTATTTTCCTATCAAATGTCAAAAGCCCATTAGCTGCTTTTACGTTGCACCAACGATACTCTGCTATTTCCTCCTGTTGAAGCTTTACAGCTTCACCGTTTCTTATAACAGCGAGAAAATAAACAGCGTCCTTTGTTACGCCCTCCCTCGGGCTATAAGTAGAAACAGCCCGAACTCCGCCGGTAAAAACAACCCTTAGTCCGGTTTCCTCTAAAATTTCACGTGCAGCTGTTTCAAACTCCGTTTCATTAGCTTCTGTATGCCCTTTAGGGAATCCCCAATGACCTTTTGCGTTTCCTTTTTTATTTAATACAAGCAGGTATTCACGCACACCATTTTGAGTGCGGTAAATAACTGCACCACAGGATTTTTCATATTTCATCTTCTCAGTTCCTTTATCTTATTTCCCTTAACAATATAAACCCTCTTTGCAAGCTCAAACATTGGGCTGTCATTCATTGAATCGGTATAAAACCCGTCAATTTCGCCATCAGGAAAATATTCCCTGAATATTTCCGGCTTTCTGTCCCTGAAACAAATTCTCCTTATCTCCCCCGTCTCAAGGTCAACGTCCGAGGCTATAACATGCTTAATCCCAAGCCTTCTGCACATTTCATCAATCAAAAAGCTACAGCTTGCCGACAAAATAACGTCATCAGGCTTTTGATTATCAAGATAAAACTTTTTAATCCTGCTTTGTTTTTCGTCCCAGAACTGCGAAATGACCATACTATCCTTTGCATATAGAATAAGCCTTGACGCATAACGCTGTGCCGTTTCCATAAGCTCACTTACAGAAATACGGCACATTTTGTACCGCAACAGCATCTGCAGCATCTTTGGAAGCACCGAGATAAGTCGTGGATTTTTCTTTAATAAAAACAAGTAAAAATCAACTACACTCTCTCCGTCATAAATCGTATTGTCAAAATCATATACATTCATTCTCTAACCTCAACCGCCTGAATATAGGAAATATCTGAAAGCTTGTAATTTTTGAGACAGGTGTTTTCAAAGGTGATATGCTCACCGTCCTTTAAACCGGGGTCATTAAAATAGATGTTTTCCTCGTCATACGAAACGGCTACCATTGAATGCGGATAACCCTCATAACGCACAATCACTCCGCAAGGAAAATTATCAAGTGCCTCGCAAATTGCCGCTCTTGCATCCTCGTCCGAAGTTATATTAAGCGTTGTTTCGCCTCTATTTTTTGTATTGAACTCTGCAAAATACTCTGACTTTTCAGACAGTGCAGGAACAAGCTCCAGTCCGAATGTTTTAGCAAGCTCCTCATGCGGTCCCATAAAGCTGCCGCTAAAGCCCTTATCAATATTATATTGTGCAACATCAAGCGGAGTTATGACAGTTTTTGTAACATTTGAGAAAAGCATTGCATAAGAACAAACCCAGCAATATCCCCTTCCGTTATTTTCAAGCTCTAAATCAGGCTGTGACTGATAAAAATATGTAAATTCATAATCACCCGAGCCTGTCGAGATTACTTTCGGCTCTTTCGGTTCGACCTCGGTATTTTCCTCTTCAGATTTTTCCTCTTTTTGAGGATCCTCGTCATTATTTACAGGTTCTTCATTTTTTGTAACCGACTTGTTTTCTGACGGTCTTTTTATGGTCTTATTGTCGGATTTAGTTTCCGTATCAAGAGCTTCCTCCGTTTTATTTGATTCAATAGTAACAGTTTTTGTTTCACCGTCATAGTCAATTTTATTGCCAAACGGCTCAACAAGATTTCTGACCGGTACAAATGTGTAGTCATTTCTTAAAACCATCGGCACATCCATTGTGCTGACCTCATCATTCACAGTAATCTCCGAAGAATCCTGAGTAAATATAACTGTAGTTTCCTCGTCTGATAAAACGACACTTCCGTTAGAAAATCCTATTTCAAGCTCCATCGCCTCAGCAATAGGTCTGAGCTGTACTAAGGTTTTGTCATTAACAATAACCGGCTTTTCATTAAAACTTAATGCTATTCCGTTATATTTAACCGTCAAATCAGCTTCGGCACAAATGTTTTGCGGTGCTAAAGCTAACACTGCCGCTGCGACGGCTGAGAATATTTTCTTCATCAATACAAACACCTTTCCTATTATAATACTTTTTATTTTATCATATTCTTCTACATTTTTCTACATATTTTCCTTTACATTTTCGTAACAATTCTTACTTTTTTGAAAATTATACTAAAAAACTTAAAAAAAGCCTTGTAAAATTTTAAATATGATGTTATAATAGATGTGTTATATATTTGAATAGGAGGTTACTGCAGATGAATACGGTATTTTTGGTATTGCACATTATCGTAACTGTTGCTTTGATAGCTGTTGTGCTGTTGCAGGAGGGTAAAGACCCGGGAATGAAAGGAATTGCAGGTTCTTCACCTGATGCCGGAGACTCATTCTTCAGCAAAAATTCAGGAAGAACAAAAGCTTCTATGTTTTCTAAAATGACTACATCTTTAGCTGTTCTTTTCTTAATAACTACTGTCGTTCTTTGTATTTTGAACGCATAAATTACGGTTACTTTAGCGGTACAGCTTTTGCTGTACCGTTTTTGTATAAGCATAAACGAGAATTTTTCTTTACAAAAGCTTAAAACTGTAGCAATTTACTTATCATTATCAAGTCAATTTAAAAGACCGCATATCCATAAATTGCGGTCTTTCTGTTTTTTAATTATTCTATTCTATTTTTTTATTGCAATTCTGACTCTGCCCTTAGTTTCTGCGTCCTTGATATGGAACACAAGGCGGTAGACATAATCATAGCTTTTTGATTTCACTAATTCCACCCTGAGTGCAAGATTTCCGTCCCATACTATTGAGCCGTCACCGATTAAAATTCTGTCACCTGATAAAATAGGCTTATTCTTCATTATCATAATAATTCGTAAATCGTCATTTTTTTCAAGCTCGTAATCATCAGTAATTATCACATACTTTTCCTCAGCCTCAACACTTCTAATCCAGCTTATAACGCCGGCATCCTTTGGATATGTCCTCGAAAGGTCGATGGTAAGGCCGTTTTCCATTTTTTCAACCACAGCATTTTTTGTATTAGCAAACTGCGTAAAGCCGTTAATTACCGGCAGATTATGTGACCTTTCCAAATCTACAACATACGGTTCATTTTCAAGATATGCCATAAAGTTTCCAGCAGAAGAGCTTCCTCCCTTAACTGCAACAGAAAAGTCTTTCGTCTTTTTAACAAACAGGTCCATACTCTCGATATAACCACATTCCTGTTCGTCAAAGTTATCGCCGTATTGCATAATTTCTGATGCAAATTTGATTGAATAAAGCTTATGGAACAGATTGATACTTTCAGGAAGGCTCTTTTCCGAAATTTTAATAAACTCACTTGCACCAAAGTCCATCAGCTTCTTATAATCCATACGCTTTCCGAAAAGATAAGCTCTTGCTCCGTCCTCTTCGGTAACAGTCTCAGAAAATCCGTCGCTGCCAATATGTGCCTTGTAAATACTGTCCGCAACAAATTTTATTTTTTCATCGCTGTAAATGGCAAACTTCTGGTCTGTTACATTGTAAAGAAGTTCAAGAACATCAAAGATATACGCAGACCAACGGTAAAGACTCTGCTCCGATTTTGCTTTTATACCATTTTCGGTGTACTCACCAAGAAAAATATCTATAACAGCAAGCACCTTATCTACAACTGCTCTTCGCTTTTCCTCATTAGGTTCTGCAAACATACAAGCTGTAAGCGTATGTGCCACATTTTCAGGGGTTAATTGTTTTGCCTCGCGAAACGGTTCAAGTACACGCCTTTGTACCTCAGAAACCATTCGTTTTTTTACTAAAAGCGGCAGCTCCTTACGAAACAGATGCACGCACAGTGTTAAAAGTTGTGCAGTTCTTGCGGCATTCACATCAAACCTTGCAGCTTCCGTATCCCTTAAATTCCCTGTACCGTCCGGCAATATCCACGTACTTTCCTCACAAATACACCATATTCCGTCGATGATGTCATTTAAAAATCTTCCCTTACGTTCTGCAAATTCCGCAACAGCAAGCGATGCAAGTGCAACTCTTCTTTTTCTATATTTATCCTTAAAGGTACTGCTGTGTGAATCGGTATACATAGATGCCGTAAGCACACCCCAGTCATTATTTAAATACTTTTTACCTTCATCAACCGCCTCTTTATAAACACCTTCCGGTACCTCCTTTAATGTAAAAAGGTCCAGCTCGTTCTGCGGCCATAACTCATATTCAGTAAACAGCAATATAACACCCCCTGTTTAACTCAAATTAATACCTAAGTAGGTTAATATTATACCAAATTTCTACATTATTTTCAAGCATTCTAATTATATCCCAAAAGTCCGCGAACCGAAACCTCACCCGAGTTTACTGCAAAGCTCTTACCGTCAACCTCGACTAAAAGCTCGCCGTTTTCCGTTATATCTACAGCATAAGCAGACTGCTCGATTCCGTTCCTTATAATTACAACCTCTCGGTTTAGTGTCACGCATTTTTTTGCATATTCATCTTTTAAAGCTTCAAAGCCTTTTTCAAGGAATTTATCATACAGCCCAAAAAATTCCGAAAGGATATCTGCCGCGAGCTTTTCCCTGCTGTGCTTTCTGCATGTTTCACGGTATAAAGACGTTGCTTTTTCAATCAGGTCAATTCCAAAAACCTCATTATTGACATTTACCCCTATTCCTACAATAACCCTGTTAACCCTGTCAATTTCAGCTGACATTTCGGTTAGGATACCGCAGATTTTCTTGTCACCAATCAAAACGTCATTCGGCCACTTAATCCTTGAGCCCTTAATCGCTCTGCACACACTAAGCCCTGCAACAAGAGTCAGAACAGACACGTCACCGGCTGAAATTTCCGGCTCCAGATAAAGGCTCATACAAATTCCGCATCCTGAAGGTGATGTCCATTTACGTCCCAGTCTGCCTCTGCCGCCTGTTTGTGTTTCTGCAATAAACACACTTTTATCCGGCACGTTTTCAGCACGTTTTGCCTCTATATTAGTAGAATCAACCGAGTTAAAATAATAAACCTTGCCCGGAACACTTTTTTTTATAATCTCCGGATTAATCCGGTCCGGTGCAAAGCCTAAAACATACCCCTTGCTCGGAACAGAATTAATTTCAAATCCATCTTTTCTTAAGCTGTTAATATTTTTCCAGATACCGCTTCGGCTTATTCCAAGCTTTTTCGACAGCTCTTCACCCGAAACAAAGCCATCTGCAGACTTTAGCATCTCCAAAATTTTATATTTCATATTTCATCACCATATTTTTTTGTTACCTTTATTATAATACCTAATGTAAATATTGTCAAATCATTTCAAGGTTACATAATTTTCTTTACAGGCAGATTACATCAAGGTTACAATCCACTTTATCCACGCACTTATCCCTCAAAATCCTCAGATTTTTTGTCACAAAACCGCATAATATTCACTTATCCACACCTCGTCTGTTGATATGTTTATAACCTTATCCACACAAAATCAGTTGACATAAAGTTCCAAATTTTCCATATCAAAGAAATTAATTTTACATTAATATTATCAAAAAAGACGGTTTTCTATTGACAAAACCTTTATTTTTAAGTAAACTATATAATATATGCTTAAAATAATAAGGAAATGGGTGTTTTAACGTGAAAAATTCTGAGAAAACAATGGAAAAAATCGTTGCACTTTGTAAAGGCAGAGGCTTTGTTTATGCAGGCAGCGAAATATACGGCGGTCTTGCCAACACATGGGACTATGGCCCTTTAGGTGTTGAGTTCAAGAACAACATAAAAAAAGCATGGTGGAAAAAGTTTATTCAGGAATCAAAATACAACGTTGGTGTTGACTGTGCTATTTTAATGAACCCTGAAACCTGGGTTGCCTCAGGTCACCTTGGCGGTTTTTCAGACCCGCTTATGGACTGTAAGGAATGTCATGCACGTCACAGAGCAGACAAGCTGATTGAGGATTATGCTCATGAAAACGGCGAGGACGTTACAGTTGACGGTTGGAGCAACGAAAAAATGGTGGAATACATAACCGAGCATGGTATTGTATGCCCTGAATGCGGTAAGCAGAACTTTACTGATATAAGACAATTTAACCTGATGTTTAAGACCTTTCAGGGAGTTACGGAGGATTCTTCTGCAACAGTTTACCTGCGTCCTGAAACAGCACAGGGAATTTTTGTAAACTTCAAGAACGTTCAGCGTACATCAAGAAAGAAAATGCCTTTTGGTATCGGTCAGATAGGTAAATCCTTCAGAAATGAAATTACACCGGGTAACTTTACATTCAGAACCCGCGAATTTGAACAGATGGAGCTTGAATTCTTCTGTAAGCCGGGCGAGGATATGGAATGGTTCTATTATTGGAAGGATTTCTGTATGAACTGGCTCAAAACTCTCGGTATAAGAGAAGAAAATCTTCGTTTCCGTGACCACTCACCGGAAGAGCTTGCATTCTATTCAAAAGGCACATCCGATATTGAATTTGTATTCCCGTTTGGTTGGGGCGAGCTTTGGGGTATTGCTGACAGAACTGACTACGACCTTCTGCAGCATCAGAATCATTCCGGCGAAAGTATGGAATACATCGACCAGATTACAGGCGAAAGATATGTTCCGTACTGCGTAGAGCCGTCACTCGGTGCAGACCGTGTTACACTTGCTTTCTTGGTTGAAGCTTATGATGAAGAGGATTTAGGAGATGGCGACTCACGTGTTGTTCTCCGCTTCCACCCTGCTTTAGCTCCTGTAAAAGCTGCTGTTCTTCCGCTTTCTAAGAAGCTTAATGAAGGTGCCCAAAAGGTATTTGATGAGCTTTCACAGAAGTTCAATATGGAATATGACGATGCCGGCTCAATCGGTAAACGTTACCGCAGACAGGACGAAATTGGAACACCATTCTGTATTACTTATGACTTTGATTCAGAAGAGGATGGTGCGGTTACGGTACGTGACAGAGATACAATGGAGCAGCAGAGAATTAAAATATGTGATTTAGAGGCATTCTTAAATGAAAAGCTTGCGTTCTAATGAAGAGAGGAAGGTTATACTAATGAAATTTTTTGATGAATTTAAAAAGTTTATTGCACGCGGCAACGTAATGGATATGGCTGTCGGTGTTGTAATGGGTACTGCATTCACAAAAATTGTTAACTCCCTTGTTGCAAATATCATTACACCTCTAATCAGTGTTATTACAGGTAAAGTAAATGTTGCTGAGCTTGCAATTAACGTGTCAGAAACACTTGTTATCCCTTACGGACAGTTTCTGCAGGCGATAATTGATTTCCTGCTGATTGCATTCTCGGTATTCTGTATGGTAAAGGTTATGAACAATCTTAAAGATAAGTTCTCCAAAACCGAAGAAGAACCCGAGCCGGAGCCGGAGGCACCGGCACTTTCAGACGAGGCTACTCTTTTAACAGAAATAAGAGATTTACTTAAAAATAAAGAAAACTGATAATATAAACGTAAAATAAGAGGAAATCTTAAAATTCAAGATTTCCTCTTATTTTTTACATCAATCAGACCATAGTGCCGCTTTTTTGACCTACGAACTTTTTTACATTCCCGTTTTTATCTTGCGTCCGGTGCGGACTTTATATGTCTGCCCTTTGGTTTTTTCGCTATCGTAAAATCATTTACCTGTTCCGGAATTATATAGATTTCCCCATATGACTCTGCCTCATCTTCATTAGTAGGCGGAATTTGAATAAGTCCGGTACATTCTGTACTTGATGCTACATTATTATACTTATCTATTAAGTCAAGCTGAAAACCTTCAT
>JAZNIV010000051.1:0-17207 GCA_045577675.1 Clostridia bacterium
GTGGAGTATGGTAACAGGTTCTACAGATGCAGGCGGGCTTGGATTTAATTATAAGTGGAATATGGGCTGGATGAACGATACCCTTCGGTATATGTCTATGGACCCGTATTTCAGAAAACCAAACCATGATCTTCTGACCTTTCTTATGTGCTATGCATATTCCGAGAACTTTATTCTGCCGCTTTCGCACGACGAGGTTGTGCATGGCAAAAAGTCGCTTATTGACAAAATGTACGGCTCATATGAAGAGAAGTTTTCAAGCTATCGAACGCTTTTAGGATATTATCTGTCACTGCCCGGCAAGAAAATGATGTTTATGGGCGGCGAAATTGCACAGTTTATTGAGTGGCGGTATGATGAAGGCTTAGAGTGGCAGCTTCTGGATATCGACCAGCACAAAAAGCTTCACAGTTATGTTAAGGAAATCAATCATTTTTATCTTGACAATAAGCCTTTCTGGGAAATTGACCAAAGCTGGGACGGCTTCCGCTGGTTAAACGCAGAGGACAGGGATAATTCGGTGCTTTCCTATATGCGTACGGCAAAGGACGGCGAGGGAGTTGTAGTTGTTGCAAACTTCACTCCGGTCGAGCGGAAAAGGTATATGGTTAATGTGCCTGAGGCAGGAGAATATGAGGTAGTAATGTGTTCCGACTGGAAACGGTTCGGCGGAAAGTCGGCGGCACGCAAAAGAAAGTATAAGACTGTTAAAAACAAAAACTCACAGGAGCTTCCATACTCAATCAACGTTGACTTGGCAGGCTTGTCTGTTTTATATCTGAAAAAAATGCGAAAGGAAGAGATTAAATGAATGCAAAGGATTGTGTTGCAATGATTTTGGCAGGAGGACAGGGCAGCAGACTTGGAGCACTGACAAAAAATGTTGCAAAGCCGGCAGTACCTTTCGGCGGAAAGTACAGAATTATTGATTTTCCGCTGTCAAACTGTGTTCAATCGGGAATTGATACCGTCGGAGTGTTGACGCAGTATCAGCCGCTTGAGCTTAATACCTACATCGGAAACGGAGGACCGTGGGATTTGGACAGAAACCACGGCGGAGTATATGTGCTGCCTCCGTATCAGAGTGCAAAGGCTGGTGAATGGTACAAGGGTACTGCAAATGCAATCTATCAAAATCTGAGCTTTTTAGATAGATTCACGCCAAAGAATGTGCTTATTCTTTCAGGTGACCACATCTATAAAATGCATTACGGAAAAATGCTCAAAGCTCATAAAAAATCGGGTGCAGCGGTTACAATTGCCGTTATGCCTGTGCCGTGGGACGAGGCAAGCAGGTTCGGTATAATGAATGTTAATGAAGAAGGAATAATTACCGAGTTTGAAGAAAAGCCGGCAAATCCAAAGAGTAATCTTGCATCAATGGGTATTTATATATTCGATTACAAGGTGCTTAAAAGGTATCTTGAGGATGACGAGAGAAATCCTGAATCTGCGAACGATTTCGGTAAAAATATAATTCCGGAAATGCTTAAGAACAACGAAAAAATGATGAGCTACCGTTTTGAGGGCTATTGGAAAGACGTTGGAACGGTGCAGAGCCTGTGGGAAGCAAATATGGATTTAATAGACACACCGCCGAAGTTTGAGATTAACGATAAGGAATGGAGTATCTATTCAAGAAATACCGCATTGGCACCGCAGTATGTAGGCAAAAATGCAAAAATCAAAAACAGTACCGTTACTCAGGGCTGTGTTGTTTATGGTGAGCTTGACCATTCGGTAATTTTCTCCAATGTTCAGATTGGCGAGGGGACAAAGGTTACAGATTCGGTTGTAATGCCGGACGTTAAGATAGGTAATAATGTAAAGATAAACAAAGCGGTTATCGGTTCGGGTGCAGTTATAGAAGACGGTGCCGTTATCGGTCTTAACGAGGACGATGCGAGCAAGTATATTTCGGGTATGTGCACAGGCGGTCTTGTGCTGATTGAAGGCGGCGTTACAATTCCTGCCGCACAGGATATTCCGAAGGGCTCAATGGTTGAGGCTGAATAAGAAGGGGGCATAAAAATGATAGATACAATGGGCATTATTATTGCCAGTAACATAAATATACCGCCGCTGACAGACGTAAGAAGTGCTACAGCACTGCCGATTGCAGGCGGCTACAGAATTATTGACTTTGTGCTTTCAAATATGGCAAGTGCAGGTCTTGAGAATATCGGTGTGGCAACAGAGGCAAATTATTCTTCGCTTATGGACCACATAAAGTCGGGTGCTCCGTGGGATTTGGACAGAAAAAACAGAGGTCTTAACATTCTTCCTCCTAATATCGGAAACAAGAACTCCTTTGAAATAATAAGAGGCGACCTTGATATTTTAAATGGCATAAGAGAATTTATCCACAGAAGTCGTGAAACATATGTAATTTTGTCGTTGGGTAACAGCATTTATAACATAGATTTTAATGCCGTGATTGAAAGTCATATTGAACGTCAGGCAGATATTACGATTATCTATAAGGATATGAAGGATGTTGACCAGAAGGAGCTTTCACGTTATACACTCCTTGAGGTAGACAGCGAGCAGAATATTACAGATATTGAGGTATGCCCGTACTATCCTAAAACCACCTTTGCCAGCACAGATGTGTTTGTAATGGAAAGAGTGCTTTTAGAAAGTATAGTAGATGAGTGCTCGGCACGCGGAAGCCACGATTTCATCAAGGACGCCATTGCTAAAAAGATGTCGGGACTCAGAATGTACGGCTATGAGCATGAAGGCTATACCGATAAGATTGACAGTATGAAGGCATACTATAATAACAATATGCGATTCCTTGAAAAGGAAACACAGGAGGAGCTGCTGCACTCAGGTCAACCGATTTACACTAAAAACCGTGACCTGCAGCCGACAAAATATGGTGATGAGGCAGAGGTTGTAAATTCCTATATCGCAGACGGCTGTGTGATTGAAGGAACTGTTATAAACAGTGTGCTTTCGGGAAACGTAGTGGTTAAAAAGGGTGCAGTTGTTAAGAACTCGGTTCTTATGCAGAGCGATGTTATAAATGAGGATGCACTACTTGAATACGTGGTTCTTGATAAAGAGGTTGAGATAACCGCAGGCAGAAAGCTGATAGGTCAGGAAAGCTATCCACTGCCTGTTGCAAAAGGAACAATAATTTAAAGTTATGCAGAGGTCTTATACGGGCCTCTGTATTTTTGTTTAAAAAATCTTTAATCAGGGAATAATTAATACACAAAGATAATGTCCTTTATGTAATAAGGGAAAGGAGCGAAAAGATATGTCAGAAGAAAGAACGATGGGAACGGCGGCAAAGATAACGGTAGTAGCGGCACTTGCACTTGTAGTATTGCTGTTTGGAGGAATTGGACTTCGTGCCTATAACAATTCCTTTGAGGCAAGGGATTTGATAGGAGAGGAAAGGGCAAAGGAGATAGCTGTTTCCCATGCCGGTGTTATGGCAGAGGGTATAACGAGATACACAGCGGCAAGGGACAGGGAAAATGGTGTGGAGGTTTATGAGATTGACTTTAAATCGGGAGGATATGAATTTGAGTATGAAATAAATGCTGAAACGGGAGATATAATGAAAGCGAACAAGGATATTGATGATTAAGATGGGCAGTGACAAAATGATTAATTTTGCCACTGCTTTTTCGGTATGAGACAAAAATTTCTAAAAAAGAAATTTATTTCAGGACCCATATTAAAGAGGCTTGGAAGCTTGTTTATGTTGTGCTTTGTTTCAATTACAGGAGTGGGAGTAGGTGTGGGAGCAAGAGTGGGAGTGGGTGTAGGTGTCGGCGTTGGCGTCGGCATTGGTGCCTGAGTGGATTTAATGGTGCGGTAAGGACACCTGCCGTTTTCATGCAGATGTGCAGGATAGCCACCGCAATGAAAGTGGTAATAGCCTAATCCGCTTTTGTTTTTATTATCTCTGTGACCGCCCTTTGAGTCGGTTCTTCCGCTGTGTGCAAGCGGTGCAGAAGCCATTGTCAGCATTAAGATAAAGGCTATGATGGCTGTAAAGGTTGTTTTGTTTTGCTTTTTCATTAGTACATACCTCCAAAAAATAAAAAAAGTGCGTAGTCCTTTTCAGAGCCACGCACTGAAAAACGCAGTGACTCCGATTGAATAAAGGTTGCTAGACACTTATAATTATCATAAAACTCAAAACAGAGGTATGACCAATCGAAGTGTACGCCTTTCACAAAATAGCGTACCCTCTGTTATAAGTTTTAATGAGTTATTATTCAATAAAAAAATCCAATTTATAATTAAAAGTATCTAGCTTCTTTATTATACCATGTTTTGATTAAAATTACAACAAAAAACAGAAAATAATATCTGCATTTGAACAAAACAGGTAAAAAATCATATTATGGTAGAAAGGAGGTATAGAGCGATGAGAAGTACAATTTATGTTGTTGGCGGCGATTTAAGGCAGCTTACGGTTGCTGACTCACTTCGCAAGGAGGGGTTTAATGTCAGCACTGTCGGACTTTCGGAAAAAAATGATTGCAATATTAATGAGCTAAAAAATGCGGAGGTTATTGTGCTGCCTATTCCGGTCAGCTATGATAATGTTTATATAAATACACCGCTGTCAAAGGAGCGGCTTGTGATTTCCGAAGTGCTGGATAATTTGCAGGCTGATTGCTTTGTTCTGGGTGCATGCATTTCGGGTGAGCTTGAAAAAATGCTGACCGACAGGCGACTTGAATATTGCGACTATTTCAAACGCGAGGAATTGATTATCAAAAACGCAATCCCGACGGCAGAGGGAGCTATTGAAATAGCCCTGTCTGAAATGCCGGTTACTCTTTTCAAAAGCCGGGCATTGGTGCTTGGCTACGGAAGAGTGGGAAAGGTTATGGCAGACCGGCTTTTGGGAATGGGTGCCGATGTTACTGTTTCTGCACGTAAATGTGCGGATTTTGCATGGATTGAGGAAAACCGTATGAAAGCAATACATACCGGTGACCTGATTTTTAAAGTCGATAAGTTTGACCTGATTATAAACACAATTCCGGCGGTAGTCTTGACCGAGGACGTCCTTGAAAGAGTACGCACCGACGCACTTATTATCGACCTTGCATCAAAGCCGGGCGGAGTGGACTTTAATATGGCAAAAAAGCTGGGTAAAAATGTTATATGGGCATTGTCGCTTCCGGGGAAGTCTGCGCCTATAACCTCCGGTGAAATTATAAAGGAAACCATTATGAACATTCTTGCAGAAACGGGGGTGTAGAATGTGGATTTGAAAGGAAAAACCGTAGGCTTTGCCATGACCGGTTCATTTTGTACCTTTTCAAGAGTTTTAAAGGAGCTTGAAGGGCTTGCATCAAAGGACGCAAATATTATCCCGATTATGAGCGAAATGGCATATAGTACGGATACAAGGTTCGGCTCGTGTGAGGATTTTCGTAACCGAATGGAAATGATTTGCGGAAACCCGATTATTAAGTCGGTTAAAGAGGCGGAGCCTATCGGCCCGAAAAGCTATCTTGATTTATTAATAATTGCACCATGTACCGGCAATACCCTTGCAAAGCTTGCAAATGGTATCGCAGATTCGAGTGTTACCATGGCTGCAAAGGCACATCTTAGAAATCAAAAGCCTGTACTTATTGCAGTTTCCACCAATGACGGTCTTGGAAATGCCGCAAAAAATGTCGGAGTTCTCTTGAATAACAAGAGTATCTTCCTTGTACCGTTCGGTCAGGACGACTGTATAAAAAAACCAAACTCGTTGGTTGCGGATATGTCAAAAATAACCGCTGCCGCCGAGGCTGCACTTGAGTTTAAACAACTCCAGCCAATATTGTGCTGATTATATATATCTGCCAAAGAGGAAAAAGAGAACTGCTTTTTCGGCAGTTCTCTTTTTAATGCGGCAGCTGCCGCTGTTTTTCAGTCATTCATAAGAAATGTGTAAAGCATTGCGGCTGCTTCTGCACGTGTCAGATTATCCTGCGGTCTTAAATTTCCGTCATTTCCGGAAACAACACCAAATCCCGACAGGATTGCCGCATATCCCATTTTTTCAGGAGAAATGCTCGCCTCATCCTCAAAGTGGACAGTGAAAATATTTGAAAGACGTGCAACCTTTTCATAGCCGGCAAGTCTTACCATATAAACGCACGCATCCTCTCGACTTACAGGTAAATCTGCGTCCTCTGCTTCTAAGTCGATAACATTCCAGCGTTTCATTGATGCAAGTACTTCTGCAAGGCCGTAACGGATATATCCATCGTCCTTTAGTCCGGCAGCAAAATAGGTAAGAAGGTCGCCCTTTGTAATTGCCTCGTCCGGACGGAAGGTATCGCCGGAAAGACAAATTCCTACCTCGGCAAGGCGTGTAACTGCATTCTCGCACCAATGTCCGCTTATGTCGGTATATTTCCCGCTTAATGCAGCTTCTTCAATGACCGGCTCGCCGGTAAAGGCATCAATATCTGTGTAAGGCTTTGTTGTCGTGTAGCACAGAGAATAGCTGTTTTTATCCGTTAAAACATAAACCTGCTTGAGCGGATATTTTGAAAGAAGCCCGTCATATGCCGCGTCCTCGCCTATAGCATTTGTTATATCCGCAAATTCTGCAGCTGTGTATGAAACAGAGTAGCGTGTAATCATATCCTCCTTGATGTTATAGGAAATATGTGCAGTATTTGAAAGATATGCCGCTCCGTTTACATAGCGGTACATTGATAGATCTACATTGTGTGAATGGCTTGTAAGCTTGTCGGTTTGATATTCTGCAGAAATTTCCGGTGCCAGCTTTTCAAAAAATGCCTTGGCTTTTGTCTCGGCAACATTCTTTTCCTCATCGGTGGCTGTGTATTCGTCATTTGAATACATATGGTTATCAATATTTCTTATCTCTCCTGTTTTTGCGTCAAGAGTTACATACATATATCTTTTTTCCTCGTCGGAAAAATGCAGATTCATCATATAGCTGTCATTGCTTTTATAGACAGATGACGAGCAAAGGAGCATTTTGTCTGTCATTTTAAGCTCCGGATAGCTCCGCAAAAGCTTTTCTATTTCAGCCTCTTTTTTCAGCCCCTGAACATTTTCTATTTCCTTGCGTTCCTGAGGTGTAAGATTTATGCTTCCGCCTCCGCCCGCATTCGAGGTTACGGATTCTTTAAGAGCTGAATCGGCTGCCATTTCATAGCTGTAGGGCTGCTGATATTCTGTTATTTTCTCGCCGGTAGCCGCAGATATATAGCCTGCACCATACTCGTCAAGCTTATATACAGCCTTTGTAGCATCGGGCTTTTTGTCCTCGCTCTTTTCATAGTCCTTTATGTAGTAAAGCTTTGCAGGATATGCGGTTTTATAGGCATCGTCTGCATCAGCTATAACGTTATCGCAAGCTTCAAAGACTGCGTCGTAATTGTAGTCTATATTTGCGGATTGTACGGTCATACCGTCCTTTTTTGCAAGGATGTATACATATGCCCGGTTTCCATTTACCTCTATGCCGTTATGCGTTCTTAAAAATGTGAAGCTGAATGACGTGCCGCTGTCACGGATTACTCCACGGCTATCCTCCTCGCTGTATAAAAAAGTGTCGGTTTCGGTAAATGCTTCGGGTATAAGCTGTTTTAAAAAGTCCTCTGCTAAGCTCAGGGCATCGCTTTTTGTATACCCGGTAAGACGAACGGATTTTGCAGAAGCATCATAGTCCTCCCATTTATAGTAGCGGTCAATTCTGCCTCTTTCATCACATTGAATTTCAAGAGCTTGTGAACTGTCCTCATTCTGCCAGCTGAAGGTATAGCTTGTCTTGCCATCTGAGTTTTTGGCTGTTCGGCTGGTAAATTCGGTAAGGCTTTCAGGTACTGAAGCTTTTTGCTTAACCTCAGACAGGGCATCTGTCATTGTGTAGGCAGTACCGCTTGCAAATACTCCTGCCTGCATTGTCAGCATTGCTCCGATAATTAATGCACTTATCAGTTTTTTCATGGTTATTTCCTCCTGTTATTAATTAATAACTTCGCCCAAAACAAATTTTGGTGTGCTCAATTTCACCTGCATCTGCTCGTAATGCATTTATTGTGCGGGCAATCTTTAAAAACTCCCATAAATCCTGATTTAATCATAC
This sequence comes from Clostridia bacterium, assembly GCA_045577675.1. Lineage (GTDB taxonomy): Bacteria > Bacillota > Clostridia > UBA1381 > UBA1381 > UBA1738. Next base: position 8,102 of record JAZNIV010000051.1, read on the forward strand.
ATTACATAGAAAATTTTGTCAATAGTTTCTATGCTAATCGGGTAAATTATCAAAAAATTATGCATATACTATTTGTGGCAATATAAATGTCAGGAAGGGGATAGCTTTATGAAAAAGTACTTTGCACGTGCAAATACATCTCAGGGATTGGTAAACCTTACGATGAATAGTTTAAAAAACATTTCAAACCTTTATATTATAGAAGGAAGGTCAAAAACAGCAAAATCACGTCTGATGGAGTATGTTGTTAAATATTTTTCGGACAAATCTCAGAATATTGAGTGCATATACAGTCCGTTTGATATACGAAGACTTGACGCTGTTATAATCAGGGACATAAAATTTGCAATGGCGGACAGGGATTGCACAGGCGATGAAGCTGTTGGAAAAATAATTAATACAGATGAGTTTTTGAATATCAAAAGGCTGGAGGTATCAAGTGAATATCTAAAAGAGCTGAAGGAAAAATCAAGTGAAGCTATAGGCGGACTTTATGACGCATATAAAGAAGCAAAAAGTATTCATGATGATTGGGAAAAAATATATGTTGAAAATATGGATTTCGACAGCCTAAACAGCTATACCAAAGGGATTATTGATGAGCTGACGGGTAGCAGAAAGGGTAAAAACGGGACAGATAAATATGAGCGGTTTTTTGGTGCTTCAACTCCCGATGGTTCTGTAAATTACATAGATAATATTACAGAAAAAATGGAACGGAGATATTTTATAAAGGGCAGACCCGGTACGGGTAAATCAACCTTTTTAAAAAAGCTTGCAAATGCAGCACATAAGGCAGGCTTTGATACCGAGGTTTATTATTGCAGCTTTGACAAAAACAGCCTTGATATGACGCTTGTTCCCGAGCTTGGATTTTGTGTGTTTGATTCAACAAGTCCTCACGAGATGTTTCCGAAGGATAAACGAGATGTTGTGCTTGATTTTTATAAGGAGTCGGGGCTTTGCGGCATTGACGAGCGGTTTGAAAAGCAGCTTGCATTTATTGCGGCAAAATATAAGCATAGAGTTTCAGAGGGTGTTGCTAAATTAAGGCTTAGCTGCCTTTATATGGCGGAATATGAATTTTATCTTGAGCGTATAACGGATTTTGATGCAATCTCCCGAACGGCGGATAAAATTATAAGAAGCTTAGCCAGGTAAATTCTTTAAATAGCGGTGCAAAATACTGTGCCGCTTTTTGTTGTAATGCAAGGTATAAAATCTTGTAAATGCACTTGTTAATCTTATAAAAATATGGTATACTGTAAAAAAAATGAGGAAAGAGCGGAACAGTAATGAAGCTTATAGATTTATTGAAAAAGGATTCCCTGTCGCTGTCGTTTGAGGTTTTTCCGCCAAAAACCGATACAGCATTTGATAGCGTCAGGGAGGCAACCGAGAAAATTGCGGCGTTAAAGCCTGCTTTTATGAGTGTTACATACGGAGCCGGCGGAGGAACCAGCAAATATACTCTTGAAATTGCTAAAAATATTAAAAAGCTGTACGGAGTTTCTATGCTTGCACACCTTACTTGCGTTTCTTCTACAAAGGAGACGGTGCATCAACGTATTCTGGATATGAAAAATTCCGGTATTGAAAACGTAATGGCTCTGCGTGGTGATTTAACTCCCGAAATGGAGGGTAAGGACAGAAAAAGCTGGCATTACCGCCATGCTGTAGATTTAATTCGTGAGCTTAAAGAATGTGATGCGGGCTTTTGTATCGGCGGTGCATGCTATCCTGAAGTACATCCTGAAAGCGGAAACCAGAAGGATGATATTAAGTATTTAAAAGAGAAGGTGGATGCAGGCTGTGAGTTTTTGACTACACAAATGTTTTTCGACAACAATCTGCTTTATAACTTTCTTTATAAAATACGCGAGGCAGGGATAACTGTGCCGGTGGTTGCAGGAATTATGCCTATTACAAATGCAAATCAGGTGGAAAGGGCAATGAAGCTTTCAGGCTCCTTTATGCCGCAGAGGTTTAAAAGCCTTGTGGATAAATTCGGCTCTGATCCTGCTGCAATGAAGCAGGCAGGAATCGCATATGCAACCGACCAGATTATCGACCTTTATGCCAATAATATTACAAATGTCCATATATATTCAATGAATAAGCCGGATGTTGCGGAAAAAATTCAAAGCAACCTTTCAGATATTTTAGGAAAATGATTGAAGTAAAAACATATCCCGAACCAAAACTGAATAGAAAAGAAATTCTTCGCTATGCAGGCTGCAAAAAGGAAACCGATGAGATGTCAGCACTTTTAGATGAGTGTATTCAGGAGGCATGTCGGGAGCTTTCCTGTCGTGTGTGTTTTTGCGAGGTGCCGGTACATATTGAGGGAGAGCTTGTAGATTTTTCCTTTATGGAGGTAAAAAGCAGGGAGCTTGCCAAAAATCTTTCGGGCTGTGAAGGAGCGGTGATTTTTGCCGCAACTATCGGAATAGGACTTGACAGGCTGATTCAGAAATACGGCAGAATTTCGCCCACTAAGGCACTTATTATGCAGGCGATCGGGGCAGAACGCATTGAAAGTCTTTGCGATATGTTTGAAAGTGATATGGAAAACAGCCTCAGTAATAAGAACCTTTTTACACGTCCGAGGTTCAGCCCCGGCTATGGAGATTTCCCCCTTTGTATGCAACAGGATATTTTTAATATACTTGACTGCCCGAGAAAAATCGGGCTTACCTTAAATGAAAGCCTTATAATGTCACCGTCAAAATCGGTTACGGCGGTTATTGGTATCTCGAAAACTTCGGAAAATTGTGATTTTGGCTGTGAAATATGCAAGAAAACAGACTGTGAATTCAGGAGATAAAGCAGATGAATATTTTAGAGTACTTAAAAGAAAATATAGTCTATTTGGACGGAGCAATAGGGACAATTCTGCAGGAGAATGGTCTTAAACCCGGAGAATACCCCGAGCGGTGGAATCTGTCGCATCCTGATATAATCCGCCGTATTCACACTGATTATTATGATGCGGGAAGTAATATAATTAGCACAAATACCTTTGGTGCAAGCTCTTTAAAATTTGACGATGATGAGCTTGAAGAGATAGTAAAAGCTGCAATTTCAAATGCAAAGGCTGCGAAAGATGCTTCAAAAGGCGGTCAGGAAAAGTTCATCGCTCTTGACATAGGCCCTTCAGGCAGACTTTTAAAGCCATACGGCGACTTCGACTTTGAGGAGGCTGTTTCGGTTTTTGCAAAGACGGTTAAGCTGGGTGAAAAATACGGTGCAGACTTAATTTACATCGAAACTATGAATGACAGCTATGAAACCAAAGCAGCACTTCTTGCGGCAAAGGAAAACAGCACTCTTCCGGTTTTTGTATCTAACGCATATAGTGAGGATGGAAAACTGATGACGGGTGCTTCACCTGAGGCAATGGCAGCACTTTTAGAAGGTATGGGTGCTGATGCAATCGGAGTAAACTGTTCGCTTGGCCCTGATGCACTTAAAGGTGTGGTTGAAAAGCTGTTAAAATGCACGTCGGTGCCGGTTATTTTAAAGCCTAACGCAGGACTTCCCAAAAGCATAGAAGGAAGGACAGTCTATGACGTACTACCGGAGAAGTTTGCAGAGAGTGTAACAGAGATGCTCAAAATGGGTGTTCGTATTGCGGGAGGCTGCTGCGGAACAACACCTGAGTATATAAAATGTCTTACCGAAAAAGCGAAGGGCATTATTCCGGTACCGGTTGAGGATAAAAATATCACTTGCGTTTCCTCGTATACACACGCTGTTAAGCTTGGTGAAAAGCCGGTGCTGATTGGTGAAAGGATAAATCCCACAGGTAAGAAACGGTTTAAACAGGCACTTATAGATAATGACATTGACTATATCTTAAAGGAGGGCATAGCTCAAGGGGAGCATGGTGTTCATATTTTAGATGTAAATGTGGGCTTGCCGGAAATTGACGAAGTGAATATGCTTAAAAATGCTGTTTGCGAGCTGCAGGCAGTTACAAATCTGCCACTGCAGCTTGACACCTCGGACAGCACTGCAATGGAGGCGGCTCTTCGCAGATATAACGGAAAAGCAATGATAAATTCTGTTAATGGAAAAAAGGAGAGTATGGAGGCTGTATTCCCGCTTGTGAAAAAATACGGCGGAGTCGTGGTTGCTCTTACTCTTGATGAAAACGGAATCCCTAAAACGGCTGAGGGAAGGGCTTTAATTGCTGAAAAGATTATAAAGACAGCTAAAAGCTATGGTATAAAGAAGAAGGATATTATTTTTGATACCCTTGCCATGACGGTCAGTGCAGATAATCAGGCGGCTATCGCAACACTTGATGCACTTGAAATTATAAAAAATAGGCTTGGCTGCCACACCTCTTTAGGTGTATCAAATGTGTCCTTCGGACTTCCGTCAAGAGATGCGGTAAACAGCACATTTTTCTGCTTAGCACTTGAAAGAGGGCTTTCTGCAGCGATTATGAATCCGTATTCGGTGGATATGCTGAAAACATACTATGCATTTCTTGCACTTTGCGGTATGGACGAAAACTGCAGCGAATATATAGAGTTTATGCAGAATGTGACAGATAGCTCTTCTCAGGTTTTACAAAATAAGAGCGTAGCATCAGTCGGCGGGAAAAGCGAGCTTATGGCGGCTATTTCCAAAGGACTTAAAGAGCGTGTCGGCGAGGAAACCAAAGAGCTTTTAAAGACCTGTCCGCCTCTTGATATTGTGCAAAATGAAATCATTCCGGCTCTTGACGCTGTCGGAAAAGGTTTTGAAGAAAAGACGGTTTATCTGCCGCAGCTTTTAATGAGTGCAGAGGCGGCAAAAAGTGCGTTTTCTGTGATAAAGGATTTTGTGACAGCAAACAAAACCGAAATGACAGCGAGATGCGAATTTGTAATCGCAACAGTTCACGGGGATATTCACGATATTGGCAAAAACATAGTAAAGCTACTTCTTGAAAATTACGGATTTACCGTTACCGACCTCGGCAAGGATGTGCCGCCGGAGACTGTTGCACAGGCTGTGGCAGAGAAAAAAGCGCCGCTTTTGGGCTTGAGTGCGTTAATGACTACAACGGTTCCTGCAATGGAGGAAACAATACGTCTTGTCAGAGAAAAAGCACCATGGTGCAAAATAGTAGTCGGCGGTGCAGTACTGACTAAAGCATATGCTGACAGTATCGGTGCGGATAAATATGCAAAGGACGCTATGGAGGCTGTCCGGTACGCAGAGGAAATTAATAGCAAATTATAATTTTAAAAGGTACGGAAAAACCGTACCTTTTAAAATACAAAAATTAATATTGCATACTTTTTTTGAGTTTGTCTGCAAGAGCCTTGCCTTTAAAAATCTCAACAATTTTAAACCCGAAATCGCTTGCGGCTCCGGCACCCTTTCCGGTGAGAATTTTTCCGTCAAGCACAGCCTTTTCGCCAGAATAAATACCGCCGGTGCAAAACTCTTCAAAGCCTGGGAAGCAGGTGTACTGCTTATCATTTAAAAGTCCGAGCCTTCCGATTATTGAGGGCGATGCACAGATTGCCGCAATAAAAAGGTCATTTTCATTTGCATATGAAATGAGGCTGTGCACCTTTTCCGAGTCATCTAAAAGACCGTGCCCGGGACCGCCGGGAAGAACAAGCATTGTCATATCGGCTTTGCTAACCTCGTCAATTGTAATATCTGTATGAACCCTAACCCCGTGCGAGGAGGTAACTGTGTCAGAATAAACTCCGACGGTCTTCACGTCAATTTCTGCTCTTCTTAAAATATCTACCGGCTCTAAAGCCTCAATATCCTCAAAACCGTCAACTAACAGTACATAAATCATAAAATCACGCCTTTCCGCCTTTAAATCGAGTACAAAATTTCATATAAATCTTATCATATTTTGATAATTTAGTCAATATTTTATCCGTGCTAAGATTATTTGCGTAAATTCCTTGCTTTTTTGTGAAAAAAAAGGTATAATAAGGTATTATAGAATGGAAAAAGTGTGTAAAAATTTACAAAAGCGTTAAAATCACGCTGTGCTCCGCACGGAAAGGAAAGAAAATGAGCAGAAAACTTTCAAGAAGTCAGGCAAGATGTGAGGCTTTTAAACTGATTTTTGAGCTGAATCAGCATATGGACGATGTGGACTTTTTGTTTGACAATTTAATGAATGATGTGCCGCAGAGTATAAGCTCTATGCCATACATCAAAAGTGTAGTCTTGGGTGTTATGGAAAAATATGACGAGCTTTCAGCGGCTATCAGTGAAAATCTTGCCGGAGGCTGGAGAATAGAACGAATTTCAAAGGTGGCAAGGGCTGTGTTGATGCTTGCTATATATGAAATCCGGTATGTAGATGATGTACCTGATAAGGTTGCAATAAATGAGGCTATCGAGCTTGCGAAAAGGTTTGATGAGCCTGATTCGTCAGCCTTTGTAAACGGAGTATTGGCAGGCGTTGTAAAAAAATGAGTATTTTCCTTGGAATTGATACCTCAAATTACACCACCTCGGTTGCCGCAGTGGGCGATGAAACTGCCAATTTAAGAAGGATTATCGACATTAAAGAGGGTATGCGTGGAATCAGGCAGTCAGACGGTGTGTTTGTGCATTTAAAGGAGCTTCCCGAGCTTTTGGAAAAGCTTAGAATTGACTTTTCAAAGGTAAAAGCCGTAGGAGTTTCAACAAAGCCACGCAATCAGGAAGGCTCATATATGCCGGTATTTCTTGCAGGGTATGGCTTTGCAAGAGCTATTGCAAAAGCAATTAATGTTCCGCTTTTTGAATATTCACATCAGGACGGGCATATAATGGCAGGGATTTTGTCCGGCGGCTTTGAAAAGCTGATGAGTGAGCCATTTACGGCTGTTCACTTATCGGGCGGAACCACTGAGATTTTAAGCTGTGAGTACAAAAACGGCAGCTTTAATGCAGAGGTTGTCGGCGGAACGAAGGATATATCTGCAGGGCAGCTTATTGACCGTCTTGGAGTAAAGCTTGGAATGAAATTCCCTTGCGGAAAGGAGCTTGACCTACTTAGCAAAAGCTGCAGCGAAAAGCCTGTTAAGCTGAAAATCAGCACAGACAGCGGATATATGAATTTGTCGGGTATGGAAACAAAGCTTTTGTCTATGACAGAAAGCGAAAATCCGGCACTACTTGCAAAATCGGCACTTTTCTTTATCGGAAGAAGTGTCGGGGAGGCTGTAAATTATACCAAGCCTAAAAAAGTGCTGTTTGTCGGAGGCGTTGCATCAAACAGCTTTTTAAGGGAGTATTTTAAGGAAAACATAAATGCAGAAACATTTTTTGCATCGCCGGAGCTTTCCTGCGATAATGCTGTGGGAATTGCAGAGCTTTGCAGAAGAGATTATATAAAAATCGGAGAGGAAGTTTAAAAAATGGAACCGATTATGGCAACCGTCAGTCAGTTAAATGCGTATATGAAGCGTGTTGTAGACGGACAGGCGGCACTTAATGACATATGGATAAAGGGTGAAATTTCAAACTTTAAAGAGCATTATTCGGGGCATCTGTATATTACTTTAAAGGACGACGGCGGTGTTTTAAAGGCTGTTATGTTTAAAGGTGCTGCTGCGGCACTTTCCTTTCGTCCGGAGGACGGTATGAAGGTTCTCGCACGCGGCAGAATAGGAGTTTACGAGCAAAGCGGTACCTATCAGCTGTATATAAATGAAATGACTCCCGACGGCGTTGGTGAGCTTTATATAGCATATGAACAGCTTAAAAAAAGGCTTGAAGAGGAAGGCCTTTTTGACGAAAAGTTAAAAAAACCCATTCCGCAGTATCCGGAGCGTGTAGGAGTTATAACAGCAACTACCGGAGCGGCTGTGAGGGATATAATAAATGTCATAACAAGGCGGTATCCTTACTGCGAGATTATAATTTATCCGTCGCTTGTTCAGGGCGATGGGGCAGCACCGAATATTGTGGAGGGAATTGAGTATTTCAATAAGCACAAGCTTTGCGATACCCTGATTGTAGGAAGAGGCGGCGGCTCAATTGAGGACTTGTGGGCATTTAATGAAGAAATTGTAGCCCGTGCGATTTTCGCATCAGAAATACCGATAATCTCGGCTGTTGGTCACGAAACCGACTTTACCATTGCAGATTTTGTCGCCGACCTTCGTGCACCAACTCCATCAGCAGCAGCAGAAATTGCCGTACCGTCACAGCTTGAGCTTATGTCAAAAATTTCGACAATGGCAAACCGTATTAAAACTGCAGAGGTAAACGGACTTAAAAACCGCAGGCTTATGATTGAAAAGCTGACAGTGAAAAACCCACAGGACAGAATTGACGATTACAGGCAGAGAATTGATAATTATATAAAACAGGCTGAAAAAAGCTTTCAGCTTTCTATGTCTGACAGGAAAAAGATTATGGCAAAAATGCTTGCAAAGCTTGATGCACTAAGTCCGCTTGGGGTTATGGCAAGAGGCTATGCAATTTGTCAGGAGCCGGACGGAACAGTTATACGCACTGTTTTGGATATGCCGGAGGGCAGGGAATTTTCTCTTCGCCTTAAAGACGGAGAATGTGAATGTGTTGTAAAGGAGAATAGCAATGTTTGAGGATTCAATAAAGGAGCTTGAAAAAATAGTTGAAAGGCTTGAAAAGGGAGATATCGGTCTTGATGAAAGTCTTGAGCTTTTTGAAAAGGGGATAAAGCTTTCAAAGGTATGTAACGACATGCTGGATAAGGCAGAAAAGAAGGTATCAGTACTTATTAACGGCGAAAAGAAAGACTTTGTCGCTGAGGAGGAATAAAAATGCTTGGAAAACAGGGAGAGCCACTCTCTTATACCGACATACTGGGAGATATGGTAGAGAATTATTGCTGCCATGCAATACTGGCAAATATGGAAGAAAAAAATCCGGATATGCCAAATCCCATAAAAAACGAGCCAAACAGAACAATCTATGAGGCGATGCTCTATAGCATACAGGCGGGCGGGAAAAGATTAAGACCGGTCATTATGATGCTTACTGCAAAAATGCTTGGAATGGAGCCGGAAAAGGTTCTACCGTTTGCTGCGGCAATGGAAATGATACACACATATTCGCTTATTCACGACGACTTGCCGGCAATGGACAATGACGATTT
>JAZNIV010000052.1:0-17677 GCA_045577675.1 Clostridia bacterium
CCTTTTGCCAAAGACCTGTATGAGTTGACTTTCCTGTTCCCGACGCTGCAGAAAAAAGATATGCCTTTCCATCCATATACACAGATGAGGAATGAAGCATAAATCCGCCGTAATGCAAAAGTCCAGTATAAAAAATACTGCTGGTAAAAATATATTCACAATCCTCAAGTGAAAGATGCGGATTTTCCTTATGCTTTCTTTCAAGAAAGTCATCGGACAGATAGATGGTCATATCCGGTTTTACATCCTCATCAATACGGTACGCAGCCGCCTGTTTTTTCATTTTATCGTATTTGTATCCCAAATCCACCGTAATTCCGGCAATTCTGTGCAAGTTCATAGCTTTTCCACCCTCTCATATTTGCAGAATTGAATCGTATAGCCGTTATCTTCGATTTTTTCCGCGGCTTCTGTCATTTTCCAATCGCAATCCTCGTCAAGGTTAACCATAAACTTATCTGCCGGCACAGTCTTATCCACCTTAGTAACATAGCAGGTGTCACAATATTTCATCATCTGCCTGTAAACTTCCTCACCGCCGATAACAAACATTTCCTCTTTATCGTAAGGAAGTGACAGAACCTCTTCTATGCTTGTGCACACAATTGCACCCTCACATTCAAAATCCCTGTTCCTTGTAAGGATAATATTTGTTCTGTTTTTTAAAGGCTTACATCCGGGAAAGCTTTCAAGATTTTTTCTTCCGAGGATTACTACCTTGCCGGTTGTGGTTTCCCTGAAAAATTTCATATCCTTGGGTATACTAAAAAGCAGGTTATTGTCCTTGCCTATTCCCCAGTTTTCTGAAACCGCCACAATTAATTTCATCATATTTTTCTCCTTATATGGCTACTGGTATTTTAATATCAAAATCGTTAAACTTATAGCCTTCCAGCCTGAAATTATCCACCGTCATTTTATAGAAATCGGTGATATCGTCAATTTCAAGCGTTGGGGCTGAAAATGCAGGTCTTTTTATAATTTCCTCCACAATCGGAATATGTCTGTCATAAATATGTGCATCGGCGATAACGTGAACAAGCTCACCAACCTTTAAGCCCGATACCTTTGCGAAAATATAAATTAAAAGTGCATATTGCACTACGTTCCAGTTATTTGCAGTTAAAAAGTCATTACTGCGTTGATTTAAAATTCCGTTCAGCTTTCCGTCCTTTACGCTGAAGGTCATAGAATATGCACAAGGGTACAAATTCATTTCCGAAAGGTCTGAATGGTTATAAATATTAGTCATAATCCGCCTTGAATTAGGGTTGTTTTTCAGGTCAAAAAGCACCCTGTCCACCTGGTCAAATTCACCCTCTTTGTATTTATGCTTAATCCCAAGCTGATAGCCGTAAGCCTTACCGATACTGCCATTTTCATCAGCCCACTGATCCCATATATGCGATTTTAAATCATTAACGTTATTTGACTTTTTCTGCCATATCCAGAAAAGCTCGTCAAGAGCAGATTTCCAGTAGGTACGGCGAAGAGTCATTATAGGGAACTCTTTAGAAAGGTCATAGCGGTTCACAATACCGAAACGGCTTATTGTATGTGCCGGTTCTCCGTCCTCCCAACGCGGTCTCACCGCCATATCGGTGTCCCATACACCATTTTCCAATATATCCTTACAATTTTGTATAAAAATTTCATCAGCAAAGCTCATTTTTTTATACCTCTTTCATTTTAATAAAAAATTTCCTTTTATGTTTTTAAGCATACACACATTAATTATAACATAACAAGAAAAAAATTACAATAATATATTAAAGAAAACTTTATTCGGGAGTGGTTTAATGAATTACATATGGTCGGGGATTATTATAATGTCCTTTATATTCGCATTTTTCGGCGGAAATCTGCAGGAAACACTTTCTGCAGGACTTGACGGTGCGGCATCGGCGATAGAGGTGCTTTTTTCCTTTGCCGGCATAATGTGCTTCTGGAACGGAATTTTAAAAGTCGCACAAGAGGGCGGTGCGGCACGTTTTTGCGAAAAGCTGTTATCTCCTGTTATAAGGCGGCTTTTTCCCAACACCAAAAGCCGAAAAAACATCACAATGAATATCATCGCCAACCTTTTAGGAATGGGTAATGCCGCAACGCCTGCCGGAGTTTCTGCAATGTGCGAGCTTGACGAGGAAAACGGCAAAAGCCCTCACCCATCACACGAAATGTGCCGCTTTGCGGTAATGAACACAGCAAGCCTGCAGCTTTTCCCTACGACCGTTATCGGAATCCTGTCTGCCTGTGGCAGCAAAAACCCTTTTTCGATTGTTCCGGCAATATGGATATGCTCAATTCTGTCCCTTTTAGCTGCGCTTTCTGCCGAATGGCTGTTGTCAAAAAGAGGTGATAAAAAATAGTTTACGTAATTCCTGTTTTAATAATTCTTGTGCTTATTGTCGCATCAAAAAACGGTGTTCCCTGCTATCAGGTCTTTATTGAAGGTGTTGAAGAAGGCTTAAAAACCGTAATTTCTATATTTCCGGCACTTGTGGCAATACTCTCTGCCGCTGCAATGCTGCGTGAGTCGGGTGCTGTTTTTGCAATTTCCGAATTTTTATCACCCGTAACGTCATTTTTAAAAATTCCGTCAGAAATTCTGCCGCTTGCCCTTATTCGTCCGCTTTCGGGCGGCGGCTCAATCGGACTTTTGACCGACACTGTAAAAACCTACGGTGCAGGCAGCGAAATTGCAAAAGCCGCCTGCATATTATGTGCCTCAACGGAAACCACCTTTTATACAATTATGGTATATTTCCGTCGAACAAAGGTAAAATATACAAAAAGAGTAATTTTAGCGGCAGTTTTCGGTGATTTAGTCGGAATTTTATGTGCTTGTGCCTTGAGTAAGATAAATTTTTAACAATTTTTAAAGAAAATAACATATACTACTTGAAAAAAATTCCGATTTTTGGTACAATACAAATATGTGGGTTTACTCCCGAAAACGAAATTAAAATGAGAGGTGTCTAATATGTTAAACAAAAAAAGCGTAGAAGATATTGAAGTAAAGGGCAAAAAGGTCCTTGTAAGATGTGACTTCAATGTTCCGTTGGATGAAAACAGAAATATCACGGACGATACAAGAATAGTAGGTGCACTTCCTACAATTAAGTATCTTATCGAAAATGGTGCAAAGGTTATCCTTTGCTCACATATGGGTAAGCCAAAGGGTGAGCCGAAGCCTGAGCTGTCACTCGCTCCTGTTGCAAAGGCACTTTCCGAAAAGCTCGGAAAGGACGTAATTTTCGCAGCAGACGATAACGTTGTAGGCGAAAATGCTAAAAAGGCAGTAGCTGAAATGAAGGAAGGCGATGTTGTTCTTTTAGAAAACACAAGATATAGAGCAGAAGAAACAAAGAATATCGACGATTTCTCAAAGGACCTTGCATCACTTGCTGACGTATTCGTAAACGACGCATTCGGTACAGCTCACCGTGCACACTGCTCAAACGTAGGCGTTACAAAGTATCTGCCTGTTGCAGCTTGTGGCTACCTTATCCAGAAGGAAATCGAATTTTTAGGAAATGCAGTTAACAACCCTGTAAGACCACTTGTGGCAGTTCTTGGCGGTTCTAAGGTTTCTTCAAAGATTTCAGTTATCAATAACCTTCTTGAAAAGGTTGATACATTAATCATCGGCGGCGGTATGGCTTACACATTTATGAAAGCACTTGGCGAAGAGGTTGGTGATTCACTACTCGAGGCTGATTACCTTGACTATGCTAAGGAAATGATGGCAAAGGCAGAGGAAAAGGGCGTTAAGCTTTTAATCCCTGTTGACACAGTTGTTGCTCAGGAATTCTCAAACGATGCAGCTTCAAAGACTGTTGCAAGAGGCGGCATTGAAGCAGGCTGGCAGGGACTTGACATCGGCGAAAAGACAATTGAGCTTTACTCTGATGCATTAAAGTCAGCTAAGACTGTTGTTTGGAACGGACCTATGGGCGTATTTGAAATGCCGAACTTTGCAAAGGGTACAAATGCAATTGCAAAGGTTTTAGCTGACATCGATGCTACAACAATCATCGGCGGCGGCGACAGCGTTGCAGCTGTTAACAAGGCAGGTCTTGGTGACAAGATGAGCCACATTTCAACAGGCGGCGGTGCTTCACTTGAATTCTTAGAGGGTAAGGACCTTCCTGGTATCGTTGCTATAAATGATAAATAATCTTATTATTATAGGCTAAATAAATTTCGCATCTCACCACTTTTTCGGCAGGTGCGGTACAGGAGTACAGCACCCTGCCTTCAAAGCGGCAACCTGCAAAAATTTCTTTCAGCCTCAAATCAGGACAACAAGTAAAAAGCAAAACGCAAGTTTTGCAATAAAAGTTTTTGATAGAGCTTTTTTCAAAAAGCTCTTGGGTGTGGGCAAAGCCCACAAAACAGACAAAGGAGATAAATAAAATGGGTAAATATATCATTGCCGGAAACTGGAAAATGAACAAGCTTCCGAGCGAAACTTATGATTATGTTAAAGAAGTAGCTGCTGCTACTGAAGGTTCAAACTGTGAGGTTGTTTGCTGCACACCTTACGTATGTCTTGCAAACGCTGTTGAGGCTGCAAAGGGCACACACGTTAAAATCGGTGCTGAAAACCTTCATTTTGAGGACAAGGGTGCCTTCACAGGCGAGGTTTCTGCTGATATGCTGAAGGACTTAGGTGTTGAATATGTTATCATCGGTCACTCAGAAAGACGTGAATATTTTGCCGAAACAGACGAAACAGTTAACCTGAAGACAAAAAAGGCTCTCGAAAAAGGTCTTATTCCAATCGTTTGCGTTGGTGAGAGCTTAGAGCAGAGAGAAGCCGGCATCACAATGGACTTAATCGCAATCCAGATTAAGAAAGCATTTGCAGGAATTGAAGCTGAGGATGCTAAGAAGGTTGTAATTGCATACGAGCCAATCTGGGCTATCGGAACAGGCAAGACTGCAACTGCAGAGCAGGCTGAAGAGGTTTGCGGCGGTATCAGAAAAATCATTGCAGAGCTTTACTGCCCGAACTGTGCAAAGGAATTTACAATCCAGTACGGCGGCAGTATGAATGATCAGAATGCAGCAGAGCTTTTAGCTAAAGAAAACATTGACGGCGGCCTTATCGGCGGTGCTTCGCTTGTAGCGGACAAGTTTGCAGCTATCACAAAGGCTTGCTAATTACAAAAATCGCATAAGACGGGACTTTCGTTCCGTCTTATTTTAAGGAAAATCTTTTAAGGAGAGAAAATTATGTCAAAAAAACCTATCGCCCTTATAATTTTAGACGGCTTCGGAATCAACGAAGCAACCGAGGGCAACGCAATCAAAGCTGCAAAAAAGCCAAATATTGACCGCTATTTTGCAGAATATCCGAACACTGTGCTTTATGCAAGCGGAATGGCAGTAGGTCTGCCGGACGGTCAGATGGGTAACTCCGAGGTAGGCCACACAAATATCGGTGCCGGAAGAGTTGTTTATCAGGAGCTGACAAGAATCACAAAATCAATCACTGACGGCGATTTCTATTCAAACGAGACACTTCTTGCAGCCGTAGAAAACTGCAAGAAAAACGACTCCGCACTTCACTTTATCGGGCTTTTATCCGACGGCGGTGTTCATTCACACATCGAGCATCTTTTCGGTCTTATCGACCTTGCAAAAAAGAACGGTCTTACCAAGGTTTTCGTTCACCCGATTATGGATGGCCGTGACGTTTCTCCGACCTCAGGCATTGATTTTATCAAGGCACTTAAAGAGAAGCTTACAAATACAGGTGTCGGCAAAATCGCAACAGTAAGCGGACGTTACTACGCAATGGACCGTGACAACAACTGGGACAGAGTTGTAAAGGCATATAATGCCATGGTTAATAACGAGGGCGAAATGACAGAAGATGTTATTGCCTCAATGGAAAAATCCTATGTTACCGAGGACGAAAATGGTGCTTTAATTACAGACGAATTTATCCGTCCTATGGTGGTTTGTGAAAACGGTGCACCCGTCGGCAAAATCAGTGCAAATGACTCGGTTATTTGCTTTAACTTCCGTCCTGACCGTGCAAGAGAAATCACAAGAACCTTTGTGGACCCTGAATTTAACGGCTTTGAAAGGGAGCAGTTCCCACTCTACTACGTTTGTATGACGCAGTACGATGCATCAATGCCGAACGTAAACATCGCATTTAAGCCTCAGTCGCTTACAAATACCTTCGGCGAATATATTTCAAAGCAGGGTATGAAGCAGCTCAGAATTGCTGAAACAGAGAAATATGCCCACGTAACCTTCTTCTTTAACGGCGGTGTTGAAGATGTATATGAAGGCGAGGACAGAAAGCTTATTCCGTCACCTAAGGTTGCAACATATGATATGCAGCCGGAAATGAGTGCATATAAGGTGGCAGATGCCTGCGTTGATTTAATTAACGAGGATAAGTATGACTGCATAATCCTGAACTTTGCAAACTGCGATATGGTCGGTCACACTGGTGTATTTGAGGCAGCGGTTAAGGCTGTTGAGGCTGTTGACGAGTGTCTTGGCAAGGTTGTAGAAGCAATTATGGCAAAGGACGGCAAGGTGCTTATAACTGCTGATCACGGCAATGCAGACAAGATGTATGAGCCGGATACAAAGGATGTTTTCACAGCTCACACAACAAATCCTGTTCCTCTTATTATTATGGGTGCAGGCGATGTAGAGCTTTCAAGAGGAAAGCTTTGCGACCTTACTCCGACAATGCTTGACCTTATGGGACTTTCACAGCCTGAGGAAATGACAGGTCAGAGTGTTATTGTAAAATAACTTTTATAAATCAGTATGCCCCCGAAAAGCTTCGGGGGCAATTTTTTGCTTGTGTTTTTTGTTCTCACGCCATAAGTATGTGTTTTTTTAGCTCACTTAACTCTTCTGTTTTAACCTCACCCAATCATATGTAACATCACCACGCATTAAAAAAAGTGTATAGCATGAGCCATACACCGAAAAATGCACAACTCATGTTAGTGTCACTTAACTTAATTTTAACATATCGAACTTTGTGAGTATATTAAAAATAGAGCGTACATTTTTACCAAAGCAAAAAAGCCCCCACAAAGTTATCTTATTCATTATTAAGTTAAGTGACCTTTATATTATACCACACTTTTTCTATTTTGTCTATATAAAATAATATTGTCATATTATCTCTTGACAAATACCTTTACTTATTATATAATAACAATAGAAAAAGGCAAGACCTCAAACGGTTATGCCAAAGTGGTTAATTTATGAAAATAACACGGCTTTGACGGGGCGTGTTATTTTTTTATGGTTAATGCTAACAGAAGCAGCAAAATTATCATAAAAGAAATTATGTAATTCTCATCCATAGCTATCACCTCCTTTAAAAGAGATGATGGCATAACCGCCCAGCTTTTACGCTTGTTTAGATCTTACCTTTATGTCAGATTTCTCCGACAGGAATATTGTATCACACTTTTTCCGGTTTGTCTACATATAATAATATTATAAATTAGACAACAAAATTTTACAAAAATCTCTTGACAAACCCCAAAAACAGTGCTAAAATAGAGAAAATTAAAACCATACATAATAAAGGCATTGATGGAAAACAAGTAGCGATATGCGGCTGACCAAAGAGAGCTGTCGGGTGGTGCAAGACAGTGGCGGCGGTATCTGCGAATACATTTCCGGAGCTCCGCACCAAACGGATTTAACTCTCAGTAGGCTGCGGCGGGTACGCCCGTTACAGCGGTAGGGTATAACCGATTTATCGAGTACCCGATGAGGCCGATTTCCGTGAGGTATCGGTAAAATGAGGTGGTAACGCGGGATATTCAAATCCCGTCCTCAGCATGAATGAGGGCGGGATTTTTTTCGTTCTCAAATAAATATATTTCAGGAGGGATTCTTATGATTCTAAAAATTGTTATGTTGGTTGTCTTTTTTGCAATTATGGTTGGTGTAGGCATTTACTGCCGTAAAAACTCCACCGACGTAAACGGTTTCGTCCTTGGCGGACGTTCTGTTGGCCCATGGCTAACCGCATTTGCTTACGGTACCTCGTACTTTTCTGCCGTAATCTTTGTGGGCTATGCCGGACAATTCGGCTGGAAGTACGGTATTGCTTCAACATGGATCGGAATCGGTAATGCACTAATCGGTTCACTTCTTGCATGGGTTGTTCTCGGAAGAAGAACAAGGCTTATGAGCCAACACCTTAAAAGTGCTACCATGCCTGAATTCTTTGGTAAGCGTTTCTCAAGCATATCACTGAAAATTGCGGCATCTGCATTAGTGTTCGTATTCCTTATTCCATACACTGCCTCCCTTTATAACGGACTTTCCCGTCTGTTTTCAATGGCATTCCCGGGAGTCAGCTATTCTGTATGCGTTATAGTAATGGCAGTATTAACAGGCGTTTATGTTATTGCCGGCGGATATATGGCAACTGCTATTAACGACTTCATTCAGGGTATTATAATGATAATCGGTATTGTTGCAGTTATTGCAGCGGTTCTTTCTCAAAACGGCGGTTTTATTGGTTCTTTAAACGGTCTTGCTGCTATTGAGGCTGACAGTATGGCTCCGGGAGTATTCAATTCCTTCTTCGGTCCTGACCCGCTCGGGCTGTTATTTGTAGTTATCCTGACCTCCCTGGGTACATGGGGACTTCCGCAGATGGTACAGAAATTCTATGCCATAAAGAGCGAAAAGGACATAAACAAAGGCACAATTATTTCAACTATCTTTGCCGTGATTGTTGCCGGCGGCTGCTATTTCCTCGGTGGCTTCGGCAGATTGTTTACCGACAAGCTTACCTTCCTTGCCGATGGCTCAATTGAGGGCGGCTTTGATGCAATTATCCCGACAATGCTTTCAAATCTTCCGGATGTACTTATTGCAATTGTTATAATATTAGTGCTTTCAGCTTCAATGTCTACTCTTTCATCCTTAGTTCTTGCATCAAGCTCAACACTTACTCTCGACCTTTTAAAAGACCATGTAATCAAAAATATGACCGAGAAAAAGCAAGTTCTTATTATGAGAGTTCTGATAGTTGCGTTTATTGCAATTTCTGCATTTATCGCACTCAATAAGGATAAATTAAGTGCAATTGCGGATATGATGGGAATTTCATGGGGCGCTCTTGCTGGTGCTTTCCTTGCTCCGTTTATGTTCGGACTTTACTGGAAACGCTCTACAAAGGCAGCTGTTTGGGTAAACTTTATCTTTGGTGCAGGAATTATGGTTCTGAATATGCTTTTCCGCCCGTCCTTCCCTGCAATTTTACAGTCACCGATTAACTGCGGTGTTATTGCTATGCTGGCAGGCTTTGTGATTGTTCCTTTAGTAAGCTCCTTTACCAAAAAACCGGATAGTCAGCTTGTTGACGAATGCTTTAGCTGCTATGACAAAAAGGTGCTGGTTTCTTCTAAGGTTGCACTAAGCGACGAATAATATACTAACATCAGGACGAAATTGTTTCGTCCTGAAATTTTTTGCACACAAAAAACGTCCCAAAAATTATAAGGGACGCTTTTTAAATGCTCGCAGCTTTAATACACTTGCTTTGCCTGAAGACACACATCAGCTCGGTATAATCAAGAAACGGCGGCACATTAACGTGCATAACCATTTCAATTGTACCGTCATCTCTGCGTGTAAACTTATTCTTGGTTGCGACAATTTCACGCTCTGCAAGTATGTTGTTTAAGTACTCTGCCGACTCTTTGTCATCGGAAATTACCACCGTGAGAATTTCCTCGTTCGGCATTTGCAGTATTTTCAGGTTTTTATGCAGCAAAATCTGCATTGTGACAATCATAACCGCTGTCAGAATACCCATCAAATACATACCCGCACCAAGAGCAAGACCAACACCTGAGGTTGCCCAGATGCCTGCTGCTGTTGTAAGCCCTTTAACCGAGTGCTGGCGATTGAAATAAATCATACCTGCACCCAAAAAGCCCACTCCGCTGACAACCTGTGATGCAATACGGGAGCCGTCGCCACTACGTGATGCCAAATCGTCAAACCCGTACTTTGACACCAGCATCATAAGTGCTGACGCAAGTGCAACAATAATGTGCGTCCTGATTCCCGCTCCTTTTCCTCTGTTGGTTCTCTCATAGCCGATCATCCCGCCGCATACACATGCCAATAGCAGACGAACAAAAAATACAGCCTGCTGTGTAATAGTTTCGGTCACTTCTATGCACTCCTTTATTTAATTTATTGTTGTATTATACTGCTAAACCGCCAAAATGTCAAGTAAAAAAGGCATTTTTTTACTATTTTAAGCTTGAGCAGCATTCCTGATGAATTACTCTATAAATATATACAAAATTTGCTCGGTTTATATCCTATCACACTAAAAGAGTAAAAATATTATCCACCTTACTTCTCCTGATAACCTTACTGTTTAGATATTTTACCACCCTTTTCTTCAATCTTCAGGTAAAAAACAAATATTCTGCTTGAAAAAGGGAGAAAAATGTGATATTATATATTTTGGTATTAAATAAAGTAAAAAATTGAATTGATATAGAGGAGTTTAATTTATGAGAAGAATGCTTTTTACTTCAGAATCGGTTACAGAAGGTCATCCCGATAAAATCTGTGACTGCATTTCTGATGCTATCTTAGACGAAATATTAAAACAGGACCCTATGGCAAGAGTTGCCTGCGAAACCACCTGCACAACAGGTATTGTTTCTGTAATGGGCGAAATTTCCACAACCTGTTATGTTGATTTTCCCAAGGTTGCACGTCAGGCAGTTTTAGACATAGGCTACGACCGTGCAAAATACGGCTTTGATGGTCACACCTGTGCTGTTTTAACATCTATTGATGAGCAGTCACCTGACATTGCAATGGGTGTAAATAAAGGACTTGAAAACAAAAGCGGTGAGGACGATATTGGAAACTCAACAGGTGCGGGCGACCAGGGAATGATGTTCGGCTATGCCTGCAACGAAACACCTGAGCTTATGCCGCTTCCAATTTCTCTTGCACACAAGCTTGCGAAAAAGCTTACTGAAGTAAGAAAATCAGGGCTACTTCCATACCTTCGTCCTGACGGAAAAACACAGGTTACTATCGAATACATTGACGGAAAGCCTGTTTCTGTTGACACGATTGTAATTTCCACACAGCACTCACCGGACGTTTCTCTTGAGCAAATCCGGGAGGACTTAATCCGCGAGGTTGTAAACACTACCGTTTCTGCTGACCTTTTGACCGACAATACAAAGTATTACGTTAACCCTACCGGAAGATTTGTTGTCGGCGGACCTCAGGGCGACTCCGGCTTAACAGGAAGAAAGATTATCGTTGATACCTATGGCGGATATGCACGTCACGGCGGCGGTGCTTTCTCAGGAAAAGACCCAACAAAGGTTGACCGAAGTGCCGCATATGCTGCAAGATGGGTTGCTAAAAACATTGTAGCTGCAGGACTTGCTGAAAAATGTGAGGTACAGCTTGCATATGCAATCGGTGTTGCACGTCCGGTTTCGGTTATGATTGATACCTTCGGTACAGGAACAGTAGACGAAGATAAGCTTGAAGCGGCTGTAAACAAGGTGTTTGACCTTCGTCCGCACGCAATTATAAAGGCTCTTGATTTAAGAAAGCCAATCTATAAGCAGCTTTCCTCATATGGTCATATGGGACGCGAGGACCTTGGTGTTAACTGGGAAAAAACTGATAAGGTTGAAGAATTAAAAGCAGCAATAAAGTAAAATTTGATTTTAAAAAATAAACTGCCCTAAATCGTGCTATCTGCACAATTTGAGGCAGTTTTCTTTATCTCGCTTTTTTATTACAGCTCTAATGCGTCCTGAAGCCACCATGCACCGATGTCAAATGCTTTATACAGGTTATCTCTTTCGCCTGAGCGGTAATTTACACCCTTTCCAAGCTCCCCTGTGTTGTCCTGAATATGGAACTTAACCTTTTTGGTAACCTTTACGCCGTTTTTATCTTCTGTTTCAACAATTTCAAGCACTAATATAAGTCTTTTTGAAAGGTCGCCATAGTAAATTGTATTACCCTGTCTGTAAACAGGCTTTTCTTTATATGTCAGAATTTTCTGTTTTTTAGCCGCTGCCATTTTTATCAATCCTTTCCTAATAATTTATATCTAATGATTAATTATAACATATTATTTTCCGTTTTTCAAGTAGCAATTCAAATTATTTCAGTAACCTCCGGCATATAATGTGCATTATTTCTCTTAGATACAAGGCCTACAATAAAAAACACAAGCCCTCCTGCCGCTGTTGCAAGCAGGGCAGAAAAAGCGTCGTTGCCTGCACACTCCGTCATAGCTAAAAAAACCGTCAAAAACACCAGAATCGGAAGAATATAGACCAAAAAAGCCGATTTTAGAACCTTTGTGCTATCCATTTCCAGAAAAACCTTATCCCCAACCTTTGCACCTATAAGATTTTTTGCAGTGCACAAATGCTCTCTTGCTTCACAGCCTGCTTTGCAGCTTGCACAGTTGTCACCGCAAGCTGATTTCCGCTTTACGATAACCTCACAGGTATCTCCCGACACCGATTTTACAAATCCTTCTTCTCTCATAGTCCAAGCATTTCCTTCGCGTGATTTATTGCCGTCTTTGTAATATTATCACCGTCAATTATTCTTGCAAGCTCGGTTATGCGTTCTTCTTCAGTCAGCTTGCTTATATGTGTGACGGTTCTTTCGCCATCCTCCTGCTTTTTAATCATATAATGATTATCCGCTGCCGCTGCAAGCTGTGGCTGATGACTTACACAAATCACCTGTTTTCCCTTAGACAAGGCCGACAGCTTTTTAGCAATCTTCTGAGCAGCACTTCCCGAAACACCGGTATCAATCTCGTCAAAAATCAAGGTATCCACCCCGTCTGCAATAATTGACTTAACCGCCAGCATCACTCTTGAAAGCTCACCGCCCGAGGCAATCTGAACAAGCGGCTTCATCTGCTCACCAACATTTGGACAAATCATAAATTCCACACTGTCTGCACCTTTAGGGTTGTAATCACACGCATTGATCATTACCTCAAACTTTACTTTTGGCATATCAAGCTCGGTAAGTGATTTTTCAATTTCCTGCTGCAGAGTTTTAGCAGCTGCCTTTCTCAACTTAGTAAGTGCTGCTGCCTCTTTTTGTATCTTTTCGTCAAGTATAGCAAGCTGTTCATTTAGTCCGGACACAGCTTCATCAGCATTTTCAAGCTGTTCAAGCTCACGCGAGGCTTTTTCTAAATACTCAAGCACTGCCGCCTCGCTTCCACCATATTTACGTTCCAGCTTTGTAATTAAGTCAAGCCTTTCCTCTATTTCGTTAAGTACATTTTCATCATACTCAACACCGTCACTAAAGCTTTTTAGTTCGTGAACACAATCCTCAATTACATACTGCATATCCGATATTTTTGATGCCAGCTCATCAAGCCGCTCGTCAATTCCGGTTATACGGGAAAGTGCAGAAGCTGCCATACTGATACTGTCGTAAGCAGAGTTTTCCTCATAGAGATTTCTATATGCTTCTCCAACCGAAACCGCAATTTTTTCTGCATTTTCAATAATTACTTTCTGTTCCTTAAGCTCCTCTTTTTCACCGTCTTTTAAGGCGGCATCCTCAATTTCATTTACCTGATATTTAAGCAGGTCAATTCGTCCTGACCGCTCCTGTTCATCACGGGATAAAAGCTCAATTCTCTTTAATATTTCTTTCCTATTATAATACAGCTCAGAAAATTTTGATAAATCTGTTTTAGCATATCCGTCTAAAAAATCAATATGCTTTGAAGGGTTTAAAAGTGCCTGATTATCCTGCTGACCATGTATATTAATAAGGTAAGCACCCAACTCACGCAGCACATTTTGCGGAGTCAATACCCCATTTATACGGCAGACGCTCTTTCCGTCAGCAGTAATTTCACGGCTTACAATAACCTCATTATCCTCGGCATCAATTCCCTGTTCCTCTAAGAGCTTACAAACTGTGTCACTTACCGAAAACAAGCCTTGAACAAGTGCCTTATCTGTACCGAACCGCACAAGTGTCTTATTTGTGCGTGCCCCTAAAAGCAGATTGACTGCGTCTATAATAATCGACTTACCTGCACCGGTTTCACCTGTCAGTACAGTCATTCCCTCGCCAATTTCAATATTCAGCTGTTTTATAAGTGCAATATTTTTTATATCCAAACTGTTTAACATTGTTATTTCTTAAATCCCTTTCAACAATTTACCGAAAAATCCCGCTACCTTCTATTCCTTCCAGCTGAACATTTTTCTAAGCTTGGCAGCCATTTCTTCTGCACTTTCCGGATTTTCCGCAATAATCAGAATTGTATCGTCACCGGCAATAGTGCCGACGATTTCGTGTGCAATAAAGGTATCCATCGATGCAGCAACGGCATTTGCCATACCTGCATGAGTTTTTATTACAATAGTGTGCATCGCCGCCTGAATATTTATTACAGAACGTGAGAAAATTGCAAGATGCTCTCTGTTGTCCTGCTTTTCCTCCTTGGTAACTGCATACTTGTAGGAACCGTCTGAAAGAGGCAGCTTAATTAACCCCAGTTCCTTAATATCTCTTGATACAGTCGCCTGCGTAACCAAAAAACCTGCTGACTTTAATTCCTCTGTAAGCTGTTCCTGTGTTTTTACGTCCTTCTCAGCAATTATATTCAAAATTTTGCGGTGTCTTTTTTGTTTCATATAACCGTTCCTTTCTGTTATAGCTTCGCCATCATTGTATAGTAAAATGACTGTTTTCCCAGCTTAATTATTTTCAGCCTGTATTCTGAACGCTTTACTGTAACCGTGTCCGCTTTGTTCATAATGCATTTATTTTCCCCGTCCACTGCCACAACTGCGGTTTCGCTGCCGTTTTCAATAATTTTAAGTGTAATTATCTTCTGCTCCGACATAAGCATAGGCCTTGCCGACAAGGTGTGTGCACAAATCGGTGTTGCAATAAACACCTCCATGGCAGGGTCTGCAACAGGTCCTCCGGCTGAAAGCGAATACCCCGTAGAGCCGGTAGGAGTTGAAATAATCAGTCCGTCCGCCATATATTCGCTGACCTTTTCATCATTTGCATATAGCTCCATTGCAACCATTTTAGCGTCAGGCTTAGAAATCACCAAATCGTTAAGTGCAATATATGAGGACTTTCCGCCTTTTCCCGAAACGGTCACCTTCATCATCATTCTTTCCTCAACCTCATAGTCATCTGAAAGCAACCGACTTACCGCACTTTCCATATCCGCTGTTTCCACCTCGGTCATAAATCCGACCTTGCCGAGGTTTATGCCCATAACGGGGATAGCGTTTTTCCCGCAAGGCTCGGCAGCCTGAAGCATAGTTCCGTCACCGCCCAGTATAATAACAGCATCAACACCATCATAGACATTACCTGAAGTATATTCTGCCGGAATACCCTCTACCCTGTCCTTTTCCTGCATAACAACACAGGCCTTGCCCGAAAGAAATTCACAAAGCCTTTTTGTGTATTTGTATTCAATATCCTTTGTATAATTAGGAATAACCGCAATCTTCTTCACAACCGTACTCCTTTCACGGTTTGTATATTTATACATATTATACAATCTTTTATGACGAATTGCAAGTATCAGGAAAATTTTTTTGACAAAAAGCACATGTTTGGCTATAATATATGAAGAAACTAACGAAAATGAGGATCTTATTATGACAAAATTATGTATATTTGACTTAGACGGAACGCTTACTGATACCTTGCCGGCAATTGCACACTTCGGAAACACTGCACTTGCTTCCCACGGCTTTTCAGAAATTCCCAAGGAGAGTTATAAAAAGCTGGTCGGTAACGGACGTGACAAGCTGGTTCATAGGATGCTAAGAGAAAATGGTGCAGACACTCCCGAGAACTACGAAAAAGTAGGCAAGGCATACGATGCCGCATATGAGGCAGAACCTTTATTTGAAACAAAACCCTATGATGGAATTGTGGAGCTGCTTGATTCTCTTATCAATAACGGGATAAAAATTGCTGTTCTTTCAAATAAACCGGATAATGTTGCACAGGATGTTGTGCGGCTGTTTTTTAAAGACCGCTTTGACGCAGCATATGGTCAGCGAAGCGGCATTAAAATAAAACCGGACCCGGCAGCAGCTCTGGAAATATCAAAGGAGCTTGGAATTGACGTATCAGAGGCAGCTTTCATTGGCGACACTAATGTAGACATCGCTACAGGCAAAAATGCAGGTATGAAAACAATCGGTGTTCTTTGGGGGTTCCGTGACGAAGATGAGCTTTTATCAGCCGGAGCAGATTATATTGTTTCAAAGCCATCGGAAATTTTAGATATAATATTAAAATAGAGATTGAGAAAAACGAAGCATTTCAAAGAAAAACGAAGTATTTTAAAGTATTAAATTTATATTTTAAATTTTTTCTAAAAAAGTGTTGACTTTATTTTACAAATATAGTAGAATGTTAGCTGTTGGTTTGCGGATATTCAAAAAATTCCGTAAACAGTAGTTTAATCGTTTAAATTAAGGAGGTAAAAATCAATGAGTAGCTATATGGCAAAACCACAGGAAATTGAAAGAAAATGGTATATCATTGATGCTGAAGGAAAGTCACTCGGTAGAGTTGCAACAGTAGCAGCAAGCATTTTAAGAGGCAAGCATTTGCCTACATTCACACCGAACGTTGATTGCGGTGACCACGTAATCATCTTAAACGCAGAAAAGGCTGTTTTAACAGGTAATAAGCTGAACCAGAAGGTTCGTTACTACCACACAGGCTGGGTAGGCGGAATTAAGGAAATCCACTACAATAAGCTTATGGCAGAAAATCCTGAAAAGGCTATGATGTACGCAGTAAAGGGTATGCTCCCGAATAATACAATCGGAAGAAATGCTTTAACAAGACTTCGCGTATACAAGGGCACAGAGCACAATCATGCAGCTCAGAAGCCTGAAGCTTGGACACAAGAGATTAAGTAAGGAGGATTTGAAACATGGCTAAAGAACAATACTGCGGAACAGGAAGAAGAAAATCATCTGTTGCCAGAGTAAGACTGGTTCCTGGTAACGGTAAAATTACAATCAATAAAAGAGATATTGATGAATACTTTGGACTTGATACACTTAAGGTTATCGTACGTCAGCCGCTTACAATTACTTCAACAATCGGTAAGTTCGATGTAATTGCAACTGTTGAAGGCGGCGGATTTACAGGTCAGGCTGGTGCTATCCGTCACGGTATCGCAAGAGCACTCTTAGAGGTTGATACAGATGCATACAGAGCTACATTAAAGGCTGCTGGTTTCTTAACAAGAGATTCAAGAATGAAGGAAAGAAAGAAATACGGCTTGAAGGCTGCTCGTCGTGCACCACAGTTTTCAAAGAGATAATCAGAATATGGTTATTATTTTCCCACAAGGCTTCCTTGTGGGATTTTTTTATGCCAGCACTATATGTAAGTCCTTGTTTAATTGCTTTGCGTAGTTTATGGTATATTCTGTTCCCTTAGATTTTCCGTCCCAGATTACAAGCACCTTGTCCGCCATTTTTACCAGCTCTTCATTTCTTTTAAGCGGTGCAGCTTTTCCATACAGGTTGTATTTTGGGCGTAGTATTATTTTTGATAATCTGTGTGCGTCGGCAAATTTCTCCGCAATTAAATC
>JAZNIV010000053.1:0-10525 GCA_045577675.1 Clostridia bacterium
CTCTACTTCGCCAGTTGCTGTACTATTAATTAATAACCAGTCTCCATTAGCAGTTGTTGGACCCGGTTTTATCCATATAACCTGTTTACCAT
This sequence comes from Clostridia bacterium, assembly GCA_045577675.1. Classification (GTDB taxonomy): domain Bacteria; phylum Bacillota; class Clostridia; order UBA1381; family UBA1381; genus UBA1738. The sequence goes on from JAZNIV010000053.1 coordinate 93, forward strand.
TTACTTCACCTGCTACCCAGAAGCTTAATGTGTATGTTCCTTCACCCAAGCTTAGATTATTCTGTTGAATTTGAATGTATCCACTCTGTTCTGAGTCTATGTGTTTTAAAAGAATACTGTTACTTCCGCTATGTGCAATATCATTTGTTACGCATGCGAACACAGTGCTTTCGTTCGGTGTAACTTCATCACCTCTTGCCCAACCTGTGAAATATTCCTCGTAAGCTTCTGTGTATGTAGGTCCTTCCGGTACTTCAGGGCCACCTCCGGATTCTGTTCCTTCAAATCCACCGTTTGTAAGAAGATTTGTATCATCTCCTTGTGCTACAATGCTGATATCATCAAGATACCAACCCCTTGCCCAGCCTCTACTTGAGATACCCAGTTCGCCCACTGTGCCTCCTGATGGTACTGTAAAGTTCATTGAATACTTTGTCCAATCGCCGTCAGTCTCACCGATATTCATATTTGAAACATAGAACCAGCCGTCACCTGATGATCCCCATAACCAAACCATCTGTTGCCATCTCCATGGATCATCGTCATGGTCAGCTACTGTACCCGCTGTCCAGAAGCTTACGGTGTATGTTCCTTCTCCAAGGTTTACCACCTGTTTTATTTTCAGGTCCTTTCCATACTGACTTTCGTCTTCATGTCTTAAAACTACACTGTTATTTCCGCTATGTGCAGCTTCATTTGTTACGCATGAGAATACTGTGCTTCCGTTCTGTGTCAAGTCATCAGCTTTTTCCCAACCTGTAAAACAAGAATCAAGAGTTGTTGTGTATGTAGGGGTAGTCGGTAGGTCTGATTCTTCTCCGGATTCTGTTCCTTCAAATCCACCATTTGTAAGAAGATTTGTATCATCTCCTTGTGCTACAATGCTGATGTCATCAAGATATAAACCGATTGTTCCATGTCCTCTAGTAGATATACCTAGTTCGCTGACTGTATTTCCTGATGGTACGGCAAATTCCATTGAATACTTTGTCCAATCGCCGTCAGTCTCACCAATATTCATATTTGAAACATAGAACCAGCCATCTGAAGATCCCCATAACCAAACCATCTGTTGATGTCTCCATGGGTCATCAACCGGTCTACCTACTGTACCTACTGCCCAGAAGCTTAATGTGTATGTTCCTTCTCCTAGGTTTACTACCTGTTTTATTTTCAGGTCCTTTCCATACTGACTTTCGTCTTCATGTCTTAAAACCACACTGTTATTTCCGCTGTGTGCAATTTTATTTGTTACGCATGAGAATACTGTGCTTCCGTTCTGTGTCAAGCCATCAGCTCTTTCCCAACCTGCGAAATAATCATCAAGGGCTGTTGTGTATTCAGGCATTCCATCAAACTCTGTTCCAAGCACTATTTGTGGCATCAAGGATACTGTCATCATCATTCCCACAAGCAGAGCAATTATTTTTCTCAATTTTTCCATTTTTCTTCACTCCTTATTCGTGGATGATTATTTGCTGTATACTTCCATAAGATAAACGGATAAAGATTTTGTCTTTCTCCATAATATCATATATGCTTGCACTCTTTAGTCCTTCCGTCGGACTATATATATGTACATTTGCTGAATAATCTAGCACATATGCATAATTAGTGCCGTTAATTTCAACCAATATTCTGTTTTTGTCTGCCGCAACCGCTTTGACAATTCCCGCCATGTATGAGCTCACTTGATATTGTCTGCCGTCTAGATACTGACTTCCATCATTTTTTTCCATATCTGACAATTTGAATACAGGTTCAATATTATCTACATATCCTTCCGAATTTACACTCACTTTTATTATATCGCCTTTTTTCACGGCATTGCCGTTTTGATAGGTAAAGGCACCGGCATCCTCCCCGGTCAAAGTGAAATTCTCATAATCTCCTGCATAGCCTGTAGCCTGAGCACGAATCTCGCCCTCATCAAGAATTGTCTTGACATGTGTTACTATAAACAATGTATCTCTGATTTCAGTGGAGTATCTCATAACCACTAATTTTGCAAAACCAAATTCATCAAAATCATAGAATGATACGGTATACGGAGTATCTCCTCTAAAGAATCCCGCCGCATCTCTTACTACATACTCGGATCTGTTTCTATAGTTAGCAGGGTCCGCAGGAAGAACAATTACTTTTGCATCATCCTCCAAATAATACTTACATTGAGCTGTATTATCATCCGTAAATGTCCTTGCTCCGGATCTCCAACTCAAGTTTTTACTTGAAGTTTTTGTAAATCCGTTTTCATCTGGGATTGGAGTTTCAGTTGCTGTTTCTATTATCTTAATCTCTTCACTCTGATTAAATGTAAGCTTTACAACCTCACCTTTTATATCTTTAAGTATTTCATAAGCAGTATCTACATCTAAACGAGAATAGAATGTCCCCTCAAATGTAAACTTCGTCGCTATCGGTGCATCAATCCATATACCGCTCATATTCATATATGATGCATATAATCTATCTTTATCCCAATCTCTATATACTCTTTCGATAACAGCGTATCCATCTTCTGTAACTTTTTCCCAGTATGCCACATTACCTAGAGCATCCATAAAGAAATTATATGTATTTCCAAGGTTAAGGCTTCCTTCTTCATTCCTGAACCTCAAAAATGAATTGACAAAAGAATACTCTTCATCGTCTACGAGTATCTCCATATCTATTTCGTTAATGCTCTGAAGCTTTCCCACAAAAGTATCACGAGAAACAAGAATTTCAACTACGATGTTTTCATTTGACTTACTTTTTGCAACAACGAGAATATCACCTTTTTTGATATCCGAAAGTTCAACTTCTCCAAATTCATCGTTTATGGTATATACAACATCTGACACTTCCGTATCAAGGTCTATTGAAACCAAATTTCCTTGGCTTTTGAATTTGTTATAAATAATCTTTCTGTTTGTGTCTACGGCACCTACTACTACAGTTTCGTATGAATTTATGAATATAACATCATATTTTCCATCGTTGTTGTTGTCCAGTAAACGAAGATTACCTGATTCCGGCTTGAAATCCGGCTCAGTATATCCGCCGTAAAATACTCCGTTGTATATTACCCTAGGTACATCTGCGATTTTTAAATACTTTTCTCGGTTATTTTCATAATATTCCAGTCTGGTATAGTCAGGAGTAATTCTCTTTACATCTCTTGCATCTACTATAAATTCTCTGTTTCGTCCGCCTGTTTCACCTATGCATAGAACTATCGGTTCATCATATTCATCATTAAGAACATACGCTTCAACATATTTTCCCAGAAGCTTTCTGCATAGTGTACTGTCTTCCATGGTATAAAGTGAAGTACCTATCTGAATATGCCCTTCTTTACAGCTAGCTTCCTTGTCCAGCGATGTGATTCCGTTTGATGTTAAAAGTCCTGTGATTTTGTGCACATCACGATACTTTGAAAGTAATGTCTGATAATTTTCAATTATGTGTTTTACCTGACCTCCGCTATAAATAGCCACCATAGGTGCTACCTCCAGCATGTTATGTAGCATTACTACACATTCATTGAAGGTAATTTCTTCATTTTCTGTCGTTCCCAAGCCTTTTGTTATTCCAAGGGATGATGCAACAGTTTTGATTCCATTCTCCCCTGTGCTCTTGGCATAGTCTTTATATCCCAAAGTTGCCAACGCATATTCAAGAGCCTCTATCTTAGTGATTGTCTTTCTTCCGTCGTAAATCTCTCCAAATTCCAGAATACCAACTTCTCTGGCAAAGCTTTCTGCGGAAGGTCTCTCATTTTCTCCGTATAAAAATCCTGACAAAGCTGTCAAAAGATAATCATTCGTAACTATGCTTGCTGCTGTCGCTTCTTCAATTCCAAGAACCTGCATAACAGTCTCTTTTTCGTATGTTTTCTCTGCTTCTTCTGCAAAAACATAGCTTCCCGGCAACAATGTTGCTATAATTGATAACAAACACAGCAACGATGCTATTTTTTTAGTCATATTATGTTTCTCCTTCCGCTTATTTCACAAACAAATTGTAAATCATAACCGCTGCCTGAGCTCTTGTGGCTGTTCCTGTCGGGTCAAACAATCCATCGCCAATACCATTAATAACTCCGGCTTCGTATAGTACATTCACCGCATCTTTTGCATAACTGCTTATGTTGTCTGCATCTGCAAACTGAACGCCGTCACGCACTTTATTTATTATGTTTGCATTCTGAGCTGCGCGGTAACACATTACCGCCATGTCCTGTCTTGTTATGTTTGTTCCTACTCCGAAACCATTTTCTGATGTACCATAAATCATTTTGTTGTTATATGCACTTGCTACATAAGATGCATACCATGCACTGCTATCCACATCATTAAAGGAGCTTTTTGCATCCATATTATGCATACCCGCTGCTACAACAAGCATTTTAACAAATTCTTCTCTTTTTACAGAATTGTTCGGATTAAAGCTGCCTTTTCCATCACCTGATATGATACCTCTTTCTGCCATAGACATAATAGCTGTCTTTGCCCATGCAACATCTTCAATATCATCAAATCCCTTACTGCTGTTATTTCCAACAGGTACACCGGTTAGTGGGTTCGGTGGGGTATTTATTGTGGTACCGCCGTCTCCGCCAGTGCTGCCTCCTCCACCAGGGTTATTGTTACCAGGGTTGTTCTTAGTAGCTGTATCAATTACCGTAAGCAGATCCTGTACAGTTACTGCCTTTTTATTCTTGAGCGCAAGAACAATGTCCTCATTTATAGCTGTTTTGTTTGTAGAACTGATATAGTTTGTATATATCGGGTCTCCTGTTATACCAAGGTCCTGCGCATATCCTGTGATTTTGCTTTCCATAGCATCAAAACGAGTATTGTTTATCACATTCAGCATATTTGCAACTTCATACGCATTCTCGATGTCTTCAAAGCTTGCATAAGGCTTGTTTGCATAAATATAGTCACATACAAAAGCTTTTGTGCTGTCATCTTCATCAGCATATTTAACATTTTCAAAAGAGAATCCTGTTTTTTCAATAACTTCAACGCTCTTATCAGGCAATGTATTAATCGCTTGAATTATTACTTTTTCATTCAAAAGGTTTACAACTTCCGTATCACTCATATCCGCTGTACGAGCGTCTGCAAAAGTTGCACACACAGAATCTGTTAGTGCAGTATTTCCGTTCTGTGCATCCGCATCCTTTAAATCATTATATATGTCTAAATAAACGCCCAAAGTTCTTAATGTATCTTCATTACTTCCATTTTCAATAATCGCTTTGACATTCGCCTCAGTTTTAAGGTTACCTGCCACGCTGGTTCTGTCTGCAGGAAGAGCATAATACATGCTTTCTATATACACATCTCCGTCACCGCTTTTAATGTGCAAATCATATTTGCCATTTACTCCGCCTTCAAGTGTAGCAGGCATTGAAAAATTAAAGGTTGCTTTACCATTCTCATCAGCTTTAGCCTGCTTCATAGCAATAATATTTTCATCATCGGCAAGAGAGTCGCCTGTTTTGGTCACTATCAAAGTCCCCCATGTTTCCGCCACTGAATCAATTTCCACCGTCACTTTGTTATCAACCAATGAAACATCTGCAGCAAAAACATTCATGCATATAGAAGATGCTACAAAAACGGCGCATAAAATTTTCTTCTTCATTATTTATCCTCCTATTCTTTTCTGTACTAAAAGTAGTATTTAACAAATTGTAATAACATTTAGTAATTTTTAACATATTGATGGTCATTAAACATTCGATATGTATACACTTTGTATGTTATCATTCTTCGTTCAAAGTTACAATGTTGTTTTCTGGCAAAAAAGTATTGTTTTTCTGCCAGAAACATTTTCCAATGTTTTTATATTGCTTTTTCATTCCTTTTAATATATACTTGAAATGGTGAAAATAGTTGGCTGAGCGATGAAAGGATGTGTGATTTTATGTATTTGTATTCAAAAAAAGACTATTTTAAAAATGATGAAAGTGTACATCTGGGTACTATAAGCCAAGAATACGATTCGCAAGACGAGCATATTCATGATTTTCTTGAGTTGGTATATACAATATCCGGAACAGTGAATCACAAAATTGACGGACAGACTTATTTGGCAACCCATAACACCCTTCTCTTTATAGCCCCAGGCCAAATACATTCATTTGCTTCGCAAGGAGCTTGTGAATTTGTAAATATTCTCATAAAACAAGATTTCATAATCGAATACGCAGTTGATAATGATACTTTTTACAACCTGTTTCGTTTCTTTCTGTCTAATCCGGATGATAAGTTATCAGCTGACTCCCAAATGGTAAAATTCAAGGGCGATGATGCGTATGAAATTAAAAATATCATTAATTTTATGCTATCTACAGCAGAGAAAAAAGTACCCAGTCACTCAATGATATTAAACGGTTATGCTCGTGTCGTTCTTACCAAAATGTTTAATATACTAAACGAGAAAAACCTTGATAGAAACTATCCTAAATCTGTTTTCTTTGAGGTTTTTGATTCCATACTGGATTATATTGACAAAAATTACGCTGAGCCTATATCCCTCAGCACCTTGGCGACGCGTTGTTATTTCAGTCCTTCATACATCAGCAAAGAATTTAAGAAAATTTCCGGCATGGGCTTTAAAGAATATCTAATAGAAAAAAGAATTACTGAAACAGCGAAATACTTAACACAAACTGAATTTTCTATTGAAGAAATACAATCCAAAGTAGGATTTACGGATAAAACACGATTCTTTAAAGAATTCTCTAAGCTTTATGGTTGTACACCTTTGGAATACCGAAAAAACAATCAGACAACAAAGTAATTTTTAGTATGCTTATAGATTGTGCTAATCTATGTAAATTCCGAAAAAAATGGGTAGATTTATACGATAGAGTATCTACTTGACAGAAACAGTCATAACCACCAGTAAACTGGTGGCTTGTCCAGCCCCTAGAAGGGGCTATTACAGGCTTAGCCTCTGTAAGAGGCACTGAAGGCTTGACACCTCATTACAATTACAGGCAGCCGCTCACGTGCGGCTGTCTTTTTTTGCCTACTTATTCTTGCCACCCGTAAACGGGTCCATATATTCTTTTATGCTGATTTGGTCTGATGCATAGTCTTCCTCTAACTGATTCCTTATATATGTTTCTATTACTTTTTTTCTGCCTACTGTATCAACATAATACCCTCTGCACTAAAAATTTCTGCTCCCATATTTATATTTTAAATTTGCGTGTCTGTCAAATATCACCAATGAACTTTTTCCCTTGAGAAATCCCATGAACTGTGCTATACTTATGTATGGCGGAACACTTACAAGCATATGTATATGGTCTTTACAAGCTTCGGCTTCTATTATCTCTGCTCCCTTTTGTTCGCAGAGTTTTCGTAAAATTTCTCCTATATCCTTTTTCAATTGACCATATATTTCTTTTCTTCGATATTTTGGTGCAAATACTATGTGATACTGACATCTGTAGCTTGAATGTGCTGTATGCTTTATCTCATTATTTGTTTTCTTCATCATTGTTAAAAACCTCCATGATATTTTTTAGTAATGCGATCGCCAAACCATTTACTATTATATCACGGAGGTTTTTCTCATGCTAAAGCTTTTTATTTCCCCCCAGTAGAACTGGAGGTTTATTTCCACGCCTAAAGGCACCAATTCAAAAATGATACCGCAAAATGCAGTATCATTTTTTACTATGTCATATTTTTATTCAGATAGCACTAACCCTTCTATGGTTTTATCGCTAACAATCCCGTATCTTGAAATTGTTCCATCAAATTATGTATTTCATATCTTTCTTCCAATAATAGTATCAATCAGAAAATTGCAATTTTTCCTACACAATTTTTCTATTTACCTCTGATGCTTTTTCATACTTCGCTAAAATCGTTCTTTTTATAATTCGTGCAGAATAAAAGTCCACAACAAACCGCATAACGCTTACCCAACATAAAAACGCAACAATCAACACTATAATAGGGTTTAGTATACCTAACAGCACTATTGATACTGCACAAATTATAAAACCAATCAATAAACACATAGGAAGCGTAGCAAAAGCCATAATAAACGAATTTTTATATATTTGTAAAATGCTGTTTTTAAATGTTACCTCAAACTCATACATATAAAAATGCATAATTGTATAAAGGACAAGTGTTATGATTGCAGTTGCAAACAATACTACATAAATTCCGCCCGATTTTTCAGCCATATTTTTGTATATCCAAATTGCCATCGTTGAGCTGATAAACATAATTATATCTATAGCTAAAAACACCAGTCCATGAAGAAAGCTTTGCCGTGACTTCTCCAAAAAATCAGAGAATACAAATGTGTGTTCTTCTCTGGCGATATTTCGCAATATGTATGTGAATCCGCAAGAAACAGGACCTGTTCCCCAAAAAATCACAGTTAATAGTGTCAGAATAACCGACATTCGCGACAATGTGACAGTTCCTACAATCTCCGGCGTTGCAATGCCCAAGAAGTATGATATAACCATAAAATAAAGCACCGCAACTGGCAAGCTCACCACGAAGTAAAGCATATTTGAAAGCAATAATTTGCTTAAATTTCTTCTCAAAAGCTCAAAGTACAAAAATACTCCTTTCTTCTTTGGTGCATCTTTATCTACGCCCGGTCCCGGTTTGTCATAATTAAAAAATAGTCCCATTTTTGCATCTCCATAGGTTTAATTTTCAATATCATAACACACTTTTAATTAGAATTCAATACCTTTTTCTTGTCAAAATTCCTCTATTTCAAAAGGAGAAAATCCTTGGCTTAAAAGGTCATCGATGGAATCCTGTGAATGACCATAATAGTTGGCAACGGTTTTTTAACAGTCTATGTGAATCTATACATAAATTTTTTCTATCCATTGCTTTTATCTTCCTTTGAATGGCTGCACGGCAAAATATCAATAGTTTGAGCATACAAAAAGACCATCACACCCTATATTAGGATGTGACGGATTTTTATAATTCCCTGTTCAGGCAAATAAGAATGATTGTTTACATTACAAAATAATCTGCCGGAATACATTCCCTGGATCTCACCAATTTTTCCAATCCTTCTATATCGTGATACTTACATACATCGTCTTCGTCTTCTCCATGTTCAAAGATAAGATTGTCATAATAGCGTTCCCACACTGGGTCGCATATATCATTTATAACATCATCTCGATAGTCGGAAATTATCTGGCAAAGTGCACCTGCACTTGTTTCCTGTAAACATTCTCGGCCATTTGATACATAATCCTCTATGATATACGAACATAATCCAAGAGCTGAGTGCTTGTCTAAAGTCCAGCCACGTTTTTCTCCGAAAAACATAACTTCATCCAACAACTCGTCCGGGTTCGCTATATATTTTTCCTTAACTTCACCTGAAAAATATTTCAGTTCTCTCAATATGTGAACCAAAGCGTATACTATGTATTTCTTCGCTTCATCGGCCATTTCTCTATTGCAACCGATGTACGAAATATATTGGTCAAGCCAATTTTCAGTATATATCTTACCCAACACATCTCTGCAACATTTTGCTTCTCTCAAAACATCAATCATGTCATATGGTGATTTATTCACCTTTTTTACAATTAAATCTCTCATAAAATTCCTCCAAATTCGTATTTATTTTGTACGCAACAAACACTTCTTTTCGCATCTTCCTTTGTAATTTTTCTTTCTCATAGAACTCCTCCTTATTTTCCCAAAAATGTTCCCAAAAACATTTTCTTTTTTGGGAAAAGGGCAAATTGGGGAAATTAAGTCTTGGAACCCTAGATTTTAAGCCATTTCTGTTTTCCCAAAAATGTATTTTTGAAATTTCTCTATGTTACGGGGCAAGCATCCTCAGCGTGAAAAGGCAATTTGCCGCATTCCGTAACTCATTGGCTTTTTGGTGTCTTGACCACATAAAATAAAAATTTTATGTGGTACACAGTCCCCTGTTTCATGCGGTTTCTATGTTTTATGTTCAAAAAAAGACCCCGAAGACTTTCGTCCTCAAGGTCTCATTCTTAAAATATTCTTTTTTGCCTTTCCGGGATATTTGTCATGGTCCCGAAACATTCTTATTATTCCCACTCAATTGTACCTGTAGGCTTTGGAGTGAGGTCAAACAGCACACGATTTACATTTGGAACTTCTGTAGTAATACGCTCCGTGATATGCTGGAGAAGTTCAAACGGAACATTCTCAACAGTTGCTGTCATAGCGTCAACGGTATTAACCGCACGAATAATTACCGGATATGCATAGGTGCGGGCGTCATCCTTAACGCCGACCGACTTAAAGTTCGGAACCGCTGTAAAATACTGCCAAACTTTGCCTTCAAGACCGTTTTTCGCAAACTCTTCTCTAAGAATCGCATCAGATTCACGAACAGCCTCAAGCCTTTCACGGGTAATAGCACCAAGACATCTTACG